>AP025685.1:913262-1217682 GCA_022846635.1 Salmonella enterica subsp. enterica serovar Choleraesuis
GCCTCTTCAATTGCCTGATGACCGCTGTCGCACAGGATAACGCCCGTGACCAAATCCTCCAGCAGAGCGCCAATAAGCTTCAGGTTAGCCGGGTTATCATCCACGGCCATGACGGTAATTGGCAGTTTGTCATTGTCCGGCGCTGCGGCTATTTGCGCAGGCGTGGCGCGGCAGTGTTTAAGCAGTAGCGGTAAAAGACGGGTACAGGTGACCGGCTTGGCGAGGCAGGCGCTGGCCCCATGCTCTTTTAGCGATTCAGCTTCAATTTGCATGGTGCACGGCAGAGCCAACACCAGGCAGGAGGTCAGCTCCGCCGCTTTCGCTAACTGCTGAGTTGGAATAGCGGCATCGAAGGTGACCGGTACACCCACCAGCAGGAAGTCATATTCCTCTTTAGGGAGCGCGGCATAAGTTGGACTGTGGATAACAGTCAGTGGGCTGCCGTCCAGCATATCAAGCGTACTGCGCGCGGCGGCGGCGTTAGGCTCGATGTAGCCCAGACGTTTTCCGACCAATACATCCAGCGCGTGGCCATCCAATACCGCATTCGGGTTAAGTTCCAGATTGATATGGAACCAGAAAGTCGATCCGCGATTGAGCTGGCTGTGGAACGAAATATCGCCGCCCATTTCGTTTATCAGGCGCTGAGTGATAACCAGCCCCAGCCCAGTGCCCCCGTGGCGGCGTGAGATGCTGGCATCTGCCTGGCGGAATGCCTGGAACAACCGGGACTGGTCGTTCTCCGGAATACCAATGCCGGTATCGTGGATCTGTACTTCAATTTGCACTTTGTTATTACCGAGCGAGCGTTTCTCGACCAAAATGTCGATATTGCCGCTTTCGGTAAATTTAATCGCGTTACCGGCCAGGTTGATGATTATCTGCTGTAAGCGCAGAGGGTCGCCAATCACGTTATCCGGCACGTCGTGGCGGATATTAAGCGTTAGCTCAAGACCTTTCTCATGAGCGGCGTGAGCCAGCAGCATCACGGTTTCATCTAAGGTATTGCGCAGCAGGAAAGGTATACTTTCCAGAATGAGCTTCCCGGCCTCAAGCTTCGAGAAGTCCAGAACATCGTTAATAATGGCCAGCAGATTATTCGCCGAACGCTCGATAGTATGCAGATGGTCACGCTGGGTAGGTGAGAGATCGGATTTTAGCGTCAGGCGGGTAAAGCCGATGACCCCATTCAGCGGAGTTCGTAGCTCGTGGGACATATTAGCCAGAAACTCGGATTTGATGCGTGCCGCCTCCTGAGCGCGTTTCTTCGCTAAATCCAGCTCAACGTTCTGGATCTCCATCTGCTCAAGCGTTTCGCGTAAATCAGACGTTGCCTGATCCACGTTATGCTGCATTTCTTCATGATAAGCCGTGAGCGACATCGCCATTGAGTTGATGCCGTTTTTCAGCATATCGAGCTCGCCCAGCATAAAACCTTCAACCCGGCTGTCGAGCTGGCCGCGACGAATACGGTCAACGGTATTGACCATATTGCGGATGGGTATCGTAACGTCCCGCATCAGGCGCCAGGCGAAGACCAGAGCAAACCCCATACAGAGCAATAGCATTGTCGTGGCGGTGAATATCTCTTTGTACTGCTGTAAGCGCACCGATCTCAGGTCAAGATCCAGCGCCACATACCCCAGACGATTCTCCATCGGTTTGGACATGGTGGCCGGAGATTCATCGGCGGAATAGGCGCTGGATACGATGGGAGTACGCATAATCAGCATATCGCCATCGCGGGCTATAGTGACGCCTTTACCCAGCTCACGGCCCGGCAACAGCTGTAAAATATGCGGATCGAGGCTGGAATTAGAGGTGACGAACAGTTGGTTCTGGTTATCATAGATAGATATGGCCCGCACGGTCTCGGAATGGCGGCGGTGCAACAGGCTAACCAGCTGGCCTACGGCCTCGCGGTTTTGAAAGCTAAGGCCATATTCGGAGGCCAGTGCCACCGGTTCGATGATACTTGCGCCAGCGTCTTCTAGCTGACGCTGTAAGTCGGTATAGCGGTGCACGACGAAAAAGATGCTGAGCAGCAACCCAATTAATACCGTGGGCGCCAGAATCAAAATCATCATACGTGCCCGCAGGCTGTAGTTGGTCATGAGGTTCCGATATGGGACAATCTGATAAGTTAAATTAAGCGAACTCGACTTCTAATAATGGCGCAATTCTACTCTGCAAAACGGCGCGTGACGACGCGTGAGATCATAACCGTTACAATAAATGACCTCGATACATTCGGTCAGGGCGTCGCGCGCCATAAAGGCAAGGCGCTATTTGTGCCCGGAGCGCTCCCCGGTGAGGAGGTTTCGGTACAGATAACCGAAGACAAGCGCAGTTACGCGACAGCAAAAGTAACGCGTCGTCATAACGACAGCCCGGAACGCGTAACGCCGCGTTGCCCTCATTACGGGGTTTGCGGCGGCTGTCAGTTACAGCACGCCAGCCCGGAGTTGCAGCGCAATAGCAAAGCGCGGGCTCTGTCCCGCCAGTTTGACCGTCCGGTGGACGGGATTTTATCCGGCCCCGAGTATGGCTACCGTCGTCGCACCCGTTTGGGGCTTCTTTATGATGCAAAACGCGCCCATCTGACTATGGGATTTCGCCAGGCGGCCTCAAAATCGCTGGTGGATGTGCACCAATGCCCGGTTTTGGTGCCCCAACTCGAGGCATTGCTCGAGCCTCTACGCGCCTGCCTGGAAGAACTGAAAGATTCGTGCAGTCTTGGACATGTGGAGTTGGTGGCGGGAGATAACGTACCGGGCGTGGTTTTGCGGCACCTGGCACCATTATCCGCAGACGACAGGCAAAAACTGGAACGATTTTCGCATTCTCACCAGGTCGCGCTTTTTTTTGCACCCCAGAGCGATACCCTTGAACAGATTACCGGTGGGCCGCTTTATTACCATTCAGGCGGACTAAGCTTAGAGTTCAGTCCGCGTGACTTCATTCAGGTTAATGATGTGGTGAACCAGCAAATGGTCGCTGTTGCTATCGATTGGCTGGCTCCTGGCATGAATGAGCGGGTTCTGGATCTGTTCTGTGGTATGGGCAACTTCACATTACCGCTGGCGCGCAGAGCGCACAGCGTGGTTGGCGTGGAGGGGGTGCCGTCGCTGGTGGCGCAGGGGAATCGTAACGCGCAAATTAACGCGCTGAATAATGTTACTTTTTTTCACGAAAATCTGGAGGATGATGTCACCCTTCAGTCCTGGGCTCGCCAGGGATTTGATAAAGTATTACTCGACCCGGCTCGTGCCGGTGCGGCTGGAGTGATGGGACATATTGTTAAACTAGCGCCTAACAAGGTGGTGTATGTTTCATGTAACCCTAGCACCCTGCAACGAGACAGCGAAACGCTGCTCGATGCCGGATACCAACTTTCTCGTTTACTGATGCTCGACATGTTCCCACATACCGGGCATCTGGAGTCGATGGCGTTATTTGAACGACGTTAGCATGTTTTTTGGGGCAACCTCTCAGGGAAGACCGGGGTTTGCCGTTAAGGAGAGGATATGGTTGCGGTAAGAAGTGCACATCTCAACACAGCTGGTGAATTTGATCTGGAAAAATGGATAGCAAGCCTTGGGATTGTTAACCAGCAGTCGTGTGAGCGCTTAGCCGAAACCTGGGCGTATTGTAAACAGCAGACCGATAAGCTTGAGGACTCTGCTCTGGCTTCGCTGCTGCTGTGGCGTGGTGTGGAAATGGTCGAAATCTTGTCGATGCTGAGCATGGACAACGATACCCTGCGCGCCGCGCTGCTATTTCCTTTGGCCGATGCCGGCATTGTCACTGAAGACGTGCTGACTGAAAGCGTCGGTAAGCCAATAGTTACGCTTATCCACGGCGTTCGCGATATGGATGCTATCCGCCACCTTAAGGCCGCCCATAATGACTCGGCTTCGGTCGACCAGGTCGATAATGTGCGGCGGATGCTGCTGGCCATGGTGGATGATTTCCGCTGCGTGGTTATCAAGATTGCCGAACGTATTGCTCATCTGCGCGAAGTAAAAGATGCGCCAGAAGATGAACGAGTTCTGGCGGCTAAAGAGTGTACTAACATCTATGCCCCGCTTGCCAACCGCCTGGGTATCGGTCAGCTCAAATGGGAGCTGGAGGATTACTGCTTCCGTTATTTGCACCCCGAAGAGTACAAGCGCATTGCCAAACTGCTTCATGAGCGGCGAATCGATCGCGAACACTATATTGATGAATTTGTCGGCCAGCTGCGTAAAGCCATCAAAGAAGAGGGCGTTAAGGCCGAGGTTTACGGGCGGCCGAAGCATATCTACAGCATCTGGCGCAAAATGCAGAAAAAGCATCTGGCCTTCGATGAACTGTTCGACGTGCGTGCGGTGCGTATCGTGGCGGAGCGTCTGCAAGACTGCTATGCGTCGCTGGGCATCGTGCATACTCACTATCGCCATATGCCGGATGAGTTTGATGATTACGTAGCGAACCCTAAGCCCAATGGTTATCAGTCTATTCATACCGTTGTGCTGGGGCCTGGTGGTAAAACCGTTGAGATCCAAATTCGTACTCGCCAGATGCACGAAGACGCCGAGCTTGGGGTTGCTGCGCACTGGAAATATAAAGAGGGCGGTGCGGCCTCTCCTGCGGCTGGCGGACGATCGGGTTACGAAGATCGCATCGCATGGCTGCGGAAACTCATCGCCTGGCAGGAAGAGATGTCAGACTCTGGCGAAATGCTGGAGGAAGTGCGCAGTCAGGTGTTTGACGACCGGGTATACGTCTTTACGCCAAAAGGCGATGTGGTGGATTTACCCACCGGCTCAACGCCGCTGGACTTTGCCTACCATATTCACAGCGATGTCGGCCACCGCTGTATTGGGGTCAAAATCGGCGGTCGTATCGTACCGTTTACCTATCAGCTGCAGATGGGCGATCAGATTGAAATTATCACCCAGAAGCAGCCAAACCCGAGCCGCGACTGGCTGAACCCGAATCTTGGCTATGTATCAACCAGCCGGGCGCGGGCAAAGATCCATGCCTGGTTCCGCAAACAGGATCGCGATAAAAATATCGTGGCCGGGCGTCAGATCCTTGATGATGAGCTGTCGCAACTAGGTATCAGCCTTAAAGAGGCCGAGAAATATCTGGTGCCACGCTACAACTTCAACGAGCTGGATGAACTGCTGGCAGCCATCGGTGGCGGCGATATTCGCCTTAATCAGATGGTGAATTTCCTGCAGTCGAAGTTTAATAAGCCAACCGCAGCCGAGCAGGATGCTGCGGCTTTACGCCAGTTGCAACAGAAGAGCTATGCGCCACAGCCGCCAAAAGCCCGTGGTAATGGGCGGGTGGTGGTTGAAGGGGTTGGCAATCTGATGCACCACATCGCGCGCTGCTGTCAGCCGATTCCTGGTGATGAAATTATCGGTTTTATCACTCAGGGACGGGGGATCTCGATTCACCGTGCCGATTGCGATCAGTTGGCTGAACTTCAGTCTCATGCGCCAGAGCGTATTGTTGATGCGGTATGGGGGGAGAGTTATTCAGCGGGTTATTCGTTGGTGGTGAGAGTCACCGCCAACGATCGGAGCGGCCTGCTGCGCGACATTACCACCATTCTGGCTAACGAAAAGGTGAATGTGCTGGGAGTTACCAGCCGCAGCGATACCAAACAGCAGCTGGCTACTATCGATATGAATATCGAAATCTACAACCTGCAGGTGCTGGGCCGGGTGTTAGGCAAGTTAAACCAGGTTCCGGACATTATCGATGCGCACCGGCTGCGCGGTGGCTAAAACGGGGCACCGGGGTTTACCTCCGGTGGCCTGAAATTTTGGCTACCCTATTTATCATCGGGCACCCCAGGGTGCCCGCTGTTTTTTACACAATGAATCAAAGGAATAACCATGCGTCAGATCGATCGTCTGTTGGCGATAATGAAACAGTTGCGCCATCCCGAAAACGGCTGCCCGTGGGATAAAAAGCAAACCTTCGCCACCATAGCGCCCTACACCCTGGAAGAAACCTATGAGGTGCTGGATGCTATTGCCCGTGAAGATTTTGACGATTTACGCGGCGAACTGGGCGACTTGCTGTTTCAGGTCGTGTTCTATGCGCAGATGGCCGAAGAAGAAGGGCGGTTTGATTTCGATAAGGTATGCGCTGCGATTGCCGATAAACTGGAGCGCCGCCATCCCCATGTATTCAGCAATATGGAGCAACATCAAAATGAAGGGGCGCATCTGGCCAGCTGGGAAGCCCGCAAGAGCGAGGAGCGTAAAAGCAAGGATCAGCATTCGGCTCTGGATGATATTCCATTGGGTATGCCAGCCTTGATGCGCGCTCACAAAATTCAAAAACGCTGCTCGGCCGTCGGTTTTGACTGGAATACGCTTGGTCCGGTGCTGGATAAAGTTCACGAAGAACTTGATGAGGTCATGGAAGAGGCGCACCAGGCGGTAGTCTCAAAGGAGCGGCTGGAAGAAGAGGTGGGCGATTTACTGTTTGCCAGCGTTAATCTGGCCCGTCACCTTGGCACTAATGCCGAGATGGCGCTGGCTAAAGCCAACCTGAAATTTGAACGGCGTTTTCGTCAGGTTGAAGCTATTCTGAGCGAACAGGGCTTTGCACCGGGGGAAGCATCTCTGGAACAAATGGAAGCGGCCTGGCAGCAGGTTAAGCGTCAGGAATATGATATTTAAAGAAAATTTCCTCGCAATGGGATTCGCCTGCCATTTTTATTTGGCAACTAGTTGATTTACGTCAAAAACTTTTTTCACTTAAAGACTATTTTCTTTCGTCTGCGGCGTGGAGTGCGCACGCCGGGACGTGAAGAATGAAAGTTTGTGGCCCTCGGGGGATTCGGGTATACTACTTTCCCGTCCTGGTTATTCCATCGTCTTACACCTAACTTCTCAGGTTCAGCATGACAACGAACTATATTTTTGTGACCGGCGGGGTCGTATCCTCTCTGGGTAAAGGCATTGCCGCAGCCTCCCTCGCAGCCATTCTAGAAGCCCGTGGCCTCAACGTAACTATCATGAAACTGGATCCGTATATTAACGTCGATCCGGGTACCATGAGCCCGATTCAGCACGGGGAAGTGTTCGTTACCGAAGACGGCGCGGAAACTGACCTGGACCTGGGTCACTACGAGCGTTTCATCCGTACTAAGATGAGCCGCCGCAATAACTTCACTACCGGCCGTATCTACTCTGATGTCCTGCGCAAAGAGCGTCGCGGCGACTATCTGGGTGCGACCGTTCAGGTTATCCCGCACATCACTAATGCCATCAAAGAGCGCATCATCGAAGGTGGCGAAGGCCACGATGTGGTTCTGGTCGAAGTGGGCGGTACCGTGGGTGATATCGAATCGCTGCCATTCCTGGAAGCTATCCGTCAGATGGCGGTAGAGGTTGGCCGTGAGCACACCATGTATATGCACCTGACTCTGGTGCCTTACCTGGCCGCTGCCGGTGAAGTGAAAACCAAACCAACTCAGCACTCTGTTAAAGAGCTGCTGTCTATCGGTATTCAGCCAGACGTGCTGATCTGCCGTTCTGACCGCATCGTTCCGGCGAACGAACGCGCTAAAATCGCGCTGTTCTGTAACGTTCCCGAGAAGGCGGTTATCTCTCTGAAAGACGTCGATTCCATCTATAAAATTCCAGGCCTGTTGAAATCTCAGGGGCTTGATGATTATATTTGTAAACGATTCAGCTTGAACTGTCCGGAAGCTAATCTGAACGAATGGGAGCAGGTTCTGTACGAACAGGCTAATCCATCGGGTGAAGTGACCATCGGTATGGTGGGTAAATACATTGAGCTGCCGGATGCGTACAAGTCAGTTATTGAAGCGCTGAAACATGCGGGGCTGAAAAACCGCCAGACCGTCAACATCAAGCTGATTGACTCTCAGGACGTTGAGACTCGCGGCGTTGAGATGTTGAAAGGGCTGGATGCGATTCTGGTTCCGGGTGGCTTCGGCCCTCGTGGCATCGAAGGTAAAATTGCCACTGCGCGCTATGCGCGTGAAAACAACATCCCGTACCTGGGCATTTGCCTTGGGATGCAGGTGGCGCTGATTGAATATGCGCGTAACGTGGTGGGTATGACCGACGCCAACTCCACCGAATTTGTGCCAGACTGTAAGTACCCGGTTGTGGCGCTGATTACCGAGTGGCGTGATGAGAACGGCAACCTGGAAGTGCGTACCGAGAAGAGCGATCTGGGCGGCACCATGCGCCTTGGCGCACAGCAGTGCCAGCTCTCTGACGACAGCCTGGTACGCAAGATGTACGGTGCCTCTACCATCGTGGAACGTCATCGCCATCGTTACGAAGTGAACAACATGCTGCTGAAACAGATCGAAGCAGCGGGCCTGCGCGTAGCGGGTCGTTCCGGTGACGATCAGCTGGTTGAGATTATTGAGAATCCAAACCATCCTTGGTTTGTCGCCAGCCAGTTCCACCCGGAGTTCACCTCCACTCCGCGTGATGGTCATCCGCTGTTCTCTGGCTTTGTAAAAGCCGCTGCGGACTACCAGAAAAATCAGGCGAAGTAATCGGTTTATAAGGCGATTCGTCGCGGCTGTTGCTCAATAATGCCTTCAATATCATAAGGCTGGGTGGCAAGCGGCGAATCGTTAGCTCGGAATTTTAGTTTAACTTGTACTGAGGAAAACCTAATGTCCAAAATCGTTAAAGTCATCGGTCGTGAAATCATCGACTCTCGTGGTAACCCGACTGTTGAAGCCGAAGTTCACCTGGAAGGCGGTTTCGTAGGTCTGGCTGCTGCGCCGTCAGGTGCTTCTACCGGTTCCCGTGAAGCTCTGGAACTGCGCGATGGCGACAAATCCCGCTTCCTGGGTAAAGGCGTAACCAAAGCTGTTGCAGCGGTTAACGGCCCTATCGCTCAGGCAGTTATGGGTAAAGATGCGAAAGATCAGGCTGGCCTCGACAAAATCATGATCGACCTGGACGGTACTGAAAACAAATCCAAATTCGGTGCTAACGCAATCTTGGCCGTATCTCTGGCTGCTGCTAAAGCTGCCGCTGCTTCCAAAGGTATGCCGCTGTACGCTCACATTGCTGAACTGAACGGCACCCCAGGCAAATACTCCATGCCTGTACCAATGATGAACATCATCAACGGTGGTGAGCACGCTGATAACAACGTTGATATCCAGGAATTCATGATCCAGCCGGTTGGCGCTTCTAGCGTTAAAGAAGCAATCCGCATGGGTTCAGAAGTATTCCATCACCTGGCTAAAGTGCTGAAAGCTAAAGGCATGAACACTGCAGTTGGTGACGAAGGTGGTTATGCACCTAACCTGGGTTCCAACGCTGAAGCTCTGGCTGTTATCGCTGAAGCTGTTAAAGCCGCTGGTTATGAACTGGGCAAAGACATCACCCTGGCGATGGACTGCGCAGCATCTGAATTCTACAAAGACGGTAAATACGTTCTGGCTGGCGAAGGCAACAAAGCATTCACCGCTGAAGAATTCACCCACTTCCTGGAAGACCTGACCAAACAGTACCCAATCGTATCTATCGAAGACGGTCTGGACGAGTCTGACTGGACTGGTTTCGCATACCAGACCAAAGTACTGGGCGACAAAATCCAGCTGGTTGGTGACGATCTGTTCGTAACCAACACCAAAATCCTGAAAGAAGGTATCGAAAAAGGTATCGTTAACTCCATCCTGATCAAATTCAACCAGATCGGTTCTCTGACCGAAACTCTGGCTGCAATCAAGATGGCTAAAGACGCTGGTTACACTGCTGTTATCTCTCACCGTTCCGGTGAAACCGAAGATGCTACCATCGCCGACCTGGCTGTTGGTACCGCAGCAGGCCAGATCAAAACTGGTTCTATGAGCCGTTCTGACCGCGTTGCTAAATACAACCAGCTGATCCGTATCGAAGAAGCTCTGGGTTCCCAGGCTCCTTACAACGGTCGTAAAGAGATCAAAGGCCAGGCTTAATCCTGACTTTTAGCTCTTATAAAAACCCGCTTCGGCGGGTTTTTTTACATCTGCGATTTGGTGAGGAAGTAAAAACCGATAGCTAAATCGTTGGAGTCCACGCCTGGTAAAGATTCTGGTTTATTATTCTAATTGAGCTTTCATTAGGGCTTCCCGCCCATACCCTCGGTGATCTTCCAGGCATAATCTGCGATACTTACGGTTTAGACCGTTAACAGAGTAGATTATGCAGTATCCGATCAATGAGATGTTCCAGACTCTCCAGGGTGAGGGTTTCTTTACCGGTGTTCCGGCGATATTCATTCGCCTGCAGGGCTGCCCGGTGGGCTGCGCCTGGTGTGACACCAAACACACCTGGGATAAGCTCGCCGATCGGGAAGTATCACTCTATTCAGTGATAGCGAAAACGCGCGAGAGCGATAAGTGGGGCCCGGCCAGCGCTGAAGAGCTTCTGGCGGTTATCGATCGTCAGGGCTATACCGCTCGTCACGTGGTAATCACCGGCGGGGAGCCGTGCATCCATGATCTGATGCCGCTGACCTCGATGCTGGAAAGCCGTGGCTTTAGCTGCCAGATTGAAACCAGTGGTACTCACGAGGTGCGCTGCTCAACGAATACTTGGGTAACGGTATCGCCAAAAGTTGGTATGCGCGGGGGTATGGATGTGCTTTCCCAGGCGCTGACCCGCGCGGATGAAATCAAGCATCCAGTAGGCCGGGTGAGGGACATTGAAGCGCTGGATGAGCTGCTGGAATCTCTGAGCGACGATAAAAACCGGGTTATTGCGCTCCAGCCAATTAGCCAGAAAGAAGACGCCACCCGTCTGTGTATTGAGACCTGTATCGCCCGTAACTGGCGGCTATCGATGCAGACTCATAAGTACCTGAATATCGCCTAATCCAGACCGATAAAACAAAAAGGGCAGCCTGCGGGCTGCCCTTTTTGTTATTCGCGTTAAGCACCTGCTAAGAGGTGATTGTTACTTCTGAAGGCACGACGGTCTGGCTTGCCATGCCTCAATCACTATCTACTCGCCGCGATACACGCAGCCTGCGCTGCAGGTCTCTTTCACGATAACGGCGCTTAAAATCGCCAGCTGTGGCTTAAGCTGCTGCCAGATCCATTGGGCCAGCACTTCGCTGGTTGGATTTTCCAGGCCTGGAATGTCATTCAGATAGTGGTGATCCAGACGTTCCCAGGTTGGTTTAAAGGCAGCTTTGAGATCGGCAAAATCGATAACCCATCCGCTATGTGGATCCACCTCGCCGGTCACTTCCAGACGCACCATAAATGAATGGCCGTGCAAACGCCCGCATTTGTGGCCTTCCGGAACGTGTGGCAAACGGTGGGCGGCTTCGAAGGTGAAATCTTTAAACAGCGTGGTAGTCATGTGGCATTCTCAGTGTGTCAAAAAACCGCCGCATAGTAGCTGAAATGGCTTTTTTTGGCACCTGTTAATACGCTTCATAATGTGTTGCTATCTTAATATGTGCGCTTACATCGCAATAACTATTTAAAATCATTGAGTTAATGTATAAATAAAATCGTTATGCCTGAACGAGAAAACCGGTTAGCGCGTTTTGTTATTTGTTATTACCATCCCGTCTTTAATAGTAAGTAACCACACGGCTAATCTTGACTCCTCAATCATTCAGACCGCTTGCGCGTTACGACGGGAAAAGCACAACGCATGACTAATCAGGCTCCCCCTTCCTTACAACTGCCGCTCACGGCCGAACAACTGGCGCGTTTGCAGGAAGTAACACAATCATTTTCACCAACCCAGCTTGCCTGGTTATCCGGCTATTTCTGGGGACAGATTGGCGGCCAGCCAGCGGCTCAAAGCCCGGCAGCGGCACCGCAAGCGGTCAGCGCTCCTGCAATTACTCTTATCAGCGCCTCCCAGACCGGTAACGCGCGTCGGGTAGCTGAAGCGCTGCGTGACGATCTCCTGGCGCAGAAGCTGGAAGTCAACCTGGTTAATGCCGGGGACTATAAATTTAAGCAGATAGGCCAGGAGAAATTACTGGTGGTCATCGCCTCAACCCAGGGCGAGGGTGAGCCGCCGGAAGAGGCAGTGGCACTGCACAAATATCTGTTCTCGAAAAAAGCACCCAAATTTTCTGAGACTGAATTTGCGGTTCTGGGGCTGGGCGACAGTTCTTATGAACATTTCTGCCAGGCCGGTAAAGACTTCGACAACCGGCTTGCTGAGCTGGGTGCAACCCGTCTGCTTGACCGAATTGATGCTGATGTGGAATTCCAGCAGGCAGCCAGCGAATGGCGTCAGCGCCTGGTGGAAGTGCTGAAACAGCGCGCGCCGCAGGCAGGCACCGCGGCGGCTCCGGCTACTCTTGTTGGCGCGGTAAACGAAATTACCGCCAGCCCATACACAAAAGAGTCGCCTCTGAGTGCGACCCTCAGTGTGAACCAGAAAATTACCGGGCGTAACTCCCTGAAAGACGTACGTCACCTGGAAATAGACCTTGGCGATTCCGGCCTGCGCTATCAGCCTGGCGATGCCCTGGGTGTGTGGTACTCCAACGACCCGGCTTTGGTAGCAGAGCTGCAAGATTTGCTGTGGCTGGAAGGTGACCGCCAGGTAACCGTTGGTGGTGAAACGCTGTCATTAAGCGAAGCGCTGACCGAACGTCTGGAGCTGACGATTAATACCGCCGCGATTATTGAAGGCTACGCGGCTCTGAGTCGCAATGAAGAGCTGCTATCGCATATTGGCGACCGAGCCTGGCTGCAAAATTATGCTGAGACTACACCAATTGTCGATATGGTGCGTTTCTCACCGGCTCAGGTCGATGCGCAGGCATTCGTCGATTTACTGCGTCCGCTGACCCCGCGCCTGTACTCTATCGCTTCTTCCCAGGAGGAAGTGGAAAACGAGGTACATATTACTCTGGGCGTGGTGCGCTATGACATTGAAGGGCGCGCCCGCACCGGCGGTGCATCTGGTTTCCTGGCCGATAGGTTAGGAGAAGATGACGAGGTCAAAGTCTTCATTGAACATAACGATAATTTCCGCCTGCCGGAAAATACCGATACCCCGGTAATTATGATTGGCCCGGGCACCGGTATCGCACCGTTCCGCGCTTTTATACAGCACCGCGCGGCGCAGGGGGCTTCCGGCAAAAACTGGCTGTTGTTTGGCAACCCGCATTTCACCGAGGATTTCCTCTATCAGGTGGAGTGGCAACGCTATGTAAAAGACGGCGTATTAAGCCGTATCGATCTTGCCTGGTCGCGCGACGGCGCACAGAAAGTCTATGTACAGGATAAGATCCGCGAGCAGGGTGCTGAGCTTTGGCGCTGGATTAATGATGGCGCTCATATTTATGTCTGCGGCGATGCCAGCCGTATGGCGAAAGACGTGGAACAAACGTTACTGGAAGTGATTGCCGAACACGGTGCTATGGACATCGAGTCGGCTGACGAATATTTAAGTGAGCTGCGCGTTGAGCGCCGATATCAGCGAGACGTCTATTAATGAGCGAAAAACATCCCGGCCCTCTGGTGGTCGAAGGTAAGCTGGCCGATGCCGAGCGCATGAAAAGCGAAAGCAATTTTCTGCGCGGAACCATCGCCGAAGATCTGAATGACGGCCTGACCGGCGGTTTTAACGGCGACAACTTTCTGCTGATTCGCTTTCACGGTATGTATCAGCAGGATGACCGCGATATCCGTGCCGAACGCGCCGAGCAGAAACTGGAACCGCGCCATGCGATGATGCTGCGCTGCCGTCTGCCGGGCGGGGTAATTACCACTACTCAGTGGCAGGCAATTGATAAATTTGCGGCAGACAACACCATTTATGGCAGCATTCGCCTGACTAACCGGCAGACCTTTCAGTTTCACGGGATCCTGAAAAATAACGTCAAACCGGTTCATCAGATGCTGCATGAAGTGGGGCTGGATGCGCTGGCTACCGCCAACGACGTTAACCGTAACGTTCTGTGCACCTCTAATCCGGTGGAGTCCCAGCTGCACCTTGAGGCTTATGAGTGGGCTAAAAAGCTCTCAGAGCACCTGTTGCCGCGTACTCGTGCCTATGCAGAGATCTGGCTGGATCAGAAAAAGGTCGCGACAACCGATGAGGAGCCGATCCTCGGCCCAACTTATCTGCCGCGTAAATTTAAAACTACCGTTGTGATCCCGCCGCAGAATGACGTGGATCTGCACGCTAACGATATGAACTTCGTGGCGGTAGCGGAAAACGGCAAATTGGTAGGTTTCAATCTGCTGGTGGGCGGCGGTTTGTCCATTGATCACGGCAACAAGAAAACTTACGCCCGTACTGCCAGCGAATTCGGTTTTATTCCTCTGGAGCACACGCTGGCGGTAGCCGAGGCGGTGGTGACCACCCAGCGTGACTGGGGTAACCGTACCGATCGTAAAAATGCCAAGACTAAATACACTCTGGAAAGGGTGGGGGTTGAGACTTTTAAAGCGGAAGTCGAGCGCCGGGCTGGCGTAACTTTTGCGCCGATTCGCCCTTACGAGTTTACCGGTCGCGGCGATCGCATTGGCTGGGTTAAAGGTATCGACGATAAGTGGCACCTGACGCTGTTTATTGAAAATGGCCGTATTCTGGATTATCCGGGCCGCCCGCTGAAAACCGGGCTGCTGGAGATTGCCCGTATTCATAAAGGTGATTTTCGCCTGACCGCGAATCAGAACCTGATCGTGGCTGGCGTGCCGCAGAGCGATAAGGCCAAAATCGAAAAGCTGGCCCGCGACCACGGTCTGATGGCGGCGGTAAAACCGCAGCGTGAAAACTCTATGGCCTGCGTTTCGTTCCCCACCTGCCCGCTGGCGATGGCCGAAGCCGAACGTTTTCTGCCTTCGTTTGTTGACCGGGTCGAGGCGATTATGGCCAGCCATGGGGTGGGTGATGAACATATTGTCCTGCGCGTTACCGGCTGCCCGAACGGGTGTGGTCGTGCGCTGTTGGCCGAAGTGGGTCTGGTAGGTAAAGCGCCGGGTCGCTATAACCTGCACCTGGGCGGCAATCGTATGGGCACCCGCATTCCACGTATGTATCGGGAAAATATCAGCGACGATGAAATCATCACGATTTTGGATGATCTGATTGGCCGCTGGGCGCGCGAGCGCGAAGGTGATGAAGGCTTTGGCGACTTTGCTATTCGCACCGGCGTAATCGCACCGGTTCTCGATCCGGCTCGCGACTTCTGGAATTAACGTGTCCGCTGCGGCTGTAATCAGCGAAAGAGAGGTAATGATGGATTTAAGCTATCTTGAAAGCCTGGCTCAGTTGCCGGCCGCAGAGCGGGAAGCTTCACTGGCAGAGGTTAACAGTAAGCTGGAAGCGCTGAGCGCTGAGCAGCGGGTTGCCTGGGCGCTGGAACACCTGCCGGGGGAGTTTGTCCTGTCTTCGAGCTTTGGTATTCAGGCGGCGGTCTGTCTGCACCTGGTAAGCCAGGTGCGCCCGGATATTCCGGTCATTCTGACGGATACCGGTTATCTATTTCCGGAGACTTACCGCTTTATCGATGAATTGAAGGAACAGCTAAAGCTTAACCTCAAAATCTATCGTGCAGAGCAAAGCCCGGCGTGGCAGGAAGCGCGCTACGGCAAACTGTGGGAGCAGGGCGTTGAGGGGATTGAGCGCTACAACCAGATAAACAAAGTAGAGCCAATGAACCGCGCATTGCAGGAGCTTAATGCTCATACCTGGTTTGCCGGGCTGCGGCGGGAACAGTCCGGTAGCCGTGCTGAACTGCCGGTGCTAGGCGTTCAGCGTGGGGTGTTTAAGGTGTTACCAATCATTGATTGGGATAACCGCACGGTGTACCAGTATCTGACGGCGCACGGGCTGAAATATCACCCGCTGTGGGAACAGGGATATCTGTCGGTGGGTGACACCCATACCACACGCAAATGGGAGCCAGGCATGGCGGAAGAAGAGACCCGTTTCTTCGGCCTTAAGCGTGAGTGCGGGCTGCATGAAGGCTAAGCGCTGCCTCATCTACACAATATAATGACTAAAGCCGGACTCTGTTCCGGCTTTTTTTCGTCTAGCGGATGGACATTTCCCTCAAAGAGTCTGGATGTTGCGTCAAAGCGGCAGATTCGTTATTCCTTTGTGGAACTACTCATTCCAATTCGTCATTTCATCTCGCCTCCCGCCGCGCCTTATAGTCTTCAGGACTTATTTATTCTCGTTGCCCCTGGTACTCGCCAGGTGCCTGCCCGACGTAAGGACCGGTAATGGACCAAAAACGACTAACTCATCTGCGCCAGCTGGAGGCAGAGAGCATCCATATCATCCGCGAAGTTGCGGCCGAATTTGCCAATCCGGTCATGCTCTACTCTATCGGTAAAGACTCTTCGGTGATGCTGCATTTGGCGCGTAAAGCCTTCTTCCCAGGGACGCTGCCATTTCCTTTACTGCACGTGGATACCGGCTGGAAATTCCAGGAGATGTATCGCTTTCGCGACCATACGGCTAAGTCATATGGTTTCGAGCTGTTGGTTCATCAGAATCCGGAAGGGCTGGCGATGGGCATCAACCCATTTACCCACGGCAGCGCTAAACATACCGATATTATGAAAACCGAAGGGTTGAAGCAGGCGCTGAATAAATACGGTTTTGATGCCGCATTTGGCGGCGCGCGGCGTGATGAAGAGAAATCACGCGCTAAAGAGCGTATCTATTCCTTCCGCGATCGTTTTCACCGTTGGGATCCGAAAAACCAGCGCCCGGAGCTATGGCACAACTATAACGGTCAGATAAATAAAGGCGAAAGCATCCGGGTATTCCCGTTGTCGAACTGGACCGAGCTGGATATCTGGCAGTACATCTACCTGGAAAATATCGAAATTGTTCCTCTGTATCTGGCCGCTGAGCGTCCGGTTCTGGAGCGTGACGGCATGCTGATGATGGTTGACGATAACCGCATCGATTTGCAGCCGGGCGAGGTGATTAAACAGCGTATGGTGCGTTTCCGTACTTTAGGCTGCTGGCCGCTTACCGGCGCTGTGGAATCTCAGGCTCAGACTCTGCCGGAGATCATCGAAGAGATGCTGGTATCCACCACCAGCGAGCGCCAGGGGCGCGTCATCGATAGGGATCAGTCCGGCTCTATGGAGCTGAAAAAACGCCAGGGTTATTTCTAAGGAGCCGCCATGAACAATGTAATTGCACAACAGATTGCCGACCAGGGCGGCGTAGAAGCCTATTTACAGGCGCAGCAACATAAGAGCCTGCTGCGCTTTCTCACCTGCGGTAGCGTAGACGATGGCAAGAGCACGCTGATTGGCCGCCTGCTGCACGATACCCGCCAGATCTATGAAGATCAGCTCTCGTCGTTGCATCAGGATAGTAAGCGTCACGGTACTCAGGGTGAAAAGCTGGATCTGGCTCTGCTGGTGGACGGTTTGCAGGCCGAGCGTGAGCAGGGGATCACTATCGATGTGGCCTACCGCTACTTCTCTACCGAAAAACGTAAATTCATTATTGCTGATACTCCAGGACACGAGCAGTACACCCGCAATATGGCTACCGGTGCGTCAACCTGCGATCTGGCGATCCTGCTGATCGATGCCCGCAAAGGCGTACTGGATCAAACTCGTCGTCACAGCTTTATTGCGACCCTGCTGGGGATCCGCCACCTGGTTGTAGCCATCAATAAAATGGATCTGGTGAATTTTGACGCCGATCGGTTTGAGCAAATTCGCCAGGACTATCTCGACTTCGCCAGCCAGCTTGAAGGGCAGCCGGATATTCGCTTCGTACCGCTATCTGCGCTTGAGGGCGACAATGTGGCGAGCCAGAGCGTAAACATGCCGTGGTACAGCGGCCCGACGTTGTTGGAGATGCTGGAAACAGTAGAAGTTGTGCGCACAGCCTCCAGCCAGCCGCTGCGTTTTCCGGTGCAGTATGTGAACCGTCCTAACCTCGATTTTCGTGGCTATGCGGGCACTATTGCCGCAGGTGAAGTAAAGCCGGGCCAGCGGATAAAAGTGCTGCCTTCTGGCGTTGAGTCCCAGGTTGCGCGCATTGTTACGTTCGATGGCGATCTGGATAGTGCGGGAGCCGGTGAAGCGGTAACGCTGGTGCTGAGTGATGAAATTGACATCAGCCGTGGTGACCTGCTGGTCGCCGCCAATGATGAGTTGCCGGGCGTTCAGCGAGCCACCGTGGATGTCGTGTGGATGGCAGCTGAAGCACTGCAACCGGGTCAGAGCTACGATATTAAAATCGCCGGTAAAAAGAGCCGCGCCCGTGTGGAGTCGATTGAACATCAGGTGAACATCAATAACCTGGATAAATTCGCCACCGACAGCCTGCCGCTTAACGGTATTGGGCTGGTGACGCTGGCCTTCGATGAGCCGCTGTTACTTGACCCCTATGCTCAGACGCCAGAAACCGGCGGCCTGATTTTTATCGACCGGCTAAGCAATGTGACGGTCGGTGCCGGGATGGTGCGTGAACCGCTGAGCGACTCTCCACAACACGCCGGACAATTTAGTGCTTTTGAACTGGAACTAAATGCGCTTATTCGTCGCCACTTCCCGCACTGGGAAGCGCGTGACTTAAGCGGAGGCAAGTAATGGCGGAGCATGACGAAAACGTGGTCTGGCATGACCACGTTATTCAGCGCCCGGAGCGCGAACGGCAAAATGGCCACCAGGGCATTGTGCTGTGGTTTACCGGCCTGTCAGGTTCGGGAAAATCGACGCTGGCGGGAGCGGTAGAGCAGCGCCTGTTTCAGCTTGGGGTGCGTACTTATCTGCTGGATGGCGATAACGTGCGCCATGGATTGTGTAGCGATTTGGGGTTTAGCGAGAGCGATCGTAAGGAAAATATTCGGCGGGTAGGTGAGGTGGCGCGCCTTATGGTTGATGGCGGGCTGGTGGTGCTAACCGCTTTTATTTCTCCTTACCGTAGCGAACGCGATCGTGTACGCGAACGCCTGGATAGCGGACGCTTCTGGGAGATTTTCGTCGATACGCCCCTGGCGATTTGTGAGCAGCGCGACCCTAAAGGCCTTTATCGCAAGGCGAGAGCCGGAGAGATTAAAAACTTCACCGGTATCGACAGCGTTTATGAGGCCCCGGAGCAGCCAGAAATTCGGCTCAATGGCGAGCTGCCGGTAGAGCAACTGGCCGACAGCATCGTTGATAAGTTATTGAGTGCCGGCGTTATTCACGCCTGATTATAACGCCATGCCCAGAACGTGCAGCTTGCTGCGCTGACTGGGCGTACTCCAAACCGTATCGGTCAGGTAATCCATCCCCGCACGTAGATAAAACCGATGCGCCCGCGGATTCTTCTCTAATACTTCCAGCCACAAATAGCATTCTCCACGTTCGCTTGCTAATGTCCGGGCGGCGTTAAATAGCAGGCTGCCATAACCCAGCCCGGTAGCCGCCGGTGCCAGATATAGCTTATCAAGGCAGGCACAGCGGCATTCTTTAATGGGCATTGGGGACTGCCAGATAACTTTGACTAAACCGATGGGAGACGGGTCGCTGGCAATCAGCCAGCAGCACTGGCCGGAAGACAGGCTGGCGCGCAATGATTGGTGGGAGAACTCTTGCTCCAGATACTCAGCCAGTTCCTCAGGGTTTTGCCATAGGTGTCCCAAATGATGGAGATAGCTGGCATAACCCAGAGCGCTAAGTAACCCGGCATCTTTAGGTTCGGCTATCCGTAATGAGCATTCCATTTGCTAATCCTCCCGGAGTTATCGCGGATAGAACAGAGTTTTTTGCCGTACCGGCATTGATAATTATGCGCGCCAAATCGGGTCGACTGCCAACAATTAGTAACAAATTTCGGCTGTCGGAAGTTAGACCTTATCTACGGGCAGGATATCATCAGATTTTACGGTGCAGCTTAATGGCCGGATATTCGTCACACAGAACCAGGGTGATAAATGCGCGAGTCATCTCCTTTCGTTCTTCCCACTACGGAAAGCTCGGGGATAACAGATGAAACCAGTTGGTCGCTGTCGGGCGGAGCTATCGGCTTTGTGGCGTGGCTGGTCTCTCTTGGGCTACCTTTTATATTATTTGGTGCCAGTACGCCGTTTATCCTGATGTATACCTGGCCTTTTTTTCTGGCGCTGCTTCCGGTAGCGGTATTAACCGGGGTGGCGCTACACGCATTGCTGGGTGGTCGCCTGCGTTATAGCGTTATTGCTACGTTACTAGCCGTCATGTTGATGTGTGGTTTCCTGTTACGCTGGTTGATGAGTTAAGCGCCTGCGTCAAACCGTTACAGACTTTACGAAGATATTGCCTCTCTCCGGGAGCGCGCCCGCGCCGATTCTGTGGTACATTCTGGCGCACGAAGCTTAGTCCTGCGGGGCGAAGAATAATTTGAGCGACCGGAACCATATAGAGTCCGGCGAGAAGTTGTGGGATGATGATGCCGTTTTTCAGGGGGCAGAATGGGTAAACTTACGCTGCTATTACTGGCTTTGCTGGCCTGGCTGCAGTATTCGCTGTGGTTTGGTAAAAACGGCGTTTATGACTATACGCGCGTTAATGATGATGTGGCCGCTCAGCAGGCGACTAATGCGAAACTGAAGGCGCGTAACGACCAGTTGTTTGCCGAAATAGACGATCTTAATGGTGGCCAGGAGGCCATTGAAGAGCGCGCTCGCAATGAGCTGAGCATGACCAAACCGGGGGAAACCTTTTACCGTCTGGTACCCGATGGCTCGGGTCGCTCCGGCGGGTCCTCCTCATATAACCGATAATCAAACTCGGGTTTAACACATGGCAGTTTCCTCAAGGGACATCATTGCCGTGGTACCGGCTGCCGGTATTGGCAGCCGTATGCAAACGGAATGTCCCAAGCAATATCTCACTATCGGCGATAAAACTATCCTCGAGCACGCCGTGGCCAGTGTGCTGCGCCATCCTCGCGTAGATAAGGCCATCGTGGCGCTACATCCGCAGGACACCCATTTCCGCACTTTGCCTCTGGCACATAATGAGCGGGTTATTCAGGTAACCGGCGGCGCGGAGCGTGCGCACTCGGTGCTGGCCGGATTGCAGGCTGCGGGAGACGCCGCCTGGGTTCTGGTGCATGACGCTGCGCGTCCTTGCCTGCATCCTGACGATTTAGACAATCTGATTGCGCTAACGGCGACCAGCCGGGTGGGCGGTATTTTAGCAGCACCGGTGCGCGATACGATGAAGCGTAGTGCAGATGGTGCCTCGGTTATCGAAAGTACTGTCGATCGTAATAACCTCTGGCATGCCCTGACTCCCCAGTTATTTCCTCTGCCACTGCTGCGCGATTGCCTGCAGCGGGCGCTGGCGGAAGGTGCAACTATCACCGATGAAGCTTCGGCGCTTGAATATTGTGGCTATCGTCCTGAATTGGTTAGCGCCCGAGCTGATAATATAAAAGTTACGCGCCCGGAAGACCTGGCGCTGGCGGCGTTTTATCTTAGCCATACCACAGACATGGAGAATTCATAATGCGAATCGGACACGGTTTCGATGTACATGCCTTTGGCGGCGAAGGCCCGATTGTTATCGGTGGGGTGCGAATTCCATTTGACCGGGGTCTGCTTGCGCATTCCGATGGCGATGTGGCGCTGCACGCGCTGACTGACGCACTGCTGGGCGCTGCGGCGCTGGGCGATATTGGCAAATTATTTCCTGATACCGATCCGGCTTTTAAAGGTGCCGACAGCCGCGCTTTACTGCGTGAGGCATGGTCGCGGATTCAGGCTAAAGGCTATCGGCTTGGCAATGTCGACGTTACGATTATTGCCCAGGCGCCGAAGATGGCGCCTCATATTCCTCAGATGCGGGTCTTTATTGCCGAAGATTTGGGATGCCATATGGATGACGTCAATGTGAAGGCGACCACTACCGAAAAACTTGGTTTTACCGGACGCGGCGAAGGGATTGCCTGCGAGGCAGTTGCTTTATTGCTGAGGGTAGAAAAGTGAGTCAGGAGCACGAACTTTATTGGTTGCACCAGGCCCCAAAGGCTCAGGGCATACTCAAAGCCAGCCCTGAAGATTTTGTCGTTACCGAGGACCTGGGTTTTGGCCCTGACGGTGATGGCGAGCACCTGTTGGTGCGGATATTAAAGCGTGGCTGCAACACCCGTTTTGTTGCCGATGCGCTGGCAAAATTTCTTAAAGTGTCTGCCCGCGAAGTGAGTTTTGCCGGGCAGAAAGATAAGCATGCGGTAGCCGAACAGTGGTTCTGCGTGCGGTTGCCGGGGAATAATCCGGTCGACCTGTCTGGCTTTAACCTCGAGGGTTGTGAAGTTCTCGAGTATGCCCGCCACCGTCGTAAGCTTCGTTTGGGGGCGCTGAAAGGTAACTCTTTCACTCTGGTATTGCGCGAAGTGACCGATAAAGAAGATGTTACTGCGCGCTTGCAGGCCATCCTCAATCAGGGTGTGCCGAACTATTTTGGCACTCAGCGCTTTGGGCTCGGCGGGAGCAACATCAGTGCAGCCCGCCGCTGGGCCGCGGGTGGCCCGCCGTTGCGCGATCGTAATAAACGCAGTTTTGCTTTATCGGCGGCTCGCAGCGCCATGTTTAACCATGTAGTAAGCCAGCGTCTGAAAAAAATGGAATTTAATCAGGTTGTTGATGGCGATGCGCTACAATTAGCGGGCCGCGGCAGCTGGTTCGTCGCTAACGGTGATGAGCTTACCACTTTGCAAACCAGAGTTAACGACGGTGAATTAATGCTCACCGCGCCATTGCCGGGGAGCGGAGAGTGGGGGCCGCAGCGGGCGGCGCTGGCTTTCGAACAGGATTGCCTTAGCCATGAAGGTGAGCTGCTGGCGTTGTTGGATGAGCAGCGCGTTGATGCCTCGCGTCGGGCTTTGATGCTATACCCGCAGCAGCTCAGCTGGAGCTGGTGGGATGATATTACTTTAGAGCTGAAGTTCTGGCTGCCCGCCGGAAGTTTTGCCACCAGCGTGGTCAGGGAGCTAATTAATACAGCGGATAACTATGCGGATATTGCTGAGTAACGATGATGGAATAATGGCGCCGGGTATTCAGGCGCTGGCTAAAGCTTTGCGCGAATTTGCCGAAGTGCAGGTTGTAGCACCCGATAGAAATCGCAGCGGGGCCTCTAACTCATTAACGCTTGAATCTTCGCTGCGTACCATCGATTATCCGAATGGCGATATTGCCGTGCAGATGGGAACTCCCACCGATTGCGTATTTCTGGGGGTAAATACCCTGATGCGCCCGCGTCCGGATATTGTCGTTGCTGGAATTAATGCCGGGCCGAATCTGGGTGATGACGTTATTTATTCCGGAACCGTCGCTGCGGCGATGGAGGGACGTCATCTGGGCTACCCGGCGCTGGCGGTATCATTAAATGGTCATCAGCACTACGATACGGCGGCAGCTATTACCTGCCAGTTACTGCGGGCGCTCAACCGCGAGCCGCTGCGAACCGGGCGTATTCTAAATGTGAATGTTCCTGACCTGCCGCTTGAAGAGATTAAAGGTATCCGGGTGACGCGCTGCGGCAGCCGCCATCCGGCTGAGAGCGTAATTCCGCAGCAGGATCCGCGCGGTAATACGCTCTACTGGATAGGGCCTCCGGGCGATAAATCTGACGCCGGGCCGGATACTGATTTCGCCGCTGTTGATGAAGGGTATGTTTCAGTAACGCCTTTGCAGGTCGATCTTACGGCTTATAAAGCGCAACAAGTTGTTAGCCAGTGGCTGAAGGACGCCGGGATGGAGAACCAATGGTAAATAATCGCGTAGAAACACTACTCAATCTGCTTAGGGGACAAGGCATCAAAGATGAGCGTGTTCTGCAGGCGATTGCCATGGTGCCGCGCGATAAATTTATCGATGAAGCCTTCGAACATAATGCCTGGGCCAATATGGCGCTGCCAATAGGCTCCGGGCAGACTATCTCACAGCCTTATATGGTTGCCCGAATGACCGAGCTGCTTGAGCTTACGCCTGAGTCCAGAGTTCTGGAGATCGGCACCGGTTCAGGTTACCAGACGGCTATTCTGGCCAATCTGGTTCGTCACGTCTGTTCCGTCGAAAGAATTAAAGGGCTGCAATGGCAGGCTCGCCGCCGCCTGAAGCAGCTCGATTTACATAATGTTTCAACTCGCCATGGCGATGGCTGGCTTGGATGGCGGGCACGCGCGCCATTTGACGCTATTATCGTTACGGCAGCACCGCCAGAAGTTCCGGTTGCTTTAATTGAGCAACTTGCCGATGGTGGCGTACTGGTGCTTCCGGTCGGTGAGGAACGTCAGTCTTTGAAGCGCATTCGTCGTTATGGTGACGAAATTACTATCGATACGATTGAAGCCGTGCGTTTTGTTCCCTTAGTTAAAGGTGAACTGGCGTAAGCCCCGGATATATCCTATTTATTTAGCCATTAACTGGCGTATGGTTTGCCGCTTAATGTTGGTGAAATGTCCGGGCTGTTTCAATGGTCTTATTGGTTTCATCTTTTTATTTATTCGGGGGAGAAATGAGCGCGGGAAGCCCTAATTTTACATTGCGAAAACTAGCGACGTTGTCGTTAATGGGCCTGTGGTTAGCAGGATGTTCCAGCAATAACCAGGCACCAATTAATTCGGTGGGCAGCAGCAATACGCCGCATGGTGGTATGCTGTCGCCTCAGCCGCAGACCACTCCCTCACAGGTTCAGCCGGTTCAACCGCAGATCCAGCAGCCGCAAATCCAGCCGCAGATTGAACAGCCGCAAATTCAACCGACCCGTACGCAGACTCAAACGGCTAAACCACGCACTCATCGTTCTAAACCCGTTGCTGAGCAGCCGGTTGAAGTACGTGACGGCAAGATAGTCTACAACCGTAAATACGGGGATATTCCTAAGGGTAGCTATGATGGTGGCAGCACCTATACCGTAAAACATGGGGATACCCTGTTCTACATTGCCTGGATTACCGGTAATGATTTCCGTGACCTTGCGGAGCGTAACAATGTCGCGGCACCTTACGGCCTGACCGTCGGTCAAAAGCTGAAAGTAGGTAATAGCTCCGGTGCGCCAATTACTGGCGAAAACGCTATTACCGCAGCAGATGCGCAGGCGCAAGGGGTTTCTAAAACTACGGCACAAAATTCCAACACTGTTGTTGCGTCCCAACCGACAATTAAGTATTCTGAAAACTCAGGTGAACAAAGTGCTAACAAGATGTTGCCTGGAAGCACTGCCGCTGCGACAACTGTCACAGCTCCAGTTGCCACCAAATCAACAGCTAGCACAGCCGTACCGTCTGCCAGCAGTGCGTCGGATAGCTCGCCAATCTCTACATGGCGCTGGCCGACGTCCGGCAGCATTATCGAGAACTTCTCTGCCTCTGAAGGCGGTAATAAAGGTATCGATATTGCTGGTAGCAAGGGCCAGGCCGTGGTCGCAACCGCCGATGGGCGGGTCGTCTATGCCGGGAACGCGCTACGCGGATACGGTAATCTTATTATCATAAAACATAACGATGATTACCTGAGTGCCTACGCCCATAACGATACAATGCTGGTTCGGGAACAACAGGAAGTTAAGGCGGGGCAGAAAATTGCTACCATGGGTAGCACCGGAACCAGTTCTACACGTTTGCATTTTGAAATTCGTTACAAGGGGAAATCCGTAAACCCGCTGCGTTATTTACCGCAGCGATAAATCGGCAAGTTTCTTGTGATATGCCAGCCACTAATATTGCGGCAGTCAAAGTAGGTACCCCAGATGCTAAGTGAAGTTTAAAGTGCTGGGGTTATCGACGTCTCTGTAATTTGGTGAACAGCTATCCAGGGAGTTTGCGCAGGGATCACGGGTAGGAGTCACCTTATGAGTCAGAATACGCTGAAAGTTCATGATTTAACTGAAGACGCGGAATATGATGAGAACGGAGCAGAGGCTTTTGATGAGAAAGCCTTAGTAGAAGAGGAACCCAGTGATAACGATTTGGCTGAGGAAGAGCTACTGTCACAGGGTGCGACTCAGCGTGTGCTGGATGCCACACAGCTCTATCTGGGGGAGATCGGTTACTCTCCGCTGTTAACAGCCGAAGAAGAAGTTTATTTTGCCCGCCGCGCTCTGCGTGGAGATGTGGCTTCGCGTCGCCGCATGATTGAAAGTAACCTGCGCCTGGTGGTGAAAATCGCCCGCCGTTACAGCAATCGTGGTCTGGCACTGCTGGACCTTATCGAAGAGGGCAATCTTGGTTTGATTCGCGCCGTTGAGAAGTTTGACCCGGAGCGCGGGTTCCGTTTCTCAACTTACGCAACCTGGTGGATTCGTCAGACAATCGAACGAGCCATCATGAATCAGACGCGTACCATTCGTCTGCCTATTCATATTGTTAAAGAGCTGAACGTATATCTGCGTACTGCTCGCGAGCTTTCTCATAAACTCGACCACGAACCAAGTGCCGAAGAGATTGCGGAACAATTGGATAAGCCGGTGGATGACGTTAGCCGCATGCTGCGCCTTAATGAGCGCATCACCTCTGTGGATACGCCACTGGGTG
Source organism: Salmonella enterica subsp. enterica serovar Choleraesuis (assembly GCA_022846635.1). Taxonomy (GTDB): domain Bacteria; phylum Pseudomonadota; class Gammaproteobacteria; order Enterobacterales; family Enterobacteriaceae. Next base: position 939,737 of record AP025685.1, read on the forward strand.
GTGATTCTGAAAAAGCGCTGCTGGATATCCTGGCAGATGAAAAGGATGGCGGCCCGGAAGACACCACGCAGGACGACGATATGAAACAAAGTATCGTTAAATGGCTGTTCGAACTGAACGCCAAACAGCGTGAGGTACTGGCCCGACGTTTTGGCCTGCTGGGTTATGAAGCCGCTACGCTAGAAGATGTAGGCCGTGAAATCGGTTTAACCCGTGAGCGTGTACGTCAGATTCAGGTAGAAGGTTTGCGTCGGCTGCGTGAAATCCTGCAAGGGCAGGGCTTGAGTATCGAAGCGTTGTTTCGTGAATAATTGATTTGATGCTAAAAAAAGCGGTGACCAGTCACCGCTTTTTTATTGCCCATTTAGTGGCGACTATCAGCTACAGCAAATTAGTACATAAAAAAGCCCGCATCCTATTAAGAATGCGGGCTTTTTCGCGGCTAAAACCGGATTGCTACACCAGGCTTTTAAGCCGGTAAATCCACTCCAACGCCTGTCGAGGTGACAGAGAGTCAGGGTCCAGATTTTCCAAAGCTTCCAGGGCTGGAGAGGTCTCTTCTGGTGCCGATAATAGCGACATCTGGGTGCCATCCACCTGAGTAGCGGCCGCATTTGGCGAAATACTTTCCAGCTCACGCAGCTTCTGGCGGGCGCGCTTAATGACTTCCTTTGGTACTCCTGCCAGCGCAGCAACCGCCAGCCCATAGCTTTTACTCGCTGCTCCATCCTGCACGCTGTGCATAAATGCGATGGTATCGCCATGCTCCAGTGCATCCAGATGCACATTGGCTACGCCTTCGAGTTTTTCCGGTAAAGCGGTCAGCTCAAAGTAGTGGGTAGCAAACAGGGTTAGAGCTTTGATGCGGGTTGCAAGATTTTCTGCACAGGCCCAGGCCAGCGATAGTCCGTCATAAGTGGAGGTGCCGCGGCCAATTTCATCCATCAGCACCAGGCTGTTAGCTGTGGCATTATGAAGAATATTTGCCGTTTCAGTCATTTCCACCATAAAGGTAGAGCGACCGGAAGCCAGGTCGTCGGCAGCGCCTACGCGGGTGAATATCCGGTCAATCGGCCCGATAGTGGCCTTGCGAGCCGGAACAAAACTGCCGATATAGGCCATCAGGACGATCAATGCCGCCTGGCGCATATAGGTACTTTTACCGCCCATATTCGGGCCGGTAACAATCAACATTCTGCGCTGAGGAGCTAATTGTAATGGGTTGGCGATGAACGGCTCGCTCAGCACCTGCTCAACCACCGGATGACGCCCGTCTTCAATATGAATGCCGATCGCTTCGCTGAGCGTTGGACATACGTAATTGAGCGTCATCGCTCGCTCAGACAGGTTAGTCAGAACGTCCAGCTCCGCCAGAGCGCTGGCGCTTTGCTGGAGTTCGGCAAGATGCGGCAGCAGCAAATCGAAAAGCTGATCGTAGAGCTGCTTTTCAAGAGATAGCGCTTTGCCTTTTGAGGTTAGGACCTTGTCTTCGTACTCTTTTAGCTCGGGAATGATATAGCGTTCGGCGTTTTTCAGGGTCTGGCGGCGCACGTAGTGAATCGGCACCAGATGGCTCTGACCACGGCTGACCTGAATGTAGTAACCATGCACGGCATTGAAGCCAACTTTAAGGGTATCCAGCCCCAGCTTTTCACGCTCACGAATTTCCAGTTTATCGAGATAATCCGTAGCTCCATCAGCCAGCGCTCGCCACTCATCAAGCTCTTCATGGTAGCCGGGAGCGATAACGCCGCCATCACGTACCAGTACCGGTGGCGATTCAATAATGGCGCGCTCAAGAAGGTCGCGCAGCTCGCTAAACTCTCCGATTTGGCCGCGCAGAGTTTGAACATATTCAGCATCAACATCCGCGAGCTGGCTTTGTAGCTCAGGCAGTTGGGAAAAAGCATGGCGCATACGGGCCAGGTCGCGCGGGCGGGCGGTGCGTAGCGCCAGTCGAGCCAGAATACGCTCCAGGTCACCCACCTGGCGTAACACTGGTTGCAGTTCGCCGCATCTCTCTTGCAGCGCCTGAATGGTTTGCTGGCGACGGGTCAGAGTATTGATATCGCGAACAGGCATATGCAGCCAGCGTTTCAGCATACGGCTGCCCATTGGAGTCACCGTTCTGTCCAGCACTGCCGCCAGCGTGTTTTCCAGCCCTCCGGCCATATTGACGGTGATTTCCAGATTGCGACGGGTAGCGGCATCCATAATGATGCCATCCTGCGGCCGCTCCATAGTGATGGAGCGGATATGCGGCAGCGCAGTGCGCTGAGTATCTTTGACATATTGCAGCAGACAGCCGGCGGCACACAGGCCCCGGGCGGCATTTTCGACGCCAAAACCGGTAAGGTCTCGAGTGCCAAATTGCAGATTAAGCTGCTGGCGAGCAGTTTCTTGTTCAAACTCCCACAGCGGACGACGGCGCAGACCACGGCGGCCTTCAATTAATGCCGGGCTGGCAAAATCTTCGGCATAAAGCAGTTCAGCCGGATTAGTACGCTGGAGCTCTGCGGCCATCGTTTCGGTATCTTCAGGCTCGGTCAGGCGAAAGCGCCCGGAACTGATATCCAGAGTCGCGTATCCAAAGCCGCGGCTATCCTGCCAGATGGCCGCTAAAAGATTGTCCTGGCGCTCTTCCAGCAGGGCTTCATCGCTGATGGTTCCCGGCGTCACGATACGGACAACTTTGCGCTCAACCGGACCTTTGGTGGTCGCCGGATCGCCAATTTGTTCACAAATAGCGACGGATTCACCCAGATTCACCAGCTTTGCCAGATAGTTTTCCACCGCGTGGTGAGGAACCCCGGCCATAGGGATTGGCTCCCCGGCAGATGCGCCGCGTTTGGTCAGGGAGATATCCAACAGCTGCGAAGCGCGTTTTGCATCGTCATAAAACAGCTCGTAGAAATCGCCCATCCGATAGAACAGGAGAATTTCCGGATGCTCGGCTTTCAGGCGCAGGTACTGTTGCATCATGGGGGTATGGGAGTCTAAGTTTTTTTTGATATCCATAGATATAATTTTAAATCGTTGAATTTTATAGTTTCGGTGATTTGTTGTTGTTATCGAGTATCACCCGGTGAATCGTTAATTAGCCCAGACGTGCAGCAGCGTAATAGAAAACTATCCTGAACTGTGGATAGATAACTGAAACCGTATAAACCGATTTAGCTCCGTTGCTGCTCTATAAAGACCGGCCTAAATTTCCTGGCGCTATACTAGCCCAGAGACTAACAGCCTGTCACAGGTAAAAGCTGGAACTTCACCGCAAATATCACCCTTCACATATGTCCATCCTGCGGATACCGCTATTGATATAAATCATTAAATCAAAATGATTTTTCATGTGAATAAGTTGGGGAGCCAGATGAGTTTTCGGCGGCTTATAATGGCGAAAGAGTGTTTTTTGGTAATTTTGAGGGAAATATTTAGCAGTGAGTTATTGGCTATCTGATTAAGGCGGAAGTAAAAAACGCTACGTGGTTACGTAGCGTTGTGTAGTCAGGTATGTACTTAACGTTAAACGTTAGCGGGCCAGAGCGCTAACGGCACTGATCAGCGGTCCGCCGACAGTGCGTTTCAGGGTGAGGATTGCCAGCCCTTTGACCAGTGTTTTCGCGCTATTGCGGATAGTGCTATCGATATAGTCTTTATCTTTCTGAATAGCCAGCCAGCCTAGTGCTTCTATTTGAGTTAGAAGGGCTCCAGAGTCTGCTTTTTTGCTGTCGAAGCAAATGGCTACCGACCCTGCATAGATACGATGAGTGATAGTCTGAATGCCATCCATAGTCTGCAATTGAGCGATAGCCTGCTTCACCAGCTGCGGATTGCGCTGAATGAAATCGGAGCGAACGCGAATGCGATTTTTTGTCCGGTGCAGATAAGGAGACATGAACAACCTCATGCATGCTAACAATAATGAGAATAATTTATATTAGCGATATCGGGCTGTCTATGTATTTTTTAACCATTTTGTGCCGCTGGCTGGCAGTATTAATTCTCACTCACAATGATTATTTGACCCTCCGCACACTTAATGCTTTTCCCATGATAATTATGTGAGTATTGCGATTTACTGCGCTAAATTAACCCTGATTTTCGGAGGTTTAAGGTTAGAACCTCATACGATTAACAGGGTCCTACATGCAGTTATCTGACTTAAATGGCCTCCTGACGCTGCGCCGTCATGTCGAGGTCGCCCATCATATTCCAGGGCGTATACGCCTGCGTTTTACCAACCGTCTTGTCTCCGGGCTAAGTAAGCACAAATTATCCGGGCTGGAAGAATTGTGTCATCCGCAGGGATATCTGCGCAGTTACACGCTTAATACCACCACCGGGAGTCTGCTGCTTGAATATAGCGCGGCGGATATACCACCAGCAGCGCTGAACCAGCTTTTTGGGGCCGATGAACAAATTGCCCGGCAGGCGCTGGAGCAGCTGTACGCCATTCTTTCTCGTTCGGAAAACCAGTAGAGGAACTACAAAATGAGCAATAACAACAACTCAATGAACCAGGGCAATCCTTATTACCCACCGTTTGGTTATCCGTACTATCCGCCAATGCCTGAGATGCCGCAGGCTGCCCAGCCGCAGATGCCCCCGCAGCCGCAAATGTCGCAACAGCCGATGGGCTGGCCGCCACAGGGTGCATGGTATCCACCAATGCCAATGATGCCTGGCTATCCGCCGATGGGCTATCCAATGCCGCCACAGCCAATGCCTCATCATTGCCACCCGCATCATGCGCCTGGCATGGACTGGAGCGCACATGCGCAGGGTATGGTTGAGGGCATGATGGGTGAACAGGCAGGTCTGCTGAAAAACATCATCAGCACAATCGGAGCAGATGATAAAGAGTTCTGGAAAGGCGCCATGATTGGGGCGGCCGCAACGTTGCTGCTGACCAATGAAAGCGTGCGCAATATGCTGATGCAAACCGTTGCCAATGCAGGCGATATGCTGAAAACCGGCGGCGCTAAGGTTAAAGATGGCGTAATGAGCGGCGCTGAAAGCATCAAAGAAACGGCAACAACCGGCGGCACCATTTTCCGCGACACCATCAAAGCGGGTAAAGAGGGCTTTAGCGAGTCGGTAGAGCGTCATCGTAAATCACCAGCCGCTGGGGCTGAGGAAGGCCAGGATGAGCAACAATCGTGATGAGCTTAGTCCGGTAAGCCGGGCAATTATTGCAGGTGCTTTGGTCGGTACCACTACCTCGTGTATCGAACAGTGGCGCAGCTACCAAAATAACGAAAAAACGTTGAACCAGACTGCAGTCAAAGTTGCCAGCGATGCCGCAAAAGCGGGGCTGGTTAGCGGTGCAGTAATGGCGGTTGCTAACGCAACGGCAGGTCGACCTTTGCTGACTATGCTAACGGTGATAAGTGCGGGCGCTGCCGGTTTGTATCTGATGGATGCGATTAAAAATAAGGAACAAGAACAATGAAACAGCCTTACTACCCATATGGATATCCTTACTATTATCCATACCCGCAGGGGTATGCTAATCCACAGCAGCCAGTAGCTCCTGCCGCGCGTCCTGCTTATCGACAGGCTAACAGCCGTACCCATTTGATCACCGGGCTGGTGGCCGGTGCTGCGATTACCTGCCTGCTAACAAACCGCCAGGTGCAGCAGGGAATTAGTGCCACTGCCAGCAAAGCATGGGGAACCGTGCGCGGCGAAGTTGAAGAGTTAAAAGAGCGTCTGGCGGATTTACAGGCCGAGCTGGATTACTACCAGAGTAAAGAACAGGACGCCGAGTGAAAGTAAAAGCGCCAGACACGATAGCCATTGTGCACTGTCTGCCGGGGAGGCTGCGCGTTCGTGTTCCTCAGTTGCGCTCGATGCCGGACAGCGCGTCCTGGCTCAAGCGCCAGCTTTTATCTATGCCCGGCGTGACCGGAACGCGCCTGCGTCCTGAGGCACGTTCTGCGGTAATTACATTTGACTCCCAGCAAACGAATCAGCACCAGCTACTTGAGCGGTTGCAAAATCTCGACTGGTCCTTGCGTAGCGCAGGTGAATATGAGGCGGAATATTGCGGTGGCGATAACCTGCTAAATCTGGGCGGGCTGGCCCTGTCGTATGCGTTGCCTAAAAAATGGGGTGCGCTTCCAACCCTGCTTTTGACTGCCGGAACCTTGAGTGAAGGTGCCGAACAGTTGATGCATCGCGAGCTAAAGGTGGAAGTGCTCGATGCGCTGGCTTTGGGGCTTTCGATGGCGCGAGGGGACTACCGCACCACTATGCTAACCCAGTCTCTGTTGACCCTGGGCGAGTATATGGAGCAGGAGACCAGTCGTCATTCAGATGCGCTTCTGGCAAGCCTGATGCAGCCGCGTGAACATCCTGTTTGGGTAGATCGTGCAGGCGAAAGCGTGGAGATTTTATCTTCTGAGCTGGTTAACGGTGATGAGATGCTGCTGGGGCCGGGAGATAATATTCCCGCCGATGGTACGGTTCTGCGCGGTGTGGGGCTTATCAACCAATCATCGATGACGGGGGAAAGCGTACCGGTACGTCGTGAAGCTGGAGCCTGGGTTTACTCCGGTACTCAGGTGCAGGATGGTAATATCGTGGTGCGTGCAGAGCGAGTAGGTGATGACTCATCTACCGCCAATATTCGCCGCTTTATCACTGACTCACTCAGCCAGCGTAGCGAAACGCAAAAAGTCACCCAACAGATGGCCGATCGCCGGGTCGCTATTACGCTGGGTGTGGGGGCAGCTGTTTTTGCGATGACTCGCGACTGGCAGCGCCTGGCTTCAGTATTTCTGGTGGATTACTCCTGTGCGCTTAAGCTCAGCACGCCTATTGCGTTTAAATCGATTATGTATCGGGCGGCGCGTAATGGTTTGCTGCTGAAAGGCGGCAGGGCGATTGAGCAGTTCGCGGCGGTCGATACCGTCGTATTCGATAAAACCGGCACCCTGACTTATGGCGATATGCAGGTTACTGATGTTGTCAGCTTCGATCCTGAGCGTGCCTGGGCTCAGCGTCTTCTGGCTATCGCTGCCTCTGTTGAAGAGCATAGTAACCACCCGTTAGCGCGTGCCGTGGTAGCTGCAGCAGAAGATCATGAACTACCGCATATAAATCATGGTGAAGTTGAATACGTTATCGCTCATGGCTTACTTAGCCAGCTTGACGATCACCAGATGGTTATCGGCAGTCGCCACTTCCTGAGCTGCCACTACGATATCGATTTCTCCCCTTATGAAGACGAAATCAAGGCGCTAGAACAGCAGGGAAGGCATCTGCTGTTTATCGGTCTGGATACCCAGTTAGTGGGGATGATTGGCTTACAGGACAACGTGCGTGATGAAGCCGCTCAGGTGATAAGCCAGCTGCGTGAGCAAGGCATCCGCAAAGTTGTGCTGCTGACAGGAGATAGGGAAGAGAAAGCGGCAGCTCTGGCCGAAGAGCTTGGCATCGATAGCTACTTTGCTGAGGCCACGCCGGAAAGCAAAGTTGAAGTGGTGCGCCAGCTTCAGGAGCAGGGGCATCGTGTCCTGTTTGTTGGCGATGGCATCAACGATGCGCCGGTTCTGACTCAGGCCGATGTAGGCCTGGCGATGAATCAAAGTACGGAGCTGGCCCAACAGGCGGCAGATGCCGTGTTGTTGCAGGATAATCTGCATGGCATAGCTGTCGCTCGTGAACTTTCTTTGGAAGCAATGAAGCTGGTTACCAGCAACATTCGCCTGACCGAGTGGGTGAACAGCGCCATTATGCTGGCTGCGGCATTTGGCTGGCTGAAACCAACGGCCAGCGCGTTGCTGCATAATGGGACGACGCTTGGGGTTCTGTTACGGTCACTGGCGGCCAAAAACGCCGGAAAATAACGGGCTAAATCCAGCGCCACTGCGTAGCGAAGGGAGGCGAATGCTTCTCTTCGCTACTGCTGATTAAGTTAAGGCCCGCGATTCATTATTATTTTCTCTAACTCACTTCAGCGTTGTATATCATTACGCCATATCTCCTGCGGGACATTTTTTTCAACTCTGCGCCGTAATTTCCATACGAAATAATGACGTGTGTGTATCAGGCATGTTGCTCCATCGTTCGCTATGTCGTCCTATGCTTTGCCGCTATTGCGGGGTAAATAACCTCATCAGATGGTCGTAAAGATGGAATCTGGCACCAGGTGAAGATGCAACAGAATATCTGATACATTAATTCACTTACGATCGTTTCCAAAAATAGCCTTTTGGCGCTTTCTTTACTTCCGCCCTCTGGCTGAAGGCACTACCATTAGAAGCAATTTTTCCCGTACTTTTATGGACTCTCTATGGTGAAGCACCGTTATCTAGCTCTGCTGCCCGCACTCATTCTGCTCAGCGCCTGCAGCAGCAAACCGAAGAACACAACCGAACCAGAAACGGTAAACACGCCCAGCAATGGTTTCCTGCTGACTCCGCAGCACAATCAGCTGCTGCAAAGCGGCGATTATTCTGGGAATCCGCAGACTGAAAAATTCATCGATATGATGGTCAGTAAGCACGGTTTCGACCGCCAGCAGCTGCATGAAGTGTTCTCACAGACCAAGCGTCTGGATTATGTATTGCGGCTAATGGATCGCCAGGCACCATCCACACCGGTAGCTCCCGGGCCAAACGGCTCATGGCTACGCTATCGGGCTAAATTTATTACTCCGGATAACGTACAAAATGGCGTTGTGTTCTGGAACCAATATCAGGATGCGCTACAGCGCGCATGGCAGACCTACGGCGTACCGCCGGAGATTATCGTAGGGATTATCGGCGTAGAAACTCGCTGGGGCCGGGTAATGGGGAAAACCCGCATCATTGATGCGCTTTCCACCCTGGCCTTTAACTATCCGCGCCGGGCCACCTATTTTGCCGGCGAGCTGGAAACCTTCCTCGTTATGGCACAAAACGAAGGGGACGATCCGCTGGAGCTGCGCGGTTCCTTCGCGGGTGCTATGGGCTATGGCCAGTTTATGCCTTCATCGTTTAAAGAATTTGCCGTCGACTTCAACGGTGATGGTCATATCAATCTGTGGGATCCGGTTGATGCTATCGGTAGCGTCGCCAATTATTTCAAATCTCACGGCTGGAAAGCGAACGAGACCGTTGCGGTTCAGGCAAGCGGCCAGGCTCCGGGTATGGAGAATGGTTTCAAAACCCGTTATACCCAAAGTCAGCTGGCAGCTGCAGGCCTGACTCCGCTGCAGCCGCTGCCATCGGGCGAACAGGTTAGCCTGTTACGTTTGGATATCGGCACCAGTTACCAATATTGGTATGGGCTGCCTAACTTCTACACCATTACCCGCTACAACCACAGCACCCATTACGCGATGGCGGTATGGCAGCTTGGCGAAGCCGTTGGAGCCGCAGCGCGCGGGCAGTAAGGCGCAGGCGAGCGCCAGGAGTATCTCCCGGCGCTCGCAATAAAGCACTGGGAGATAGCGATGAATGAAAACACATTGGCGCTACTGAGCCGTAGGGCAGGGCAGGCGTTACTGGCGCGTAAGGCTACTTTGACTACCGCAGAGTCCTGTACCGGTGGATGGATTGCAAAGGTTATAACTGATATTGCCGGCAGCTCAGCGTGGTTTGAGCGAGGGTTTGTGACCTATAGCAACCAGGCTAAACACGAGATGATTGGCGTTCAGGATGCGACTCTTATGGCACACGGTGCGGTGAGTGAGCCGGTAGTTATCGAGATGGCTGAAGGTGCTTTGCGTGAGGCGGCCGCAGATTATGCTATTTCCGTTAGCGGTATCGCCGGGCCTGATGGCGGCACAGAGCAAAAGCCTGTAGGCACTGTATGGTTTGGTTTTGTCGATGCCACGGGAAAGTGCATTACCCGACGCTGTCTGTTCGCCGGCGATCGCGAATCCGTTCGCTTTCAGGCGGTTGAATTCGCCCTTGAAACCCTGCTGGAACAATTTCTACAAAAGGCTTGATACTGTATGACTATACAGTATAATTGCCGTTAACAAATTCTGAATAACGCAGCGTAACCCGTGTACGCTTTGCCCTGCATAGTGGGAGTAAAAATGGCTATCGACGAGAACAAGCAAAAGGCGCTGGCAGCCGCACTTGGCCAGATTGAGAAACAGTTCGGTAAAGGTTCCATTATGCGTCTGGGCGAAGACCGCTCTATGGATGTCGAAACTATCTCGACCGGGTCGCTGTCGCTGGATATCGCTCTGGGGGCCGGTGGCCTGCCAATGGGGCGTATCGTTGAAATTTATGGTCCGGAATCTTCAGGTAAGACAACCCTGACTCTCCAGGTTATTGCCGCCGCTCAGCGTGAGGGTAAAACCTGTGCCTTTATCGATGCTGAACACGCGCTTGATCCAATTTATGCCCGTAAGCTTGGCGTAGATATTGATAACCTGCTGTGTTCGCAGCCAGATACCGGTGAGCAGGCGCTGGAAATTTGTGACGCTCTGGCGCGCTCTGGTGCCGTTGACGTACTGGTGGTTGACTCCGTTGCCGCTCTGACACCAAAAGCAGAGATTGAAGGCGAAATTGGTGACTCTCATATGGGCCTGGCGGCGCGTATGATGAGCCAGGCCATGCGTAAGCTGGCGGGTAACCTCAAACAGTCTAATACCCTGCTTATCTTCATCAACCAGATCCGTATGAAGATTGGCGTGATGTTCGGCAACCCGGAAACCACTACCGGTGGTAACGCACTGAAATTCTATGCGTCTGTTCGCCTGGATATCCGTCGTATCGGTGCGGTGAAAGACGGGGATAACGTAGTAGGTAGCGAAACGCGCGTTAAAGTGGTTAAAAACAAAATTGCAGCGCCATTTAAACAAGCGGAGTTCCAGATCCTCTACGGCGAAGGGATTAACTTCTACGGCGAACTGGTTGACCTCGGCGTGAAAGAGAAGCTGATTGAGAAAGCCGGTGCATGGTATAGCTATAACGGCGATAAGATTGGTCAGGGCAAAGCAAATGCTACGACTTATCTGAAAGAGAACCCTGCAATCGCGAAAGAAATTGAGCTGAAAATCCGTGAAACGTTGCTCTCTAATCCAGATAGCAAACCAGATTTCACTGTTGATGACAGCAATGAAAATATGGCGGAAGCCGATCAGGATTTTTAATTTCAGATTCTGATTAGCATTCAGGGCTGCTTCGGCAGCCCTTTTGCTTTATTAGCAGCGGCGCATTTATTAAATTACCGCCTTTAATAGTATTCACCTGTACCGGCCGGGATATTTATGACTGACAGCATGTCGCCTCAAAAAAAACTGCAACGCCTGAAGGACCGGGCCGCCAGGCTGCTGGCCATGCGCGACCATAGCGAGCAGGAGCTGAGGAATAAACTACTGCGTACCGATAACCGGGATCCCGGGCAGGAGGTGAGCGCCTCTCAGGTTGAAGAGGTTATCAATTGGTGCCATGAACATAACTGGCTGAATGATGAACACTTTGCCAGTCGATATATTCAAAGCCGGGCGCGTAAGGGCTATGGTCCGCAGCGTATCTCTCAAGAGTTAATGCAGAAGGGAATTCCGCGCGAAATGGTTAATGCCGCACTGGCAGCAAGCGATCTGGATTGGACCAGCCTTGCCAGAGAACAGGCTTTTCGAAAAGCCGGAGCTGATTTGCCGGTGGAGTTCGCTGATAAAATCAAACTTCAGCGTTTCTTGCTCTATCGCGGGTATTACATGGAAGATATCCAGGATTTATACCGAAATTTCCCAGAATGACCCCGCAGGGGTTTTACTTCCCCGTCCAGAAAACATATCTTATCACCCACATTTTTCCTGTTGACCCAGACAAACGGCCATTGAACTGTTTATCATAAGTGGTCTACAAACTTCGTTAGCTTGATTTCAGGATAATTATGAGCAAGAGCACCGCTGAGATCCGTCAGGCGTTTCTCGATTTTTTCCACAGTAAAGGCCATCAGGTTGTTGCCAGCAGCTCCCTGGTGCCGAATAACGATCCGACACTGCTGTTCACTAACGCCGGGATGAATCAGTTCAAGGATGTGTTCCTTGGTCTTGATAAACGTAATTATTCCCGTGCAACCACGGCACAGCGCTGCGTGCGCGCCGGTGGTAAGCATAACGATCTGGAAAACGTCGGTTATACCGCACGCCATCATACTTTCTTCGAAATGCTGGGTAACTTCAGCTTCGGGGACTACTTTAAACACGACGCTATTAACTTCGCGTGGGAACTGCTGACCGGTGAGCAGTGGTTCAACCTGCCGAAAGACCGTCTGTGGGTCACCGTCTATGAGACGGATGATGAAGCTTACGATATCTGGGCCAGCGAAGTTGGCGTTCCCAGAGAACGTATTATTCGCATCGGCGACAATAAAGGCGCGCCTTTTGCGTCTGATAACTTCTGGCAGATGGGTGATACCGGCCCATGCGGTCCGTGCACTGAGATTTTCTTTGACCACGGCGATCACATCTGGGGCGGCCCTCCGGGAACTCCTGAAGAAGATGGCGACCGTTACATCGAAATCTGGAACATCGTATTCATGCAGTTCAACCGTCAGTCTGACGGCACCATGGAGCCGCTGCCTAAGCCTTCGGTAGATACGGGGATGGGCCTGGAGCGTATTGCAGCAGTACTGCAACACGTTAACTCCAACTACGACATCGACCTGTTCCGGGCGCTAATCAAGTCCGTAGCCGAAGTGACTGGTGCTACCGATCTGGCCAACAAATCCTTACGGGTTATCGCTGACCATATTCGTTCCTGTGCCTTCCTTGTTGCTGACGGCGTGACGCCTTCTAACGAAGGGCGTGGTTATGTGCTGCGTCGAATCATTCGTCGCGCAATTCGCCACGGCAATATGCTGGGTGCGAAGGATACGTTCTTCTATAAGCTGGTCGGCCCACTGATCACAGTGATGGGTTCAGCCGGTGATGACCTGAAGCGTCAGCAGGCTCTGGTTGAACAGGTTCTGAAAACGGAAGAAGAACAGTTTGCCCGTACTCTGGAGCGCGGCCTGGCGATGCTGGATGATGAGCTGAACAAGCTCACTGGCGATACCCTGGACGGAGAAACCGTATTCCGTCTGTATGACACTTACGGCTTCCCGGCAGATTTAACTGCCGATGTGTGCCGTGAGCGTAACCTCAAAATTGATGAGGCCGGGTTTGAAGCTGCAATGGAAGCACAGCGTCGTCGCGCTCGTGAATCCAGCGGTTTTGGCGCTGATTATAACAGCATGATTCGCACCGACTCTGCGACTCAGTTTATGGGCTATGACCATCAGGATCTGAATGCCAAAATCAGCGCATTGTTTGTTGATGGTAAAGCCGTAGACCAGGTGAATGCAGGTCAGGATGCGGTAGTTATTCTTGATGAAACTCCATTCTATGCTGAATCCGGTGGTCAGGTTGGCGATCGCGGCGTACTGAAAGGTCAGGGTTTCACCTTCAACGTTACCGACACCCAGAAATATGGTCAGGCTATTGGTCATCAGGGACAGCTTGCTGAAGGCGTGCTGAAAGTTGGCAGCGGCGTTGAAGCCGTGGTGGATAGCGCTCGTCGCGCACGCATCCGTCTGAATCACTCGGCGACTCACCTCCTGCATGCTGCATTACGTCAGGTATTGGGGAGCCATGTAGCCCAAAAAGGGTCTCTGGTTAACGATAAAGGCCTGCGCTTCGATTTCTCTCATTTCGAAGCAATGAAACCTGCAGAGATTCGCGCTGTCGAAGATATTGTAAATGCTCAGATTCGCCGTAACCTGCCGGTTGAAACTCGCATTATGGATCTCGACGATGCTAAAGCTGCGGGCGCTATGGCGCTCTTTGGCGAGAAGTACGATGATAAAGTTCGCGTATTGAGTATGGGCGATTTCTCCACCGAGTTGTGTGGTGGTACTCATGCCGAGCGCACTGGCGATATCGGTCTGTTCCGTATTGCTGCTGAATCAGGTACTGCAGCCGGTGTGCGTCGTATTGAGGGCGTTACCGGTGAAGGCGCGCTGGCGTCGCTGCATACTCAGAGCGATGTGTTGCACGATATTGCGCAGCTGGTTAAAGGCGATACTCAGAGCCTGGGCGATAAAGTACGTGCCGTTATGGAACGTACCCGTCAGCTGGAAAAAGAGCTTCAACAGCTCAAAGATCAGCAGGCGGCGCAAGAAAGTGCGAATATCTCCAGCAAAGCCATTGATGTAAAAGGCGTTAAACTGTTGGTTAGTCAGCTCTCCGGCGTTGAGCCGAAAATGCTGCGTACCATGGTTGATGACTTGAAGAATCAATTAGGTTCTGCGGTAATCGTGTTGGGTATCGTTGCTGACGGTAAAGTTTCACTGATTGCTGGCGTATCAAAAGATCTTACTGACCGCGTTAAGGCGGGTGAGCTTATTGGTATGGTCGCTCAGCAAGTTGGTGGTAAAGGCGGTGGCCGCCCGGATATGGCGCAGGCAGGGGGCACGGATGCACAGGCATTACCTGCTGCTCTGGCCGGTGTTGAGGCCTGGGTTGCCGCTAAACTATAAATAATAAGCTTATGGCAGGGCGCTGAGGCTGTACGCCCGGAAGCCTTGCCATCACGAGCTTTTGACAATAATAAAGTCAGGTTAAAGTAGCTGACATCGGCTAAACTTAGTAACTACAGAACGTAACGCAGGACGATGTAATTATAGGTATTTGTCATTGCTTACTTTTTGCCGTTACATGATGGATACGCCGGAATACAGAGACCCGACTATTACAATCTTTCAAGGAGCAAAGAATGCTGATTCTGACTCGTCGAGTTGGTGAGACCCTAATGATAGGGGATGAAGTCACCGTGACAGTACTTGGGGTAAAAGGCAACCAGGTTCGCATTGGTGTGAACGCCCCAAAAGAGGTTTCTGTGCATCGTGAAGAAATCTATCAGCGCATTCAGGCTGAAAAATCGCAGCAGTCCAACTACTAATTTCCTACGCGTCTCGCTGAACCAGCGAGGCGCAGTGTTTTTCCCCTCTGTAATTCTCCTGCTTCCCATCTATTTTTATCTTCAGGCCGCTTATTGCTAGCCAGGGCTCTGTTTTTTTCTAACCTTAATCCATTATTTGTGTGAGCTATGCTGTTGATAAAACCGGCATATCGGTGGTGGAATCGACTAATTGGCTGTGAAATGCGCAAACAACACCGATGCAGGCAAAATGCTGGAAAAAAGGTTTGACTTAAAAGCCTGAGAAAGTAATATGTGCGCCACGCAGTGCCGATGAGCAGAAACAAGTTCAGAAAGCACAGCTCGCAAGAGTCGCGTGTGGTGAGGTGGCCGAGAGGCTGAAGGCGCTCCCCTGCTAAGGGAGTATGCGGTCAAAAGCTGCATCCGGGGTTCGAATCCCCGCCTCACCGCCATTTGCATCCGTAGCTCAGCTGGATAGAGTACTCGGCTACGAACCGAGCGGTCGGAGGTTCGAATCCTCCCGGATGCACCATATTCTATCTGAGTGTTTAGAACATTCGGTGAAGTAAGAAAGCAGTAACAAGACGTGAGCATCAGCGAGTTCTATCTCTTCTGTATGCGCCATCTTCTACTCGATGCGGCAAGTGAATGTAGCATCGGGCCTGCAAAGTGTTAATCTAAGTAGTATCGTTTTATTCCGATGCATCCGTAGCTCAGCTGGATAGAGTACTCGGCTACGAACCGAGCGGTCGGAGGTTCGAATCCTCCCGGATGCACCATTCTTCCCGTTGTATAGCGGTTAAATGAAAGGTTTAAAACACAGGGTATTTAGCGTTGCATCCGTAGCTCAGCTGGATAGAGTACTCGGCTACGAACCGAGCGGTCGGAGGTTCGAATCCTCCCGGATGCACCATCTTATTGCCCAATTATGTTTTGCCCCACAATGCATCCGTAGCTCAGCTGGATAGAGTACTCGGCTACGAACCGAGCGGTCGGAGGTTCGAATCCTCCCGGATGCACCATCTCTTGTTTTTTTCTGTTCTCCTTCATATTTACTCCAAAAAAATCATCTCTATTTTTTTGCTTTCTGTATGCATCAGTTTTTCTCTGCTTCAAAATTTACCTGACTCTGTTATCTGTAAATCTCCCTTAATACCTCTGACCATGAAATTTCTTCCGTTGATGTATCTGTCGGGGGCGGCGACATTTTTCCTTCATTAAGCTAAAGTAGATCGCCCGAATACAGCTTCTGGAGGCGGAATGTACGACCGCTACGATGCGCTTATCTTTGATATGGATGGTACGCTGCTTGATACCGAGCCGACGCACCAGAAAGCCTGGCGCCAGATTCTGGCGCAATACAATATGCAATATGATTTGAGCGATATGGTGGCGCTTAACGGCTCGCCGACCTGGCGTATTGCTCAAGCGGTAATCGCCCATAACCGTCTCGAACTTGACCCACACCAACTGGCGGCAGAAAAAACTCGTCTGGTGCGCAGCATGTTACTGGATGATGTCCGCCCTTTGCCCCTGATTGACGTTGTCAAAGAGTGGCATGGCCGCAGGCCGATGGCGGTTGGCACCGGCAGCGAAAGCACCATGGCCGAAGCGCTGCTCAACCATCTGGGGCTGCGCCACTATTTTAGCGCGCTGGTCGCCGCAGATAATGTTACCCACCATAAACCGGCTCCTGATACTTTTCTCCGTTGTGCCGAACTTTTGGGCGTAGTCCCGGAACGCTGCGTGGTATTTGAAGATGCCGATCTGGGGCTGGAAGCCGCGCGCAGGGCCGGTATGGATGCCGTGGATGTTCGCCTGAAGTGAGTGAAAGCCTGACGTTAATGTCTCTATTTACCGGGAGTTTTTTAAGCGCTACGCTGCTGCCCGGTGCTTCAGAAGCGTTGCTGGTTACATTTATGATTGGCGAGAAGGCATCGCTAATACTATTGCTACTGGTAGCAACAATAGGTAATAGCCTTGGCGGGGTAACTAACGTTATTCTGGGCCGCTTTTTCCCCAATCGCGGCGTTTCACGCTGGCGCGAGCGGGCGCTAAAAGCGTTACGGCGCTTTGGGCCGGCATTACTGCTGTTAAGCCCTCTGCCGGTGGTAGGGGATCTATTATGCGTGCTGGCCGGCTGGCTGCGTATGCCATGGGCGCCGGTACTATTTTTTTTATGCCTGGGTAAACTGGTGCGTTATGCCGTCGTGATGGGGCTGACGCTACAGGGATTGGCCATATGGCAGTGAAATGGCAGTAAAGGGATTGTGAAGTCTCTGCTCCGGCAGGGCGGGCAGGGTGGCAGATATGCCATCCTGACAGTTACAATGATGACTAATACAATAAATCCGACAGGCGGGAGGTCAATTTGATCCCGGATGTATCTCAGGCGTTGTCCTGGCTGGAAAAACACCCTAAAGCATTACAGGGTATTCGTCGTGGCCTTGAGCGTGAAACGCTGCGCGTCACTCCAGAGGGCGACTTAGCGACCACCGGCCACCCAGAGTGGATTGGTGCCGCGTTGACTCACTCGTGGATAACGACCGACTTTGCTGAAGCACTGCTGGAGTTTATAACTCCAGTTGAAGGCGATATTTCCCATATGCTGACCTTTATGCGCGACATCCACCGTTACGTGGCGCGTAATATTGGTGATGAGCGCATGTGGCCGCTTAGCATGCCTTGCTATATTGCCGACAGCCAGAATATTGAACTGGCGCAATACGGCACCTCTAATATTGGCCGGATGAAAACCCTGTATCGTGAAGGGCTGAAAAATCGGTATGGCGCACTGATGCAGACCATCTCCGGTGTGCACTATAACTTCTCGCTGCCGCTCTCATTCTGGGAAGCGCGCGATGGGGTTAAAGACTTCGAAAGCGGTAAAGCTGAAATCTCCCGGGGCTATTTCCAGCTGATTCGCAATTACTATCGCTTTGGCTGGGTTATCCCTTATCTATTTGGCGCATCGCCGGCTATTTGCTCTTCATTCCTGCAAGGAAAAACCACCAGCCTGCCGTTTGAAAAAACGCCGGGTGGGATGTACTACCTGCCGTATGCGACATCGCTGCGTCTGAGCGATCTGGGCTATACCAACAAGTCGCAGAACGAATTAGGTATCACATTTAATGACCTGGATACATATGTACAGGGTCTGAAACGAGCCATTAAAACGCCATCCCCAGAGTTTGCGGCGCTGGGGCTGGAAGAAAACGGCAAGCGCCTGCAACTTAACAGTAACGTTTTGCAGATTGAAAACGAGCTGTATGCGCCAATCAGGCCGAAGCGCGTTACTCGTAGCGGCGAAACTCCGTCTGATGCTCTGCTGCGCGGCGGCATTGAATATATTGAAGTGCGCTCGCTGGATATTAATCCATTCTCACCAATCGGCGTGGATGAACAGCAGGTACGCTTCCTGGATCTGTTTATGGTCTGGTGCGTGCTGGCCGATGCGCCAGAGATGACCAGCGATGAGCTGCTGTGCACCAGAACGAACTGGAACCGGGTTATCCTTGAAGGGCGTAAGCCTGGGCTAACGCTGGGTATGGGCTGTGAAACGGCGCAATACCCGCTGGCTCAAGTAGGTAAAGACCTGTTCCGCGATCTCAGGCGTGTGGCCCAGACTCTGGATGGGGTAATGGGTGGTGAGAGTTATCAGCAGGTTTGTGATGAGCTGGTCCCCACTTTCGATGACCCATCTTTAACCTGGTCTGCTCAGTTGTTAACGTCTATGCTTGAGAACGGTATTAACAGCTTTGGCCGCGACCTGGCGGAACGTTACCGTACAATGCTTAGCAATGAACCGCTGGAGATCCTGAGCGAAGAGGACTTTAAGCGCGAAGCGGCAGATTCGTGGAAACGTCAGCGTGAGCTGGAAGCGAGTGACAAAATGTCATTTGATGAGTTTTTGGCAAAAAACGCAGGCTAGCTTAGAAAAGAAAAAGGCCACATCACTGTGGCCGAATTTCATCCCTGTCTGGGGGATGATAACAAATGCGCGTCTTTCAATAATTCAGACTCGCGCTCTGAAGAATAGTTTCATTTAATTTTAAAAAAATCACTTAACGGAGGTGAAGGATGCCGTTGCTGGATAGTTTTACCGTTGACCATACGCGTATGGGGGCTCCGGCGGTGCGGGTAGCCAAGACTATGGATACTCCGCACGGCGATACTATCACTGTATTCGATCTGCGCTTTTGTGTGCCTAACAAGGAAGTGATGCCGGAAAAAGGTATCCATACTCTGGAGCACCTGTTTGCCGGCTTTATGCGTAACCATCTGAATGGTAATGGTGTTGAGATTATCGACATTTCGCCAATGGGTTGCCGCACCGGGTTTTACATGAGCCTTATTGGTCAGCCGGATGAGCAGCGAGTCGCCAGCGCCTGGAAAGCCGCGATGAACGATGTGCTGAAGGTTAAAGAGCAGAATCAAATCCCTGAACTGAACGTCTACCAGTGTGGGACTTATCAGATGCACTCGCTGTCTGAAGCTCAGGAAATTGCCCGTCATATTATTGAGCGCGGCGTTGCGGTGAACAGCAATGAAGAGCTGGCACTGCCGAAAGAGAAGTTACAGGAGCTGCACATCTAGTTGTAACCGGTAGCTAACTTAAAAAAAACGGCCCGCAGGCCGTTTTTTTATGCCGGTGAACGGCGGTTTTTGTATTCAGGCTACCGTCAGCTAACCAAAAAACTTAGTTAACGGCTATGCCATCACACTAATGAGCGCCGCCCCCGCCGCTGCCTGCACCAAATGGTGGTCGGGCAAACCATACCAGCCCCAGCAAGATGACAAATATACCGGCCGATACCCAGAAAATCTCATTGGCCGAAATAATCAGCCCCTGATTGGTAATCTCCTGAGCTAAATAGCCGGAAGCCTGCTGTTGCGACATCCCAAGAGACTCAAGCTGGTTGTACATGGCCTGAGCGTTAGGGTTATACGGGTTCACTGATTCGGTTAGCTGTGCGTGGTGCAGCGACTCTCGGTTAGTCCACAGCGTGGTCGTTATCGATGTACCAATTGAACCTGCCAGAGTTCGGGTAAAGTTCGACAGGCTCGACGCTGCGGCCATTCTGTGAGGCGGCAGGCCGGACAGAGTAATTGTGGTCAGTGGCATAAAGAAGCAGGCCACGGCGAAGCCCTGAATAAATTGCGGCCACGCTGAAGCGCCAAAGTTCATGCCGGGCTCAAAGGTGTAGGCGCGCCAGTAGAAGCAGACGGCATACATGATGAAGCTGAAAGTCACCAGCCGACGCATATCGAGCCGATGGGCAAAGCGGCCGATAATCGGGGATAACAGTACCGGAATAACCCCTACCGGCGCTGACGCCAGTCCGGCCCAGGTTGCGGTATAACCATAGACTTCTTGAAGTAATTGCGGCAGCAGAACAATAGCGCCGAAGTACAACATGTAAGCCAGGCTTATACATAGGCAGCCGATGGTGAAGTTACGCGACTTAAATAGCGACAGATCGACTATAGGATTATCGTCGGTCAGCTCCCAGACGATCAGGAAGCTTAAGGCGACCACCGCCGCGATAGTCAGCACCACAATCTCGGTGGAGTTAAACCAGTCCAGCTCTTTACCCCGGTCGAGCATAACCTGCAGGCTCCCGATGCCGATAACCAGCAAACCCAGCCCAACGGCATCGATTCTCTTCTGTTCGGTATCCGTCTCCCGACCACGCAGAGTCTGGAGAGCAAGCAATACTACAACCACCCCGATGGGGACGTTGATAAAGAAAATCCAGCCCCAGTGATAGTTATCGCTAATCCAGCCACCGAGGATCGGGCCGCATATTGGGGCCACAATCACGGTCATTGACCATAGCGCCAGCGCGATGCTGCGCTTTGCCGCCGGGTAATTGTTTAACAGCAGGCTCTGGGACAGCGGAATTAACGGCCCTGCGACAATTCCCTGAATCACGCGGAAAAAGATAAGCATGGTCAGGCTGTTTGATACCCCACAGGCCCAGGAGGCCAGCGCAAATAGCGCAGTAGACCACAAGAACAGGCGTACTTCGCCAAAGCGTTTAGCCAGCCAGCCGGTAATCGGAATGGAGATAGCGTTCGCTACCCCAAACGAGGTGATAACCCACGTCCCCTGGCTCAATGATGAGCCAAGGTTCCCGGCGATAGTGGGAATAGCCACGTTAGCAATGGTGGAGTCCAGCACCTGCATAAAAGTGGCGAGCGACAGCGCAATGGTCATAATGACCAGCGGTGCGCCTTCCAGCGGTTTTTTTGTTTCCATGGCTGCCTCTGCTTAGTCAGCCCGCATTGGCCCGGACTATCTCATTGATGAGCTGATTAACCGGAGCCAAATTGATCTCGCGGGCATCGCTCTGATAAGCAGGCTTACTGCGGCTCTGGCTGGCGAGCATGGCGCCATCGCGATTAGAGGTATCGACCTCGACCAGCGTAGAGAGCCCAATACGCAGCGGTTTTTTCTCCAGCTGAGAGGCATCCAGCTCGATTCGCACCGGTAAACGCTGAACTACTTTTATCCAGTTGCCGGTCGCATTCTGGGCCGGAAGCAGTGAAAAGGCGCTGCCGGTACCCATATCCAGGCCGACAACTTTGCCCTGATATTTGACGTCGCTGCCGTAAATATCGCTGATGACGGTAACCGGCTGACCGATACGCATATGGGCAAGCTGGGTTTCTTTAAAGTTAGCGTCAACCCATAACTCGGTGGCAGGTACGATAGCCATCAGCGGCGTTGAGGAGGTTATCTGTGCGCCAACCTGTACCGAACGGCGCGAAACATAGCCAGTCATAGGGCTAACGATTCGGGTACGCTCCAGCGCCAGCCAGGCATTGCGTAAATCGGCAGAGGCCTGTTTAACCGAAGGCTGATCTTCAAGACGGGTGTTGAGCACCATAGCCTGGTTGGCATTATATTGCTGAACTGCCACATCCAGCGATGCCCGCGCGCTATCTACCGCATCCCGGGCGTGCTGCAACTCTTCCTTGCCAATAAGATTAGAGCTGCCCAGCGGCACCCGACGCTGTAAGTCGGTTTCGGCTTGCGCCAGTGCGGTTTTCTTTAACTCAATATTCGCCTGGTACTGACGGTTATTAATCATCATCTGACGCATCTGGCGAACGTTAGAAGCTAGCCTGGTTTTGGCCTGCTCCAGCGCTTGTTGAGCGTCAACCGGGTCGAGCGTGACCAGAACCTCGCCTTTTTTTACAAAGTCGGTGTTGTCAAACCATACCTTAGTGACGCTACCGCTAACCTGAGACATTACCTGTACCTGGTTACCTGCAACATACGCGTCGTCTGTTTCTTCGTAGTGACGTAACACTAAAAACCAGTAGATCCCATATGCCAAAGCAATGACTACAAACAACAGAGTTAGCAGCAGCAACAGGCGTTTACGTTTGCCTTTTTTTGCGTTGGGCTGCACACCCGCTGGCGTTTTTGCATGTTCACTCATGCTTATCTCCACGCTGTTATATTGATTTTTTATTAAATCCGGTGAGGGGAAACCGGGGACACTTGCAGAAAGACCAGCAGCATAGGCTACTGGTCAGAAATGTAAACTGTTGGAATGGAATTTGTGGGGGATGTTACCGAATGGATTCGGGGATCATTTTCCCGTCTTCCATCTGGTCGAGGCGGATAAGAAGTTTACGCGTGATGTCTTCCAGCTGCTGCTGTTCATCGGTGCTCAGGGATGACCAGAGGTTGTGCAGACAGTGATGCTGCGGTGGAAGAACCTCGTGCAGGAAATTCAAACCTTCCTCAGTAAGCTTCAGGTGCAGGCAGCGGCGATCGTTATCGCTTTCCTGGCGTTCGATCCAGCCACGCTTTTCCAGCTCGTCGGCAATACGGGTCGCATTGGTTCGTGAAGAGCCTAAAGCACAGCTCAGTTCACTGGGCTGAATGCTGTTATTTTCCTGCGCCTCAAGGGTAATCAGGGCCATAAACAGGGTTTCGTTGATTCCCTGAGCCTTCAGCATTTTATTGCGGTTCTCTAACAACTTACCCTGCATATGCATGCAAAGGCGCGTCAGAAGAATCTCCTGAAACGGGAAATCATCGTACCGGCTGGCGCGGGATTTGAGCATTTGCTCAATTGGAGAAAACGAACTATCCATAAGATAAGGACCTCATTAATTTCAGCCGATATAGTAACCATGGTAACAAATAAAGTAAATGTAATAGTAACCAATACTAAGTAATTTGTGCAATTAAGCACAGAATATGGTTACGCTTCAGGCTCTTCATGCTGACGGTGATAGCCTTGCCACCAAACTAATAATCCCAGCAGTGAGGTTGCAGCACCGCTGGCACATACTCCTAACCATCCTGCATGCTGGTAAGCGCTGGCAGAAAGCAGGGAACCGGCAGCCCCACCAAGGAAGTAGCTAGTCATGTAACCCGCCGTCAGGCGATTACGGGCATCCGGATAGCGGTGATAAACCACCGTCTGGTTAGTGATATGTACGCCCTGTACCGTTAAGTCCAGTAATACAATCCCTATGACCAGTGCCAGCAGAGAGCTGGTTCCAAAGGCTATTGCGCCCCATGAGAGCAATAGCAGCAGTAATCCACCGGTAGTCGATATATGGGCCTTACCTTTATCCGCCAGCCCGCCTACAGGTCTTGCGCCCAGCGCTCCGGCAGCGCCAGCCAGCCCGAACAATCCAATGGTGGCTTCTGAGAAGTTCCACGGTGGTGAGGCCAGCAGAAATGCCATCGATGTCCACAGAATGCTGAAATTAGCAAAAGTTAAAAAGCCCAACAGCGCCCTGGTCGCCAGACGCTTGTCATGGCGAAATAAGGTGAAAATGGAGGCAATCAGGCGTGGATAGCTGAGAGTGTTGTGCTGCTTAACCTGCGGCAAACCGCGCCATAGCGCCAGGGCCATAATAATCATCAAGGCACTGGCTACCCAATATACCGTTCGCCATCCGCCCAGAGCGGCCAATAGCCCCGCCACTGTGCGCGCCAGTAATATTCCCAGCAGCAGGCCGCTCATAATGGTTCCCACGACCCGTCCGCGTTTTTCTGGCGTCGCGAGTGTAGCGGCTAGCGGTACTAAAATCTGGGCTACCACGGAAAATAGCCCGGTAATTAATGTACCTGCCAGCATCACCCATAGCGTCTGACTGACGGCTGTGATGACCATGCCGCCAGCGGCGAGCAAAGTCATAAAGACAATTAATTTCCGCCGCTCAAACATGTCTCCAAGCGGTACTAAAAAGAGCAGGCCCGCGGCGTAACCCAACTGGGCACAGGTGACAATAAAGCCTGCCTGATTTACAGACAGAGAAAATGAACGGGCGATAGTTTCCAGCAGGGGCTGGGCGTAATAGTTACTTGCAACGGCCAGCCCTGTCGCTATCGACATCAATAGTGTCAGGGCAGGGCTAAGTCCGGAGGATGTTTTCATAATGGCTTATCTGCACTAAAAGAGGCTTATCATAGAGAATAATCGTCATCAGACTAGCCGCGAGCCGTAAATTAAGGTGGCAGAACGTGCAGTCACATCTCTCCGGTTTTAATTAGCGTCCGGTTAAAACATGGTTAGCAGCTATTTGGAAGTGGCTTCCAGCGCCGACTTTATCCAGCCATCAAACTGTGCCTGGTGGGCGCGGATCCAGCCATCGACATGACCTTCAATATCCCGGCTACTGCTATGCCCGTCATGCATCATTGCGTTCTGAGCGTTGATATCGTTGAGCGGGATTTTCATTTCAGCAAACAGTTTTGCGGCAGCCGGATTATTGGCCGCCCATTCCTTATTCGCCACGATATGCATAGTGCTGAGCGGGAACCCATAATTCATTCCGTTAGGGAGTTTGGTATCAATTTTACTTCCCGGCAGAGCGGAGAATGGTACCTGTAGCCAGACTACATCCTTGCCTGGAACCAGTACATCGCTTAGCCAGTAGGGTGTCCAGGTATAGTAAAGGATTGGTTTTCCGGTTCGATAACGGGCGAGGGTATCGGCAATCATCGCCGCATAGTTTCCCTGATGGTGGGTAACGGTATTTTCCAGGCCCCAGGCTTTTAACTGGTGATTGATAACCGGCTCGCATCCCCAGCCCGGCGTGCAACCGGTCAGGTCGGCTTTGCCATCGCCATCGGTATCAAACAGTCGGGCGATTTTCGGATCTTTCAGTTTTGCTATCGACGTAATGTGATATTTTTCGGCGGTCTTTTTGTCGATCAAGTAGCCCTGGGCGGCGTTACTAACCAGGGTTCCCTGGCGGTAAAAGGCTTTATCTCCTCCCGCCGCGCGGTACATATCGTCATGCAGCGGCACCCAATTGACGGCGGTAAAAGTGGCATCCCCGGCGGCAATTGTGGTGTAGCCGACGTTATAGTCAACTTCACTGGGTTTCTCGACCGTATATCCAAGCTTTTCCAGCGCCCTGCTAACCAGCAAAGTCTGGAACGTTTCTTCAGAGATAGTGCTTTGTACCGGCTTAACTGTAATACCATCACCGGGGAGCGCAGCGACCTGGGCTGGCGTCAGAGCCAGTAAAGTCAGACATGCAAGGGTACATGGGAGGTAGCGCATGAGGTTTCCTTATAAAAAGGTGCCAGGATGCGAAGGTTCTAATTATGGATATCGCCGCTGGCATAATAAACGGCGCCACCGTAAGGCGGTGGCGCAAGAGGATTGATTATTTAGCGGCGGTCAGAGCCTGTTTTATCCAGCCATCAAAGGTAGATTTATGAGCCTTGATCCAGCCGTCAACATGCCCCTGGATATCGGCCGCTGAGTTTTTGCCGTCATGCATCATGGCATTCTGAGCGTTGATATCTCCCACCGGGAGTTTCATCACGGCAAACAATTTGGCTGCCGCCGGGTTGTGCTCCGCCCACTGTTTATTGGCAACAATGTGCATGGTGTTGACCGGGAAACCATAATTCACGCCATTTGGCTGTTTGGTATCGACATCTTTCTGTTCGCCCGGCATTGAGGAGAAAGGAACCTGAAGCCAAACCACGTCCTTGCTTGGCACCAGTACATTACTGAGCCAGTATGGCGTCCAGGTGTAATACAGCACCGGTTTGCCGTCGCGGAAGCGGGTAATGGTATCGGCCACCATCGCGGAGTAATTACCCTGATTGTGGGTGACATTTCCGTCGAGCTTAAAGGCTTTTAGCTGGTGATTAATCACCGCCTCACAACCCCAGCCCGGCGTACAGCCGGTCAGGTCCGCTTTGCCATCGCCGTTGCTATCGAACAGTTGAGCAATTTTGGGATCTTTAAGCTGCTCGATATTAGTGATGTGATATTTAGTGGCGGTCTTTTTATCAATCAAATAGCCCTGAGCGGCTCCTGTGACAAAAGTACCTTCACGATAGAATTTCTTGTCACCGCCGGAGGCTTCGTACATGTCGTCATGCAACGGCTGCCAGTTAACGGCAGTGAAGGTTGCATCGCCGGATGCAATAGAGGTGTAGCCGACGTTGTAATCGACCTCACTGGGTTTCTCGACTTTATAGCCGAGCTTTTCTAGCGCCCGGCTAACCAGTAAAGTCTGAAAAGTTTCTTCAGAGATAGTGCTTTGCACCGGTTTAACGGTGATGCCTTCGCCCGGAAGTGCGGCGGCAAAGGTGCTGCTGGTGGCGGCCAGAGTAGTGAGTACGGTCACCAAAAGGATCTTTTGTCTCATCGTATTTATACCTTATCGTTTTCAGAGGCCAGAACCGCACGGCCAGAGGCCGCCGGGCGGGTAGTAGTAAATGGGCGCATCAGCAGGCCAATTGGCCCGGTGGTGTACCAGCGGCGGTTGCCGCGGCTGCGGGCATCACGGCCCACAGACTGAGTCAGACGATCGAGGATAATTGCCAGAATCACTATCCCCACGCCGCCAATCGTGGCCAGTCCCATATCTAGGCGACCGATTCCGCGCAATACCATTTGTCCCAGGCCACCGACGGCAATCATTGAGGCAATCACCACCATCGACAGTGCCAGCATCAGCGTTTGATTAACCCCAGCCATAATGGTTGGCATTGCCAGCGGCAGCTGCACTTTAAACAGCATCTGGCGCGGGCTGGCCCCGAAGGATCGGGCCGCTTCAGTAAGATCCTCAGGTACCTGGTTGATCCCCAAAATAGTCAGACGCACAATCGGCGGCAGGGCGAAGATAATAGTAACCACGACGCCAGGGACATTACCGATCCCGAAGAGCATTACGATCGGTACCAGGTAGACGAATGCCGGGGTGGTTTGCATCGCGTCCAGCAATGGCCTGATAACCTTCGCAGCACGCGGGCTGCGTGCCAGCCAGATCCCGAGCGGCAGACCAATCGCCACACAGAACAGCAGGGCCGTCAGTACCAGAGCAAGGGTAATCATGGCTTCGCTCCATGCACCAATAGCGCCAATGACGACCAGAGAGACCAGCGTTGCAACGCCCATGGTCAGGCTGGACATCTGCCAGGCGATGAGCGCAAAGATAATAATCGCCACCGGAGCCGGTAATTCTGTTAGCAGGTTTTGAAACGCACTAAGAATGTAATCAATCGGCACCCGGATGCCCTGAAATAGCGGACGGAAGTGAGTAACTACCCAGTCAATCCCTTCAGTGACCCAGTTGTCGAGCGGCAGAAGTTTGTGCTGGAACGGATCCATAATACTGAAATGCTCGGCCTGCGGTGCCGGGGCGCTGTTCAGCCAATCGGCATTGCTATCCGCAGGCGCGCCACCGCCCCATGCATCCGGTGATGCGGAAGCATCCTGTGCCGGTTGAGGATTGCCCCAGGCATCAGCGGTCTGCGAGGCGTCGGTGGCTGCTTGTGTGTTATTGGCGCTATCATTGGTCGCCCATGGGTTGGTATCGCTCATTGATTTGCCCCCTCACGATCTAATGCTTTAAGCAGCATTCCTTTGGAAATGATGCCGACATATTGCTGCTCATCGTCTGTAACTGGCACGGCACAAGGTGCCTGGCCTACGTGCGATAGCAAATCGCCCAGAGCCGTATCTGCATTGATGGCGCCAGGGGAGTCGAGCAGGGCATTATCCAGACCCTGACCATTTGCCAGAGCCAGTTTCAGAGAGTCGATAGAGACTATCCCAAGAAACTTATTACCGCGCTCGATGACGTAGCCAAACTCCCGGTCGTCGTCCTGCAATAGCTGAAGTGCGGAGCGAGGCCCAAAGCCAGGAGTTTTGCGCAGCAGTCCAACCGGGGTGCGGCGGGCAATATCCCGGGCGCTGAATACCTGGCTAATATCGACGCCGCGGAAGAAGGTGCGGACATAATCGTTGGCAGGATTATTCAGAATTTCATCTGGTGTTCCGACCTGAACCACTTCGCCATTTTGCATAATGGCAATACGGTCGCCAATTCGCATGGCTTCATCGAGGTCATGCGAAATAAAAACGACGGTACGCTGATGACGCGCCTGGAGCTTTACTAATTCATCCTGCATTTCGGTGCGAATAAGCGGGTCGAGCGCGGAGAAAGCCTCATCCATTAATAATATATCGGGGTCAATGGCTAATGCTCTGGCAAGCCCAACGCGTTGACGCATGCCGCCGGATAGCTCATCAGGCCAGGCATGGGCATAATTCTCCAGACCGACCTGGCGTAATGCATCCATAGCTTTTTCCTGACGCTCTGAAATCGCAATTCCAGCCAATTCCATACCAAAAGCGGCATTATCCAAAACCGACATATGTGGCATTAAAGCAAAAGACTGAAAGACCATGGCTATCTTCTTTTTTCGTACTTCGCGGAGTTCGCTATCAGATATTTGTGCGATGTCCACGCCGTCGATCAGCACCTGGCCGCGGGTAGGCTCTATCAGGCGATTGAGAAGGCGTACCATGGTGGATTTACCTGAACCAGAAAGCCCCATGATGACGAAAATCTCGCCTTCTTCAATGGTCAGACTGGCGTTTTTCACGCCCAGAGACAGACCGGTCTTTTCCAATAACTCTTCTTTGCTAATGCCCTTATCTATATATTTAAAGGCGCGGTTGGGATGTTCTCCAAATATTTTATAAAGATTCTTCACTTCTAATTTAATTGCCATGCAATAATCAATTTCCCGTTATTTGATATCGTCTTGTTATCATTCCATATATAAATAGTTGCCATATACCCTAACATACTCAGAATCTGAGACAACCCTAGGATAAGTCTGTAATAGGTCATATTATTGGTATATCAGCCGCTATTACCGGTGGAGCAAGGGCTGAGCAAGAAATGTTTTTTATCTTTCATATGTGCTTAATTACATTGCAGGGAGCGAGTAAGCCGGAAAACAACAGATAATTACCTGTTTTAGTGTGGGGATATTGCGAGTGCGTTTGTTTACTATTTTTAATGATTAAATAGCTCACAATGTCAGAATTAATGGCACCAGACCATGGGAATGATAGAGTTTATTTTTGTAGAAAAAACGCAGGCCAGAGGACCTGAAATGTATCAGGTGGTTAAGCGTAATGAGAATTCTGGCCTTAATTAGCAGTTAGCTGCCTGGCTATGAAGCCGCAGACGGTTGATCATATCTGGGCGAAATCCGCTCCAGCTGAAATTATCAGTAATGACAACCGGAAATTCAGTAAACCCCTGTTCTGCCAGCGACTCTTCCAGCTCAGGCTCATCATCTACACAATGCGTGACAAAGGCCAGCCCCTGCTGCCTGAGGGCGCGCTGGGTGGCGAAGCAGGGAAGTGAGTTTTTACGAGTGTAAATTGTAATGAACATGATTCGTATTTCCGTCATTGGCGGCATCACTGCCGCAAAAACAAATGATAACTATTCCATGATACAGCAAAATGGGCGTCTGCAAACCCTAATCCACCTATTACTTCAGTGCCGTTTTCTGATAGCCGGATTTTGAGCCGGTAATCAGGCTTGTCACGGAGCGCAGATAAAAGAAAATCGAGCCACAAAACGATAAAAGTTAAGATGAAAAAACGCCGGGCATGCCCGGCGTTAAGACGCACATTGTTATCATTTTTTACTAACGGCGAGAGCTAAGCAGCGCCCCAACAAACAGGCCGACTGCGGCACCTACGCCAATGCTGTACCAGGGTTTTTCTCTTACCCAGCTATCGGTGTAGCTGGCCACATCATGGGCAGCCTGATGAATACGGCTGCGGCCATGTAACTTGGCACGCGTATCTTTAAGCAGTTGCTCTGCTTTACGACGTGCGTTATCCGCTTCTTCACCCGCTGCGTTACCCCAGGATTTGAGAACTTCCTCCAGAGTATCTGCCAGCTGGCTAACATCCTGATTGATGTCATCTACATTATCATCGATATCTATATCGTTACGTTTTAGCTTGTTTTGCATTCGTTCCCTCCAGCTATTCGACTTGTAAAAAGTGTAGACCATAAATTTGAATAATGTTTTTAGTCTTATCAGAGTTATAGTTTATGGAATATTCTGAATGCCCCGGCCCTTCCCTATAAGGTAAGGTGCGGGTGCCGTAGAGAAAAGATGAGGAAAAATAATGTATTTACGACCCGATGAGGTTGCGCGCGTACTGGAAAAAGCCGGCTTCACTATCGATATCGTCACCCCAGGCTCTTATGGTTATCGCCGCGGTGAGAATTATGTATATGTGAATCGCGAGGCGAGGATGGGTCGTACCGCGCTGGTCATTCATCCAACTCTGAAGGAGCGTAGCCAGATGCTGGCAGAGCCGGCTTCAGAAGTGAAGATCAGCGACAGTTACCTGGAGTTTCCACTTTATCAGGCTGGAGAAGGGCAGGAGCATTACGGTATTCCTCACGGATTCAGTTCACGCATTGCGCTGGAACGTTATCTGGCGGGGCTTTTTGGCGGGCAACGCTGATATTACGCAGGTCTGATGACCTGCGTAGAAAATCTTAATCCGATCATCACACTCTTGCGGTGCGGGTATAACCCTGGACCCGGAACAGTCGGCGGCAAAATTCAAGGAAGTAACCGTAAGCCGCCCCCATCGCCATCGAAACCACTATATTCGAGCTCACCGCAGCCACTATCTGATGCCAGTCAGCGCCTACCGACCATAGAATGGCCGCATATACCGGAGACTGAAACGTCACATAAGCCAGAACATCGGCAATGTTACGTCCCCAGCCTGACGGAGTGAAGCGACGAGCGAAGCGAATAAAGGCATCCCGATACATACCATATGGCCAGGCTATCAGTATGTTGACCGGAATAGATACCAGCCGGGAAGAGAGCGATCTGTCAAAGCTCATTCCAGAGATAAATATCTCAATAATCATCCCTACGACAAAACAGTACACCACCATGGCGAAGGTATCTGCTATCGCGTGACGCAGACGTGAATGACCGGAAGACATTCCAGATTCTCCAGAAAAAGCAGTGGAAGATAGTCAAACCTGAGGTGATGTATAGATAATCATCTTAGGTTTACCGATGTGTATAGATTATCCATCCGCTTGAAATACCGCAATTAGAGGAAAATTTTTATTTAGCCGGGCTTTGGCTATAAAATTCTTAGTAATTTTCCTTCCAGTCACTGCGCTGCCATTTAACTCCGCATTTTTTGTTTTTATCGTTATAAAACATAATCTTATATTTTTATTTTTATTGCAGATGAGCGCGCCGTAATGGCCATAGTCAGAATCCCGGATCTAATGTTTTGATTGAACGATATCTGAGCTTTACTAGTGATAAATCGGGTTTTGAAGGCTATTACGCGGAGGGTTATGCTGATTGTTTTATAAATGTAATTGATATGCGCTGTGGTTGTGAGTTACCGGGCGAGCGCAAAATGCCCGTCGCCCGGCAAAGATGATTATCAACAAACGCCAAAATCACCTTCTTCGTGATAAAGCGTGACTTCGCTGGTTTTATAACGCTTTTTCTCGCCCTGATCATTGTCTGCCGCGACGCAGATGAGCTCATCATTTACAACTTCGATAATCCTGAGCTTTGGCCCGCCCGTACGGGGTTGAACCAACTGACCTGCTGTAAACATAGGTACCTCCTGTCTTGTTGCTGATGTTTGATTGCTATTTGGCGTCGTAATTTTGTGGAGATAAGGCGACCAAAAACGCCTGTTGATTGTAGCAATGTTGCTATTAAAAGGGGGAGGGAAGGTGGGTTGCCATATCTTGCTAAGTCTAAGTTCAGAAATTAAAAATGTGCATAAGCTAATCAGCCACCATAAATGCCAGGTCATAAATCGTCTAAAATTGTTAACTTAGCATCTACATTTCGCGATTTCAGATGGGAAACGGATTATGAACTCTGTTTTAGAGCTTTTTCAGGCGACAGGTATTGGATTACTGCTGATTCTTCCACTAGCTAACCCGCTGACAACGGTTGCTCTGTTCCTGGGGCTTTCTGGCAATATGGGTCGGGTCGAGCGCCACAAGCAGTCGATGATGGCATCAATATATGTCTTTATTATCATGATGGTAGCCTTCTATGGTGGACAGCTAGTGATGAGTACTTTTGGTATCTCCATCCCTGGTTTACGTATCGCCGGAGGGCTGATCGTTGCTTTTATTGGCTTTAAAATGTTATTTCCGCAGGAAAGCGATACCGATACCCCTGAAGTCGATGACAAATTACAGGATGTTAGTAAAAGAAAGACGCCGAATATTGCATTTGTGCCGCTGGCAATGCCAAGTACCGCCGGTCCTGGAACTATTGCGATGATAATCAGCGGAGCATCCAGTATTGAAAATAACCCTTATCATTTTTCCGGCTGGGTACTGGCCGTGGCACCGGTGGTTGTTTTTGCAACTGTTGCCATCATTTTGTGGCTATGCCTGTTAAGTTCGGGAGCCATTATGAAGCTGGTGGGTAAGGGCGGGATCGCGGCAATATCGCGTCTGATGGGCTTTTTACTGGTATGTATGGGCGTTCAGTTTGTGATTAACGGTGTGCTGGAAATTATCACTAACTACGGTAATGGTCTGACGGGATAGTTTATAAAAAGAAACTGGCAGCTATCTTGCCGGGTAGGGTTATAAAAAAGGCCGCATAAGCGGCCTTTTTACTGGAGTTAATGAATTACTCAGTAACCTTTTTCTCCAGAGAGGCTGCACCTTCTTTGGTTTTATCCCAGCCTTTCTGAGCACCTTCTTTGGTTTTATTCCAACCTTTCTCAGTGCCTTCTTTGGTTTTGTTCCAGCCTTTTTCAGTGCCTTCTTTAGTCCTGTTCCAGGCCTTCTGAGATCCTTCACTGATTTTACTGCTGGTGTCGTGAGCTTTGCCTTCGGCCTCATGCTGAGACTTCAGACGCATCTCTTTGCCCTGGTTCTGTGCTTCATGAAGTTTTTCACTGGCTGTATTGGCATTTTTGTGGGCTTCAGCCACGGTATCGTCAGTTGCGTGTGTGGTAGCGGCAAAAACAGGAGAAGCCAACAGAAGTGCAGATAAAGCGATAGTTGTTTTTTTCATAATATCCTCATCAAACGTTATCAGTGTTATGAGCTGGAATAAGCATGGCACAAGATCTAATTTCTGGCACTAGGAATAAACTGCAAAAGAGTTTTTCTTTGTGATAAGGAAATTTATTTGATTGATGAATGAGTCAGCGTGTGACTAATTATTTTTGCAACTCACTGTAATAATATACCCACTTGATATGGGTTTTATTAGCTAGAGGGTAATATTGTTTCATATATTCTGGTTATTCCATGGCATATGATTCAGCAACTTTGCCATCCCGCACCAGCCGGTAATGCCAGCAATGATAAGCCCAGCACCTACAAGGCCTGCAAGCAGAAAGAAGCCTGTGTTAACGCTGTATCCTAGAGTCAGCGAGCTTATAATTAAACAGCCGGCTGCTATATGAACCTGACGCATAATGGGTAGCGGTTGGTTATCGTTTTTAAGCACCGGCAAGCCACTTTTCTTCCAGTTGTTAATACCTCCATCTAAGATTTTTATCTTTTCAGAATTAGCCGCAATGACAAGGCTGGACTCATTGTTTTTAGTACGCTGTCCGCTCTGGCAGTTAAAAATGATTAATTGTTGCTGCTCATTAATATTTAGCGGCAATCCTTTGTGTATTGAAGATAAGGGGTAGTTTATTGCTCCCGGAATATGCTCACGCAGAAACTCGTCTGGTTCACGAATGTCTACCATGATTGCTCCACTCTCCTTAAGGGCGTGGGCTTGCTGAGGGGAAATGGTGGCTATGTTCATGCTTTCTCCTGTGGGCAAAAGATTTCTTTCAGCGCCTTCACGATTTTAAAAACTGACTCATCTTTAATGAAATAGTGAATTTTTTGTGCATCTCTTTTGAATTCAATTAGTTGATCATCTTTCATTATCGCCAGATGCTGCGAGGCGGCTGAAGGGCTCAATCCAGTCAGACGAGCGAGCTCCCCGGCCGTAGTGCCTGGAGACTCAATCAGCGTGCAAAGGATCAAAAGACGACTTGAATTACTCATTGATTTCAATAGCTGTGCTGCTCTGGTTGCACTCTGTTGCAGGTTGTCGAGATCGGTCATGGGTTGTACTTAAGTTATTTCTAAATTTAGAAAATACTAAAATAACAATGAGTGACTGGCAAGTAAAAGCGGTGTGGGGGTGAGCGGAGTTGGCGATGGGCAAAGCGTGGCCCCCTTGGATGAAGGGGGCGTAGTCTATTTTACTTAGCGCTGAGCTTGTTATAGCTGGTCATCAGGTTGCGGTAGTCCGGGATATGGTTGGAGAATAGAGTACCCAAACCTTCAATATCATTCCGCCAGTCACGATGCAGCTCACAGGCAACGCCAAACCATGACATTAACTGAGCGCCGGCTTGTGACATTCGCTCCCAGGCCGCGTTGCGAGTAATGGCATCGAAGGTGCCGGAAGCATCAGTTACGACAAAAACGTCGAAGCCTTCTTCAATCGCGGATAGCGCAGGGAATGCTACGCACACCTCGGTAACTACACCGGCGATAATAAGCTGCTTTTTACCGGTCGCTTTGACGGCTTTAACAAAATCCTCGTTATCCCAGGCGTTAATGTTACCGGGACGAGCGATGTATGGAGCATCGGGGAATTGTTCTTTCAGCTCAGGAACCAGAGGGCCATTAGGGCCGGTTTCAAAACTGGTGGTGAGAATGGTCGGCAGACCAAAATATTTTGCTAAATCTCCCAGAGCCAGGACGTTATTTTTAAATTTGTCCGGGTCAATATCGCGCACCAGAGATAACAGACCGGCCTGGTGATCGACTAACAGGACGGCAGCGTCTTTTTTATCCAGACGAACATAGGGTTTTGTCATATCAACTCCATAGAGAGTGCATGGTAATTTGGTAAGCCAGCGCAGGCTTACTACAACTGAGCCTATGTAACTTTAGATTGAACGCCAGAAGTTGCACGAAATTTCCCCGGGCGTGGTGGACATAAAAATTTACTCTGAATGGAAGCCGAAGTGCTTTGATATAGGGCGGTAAGGCGGGGGAGAAGATTGAAACCAATAACAACAAAAAAGCCCGCAGGGCTTGCGCCGTGCGGGCTTTCAGGACTTCATCGGATGACTCTGGTAATCACCGATGGAGAATTTTGGTGGAGCTGGCGGGAGTTGAACCCGCGTCCGAAATTACTACACCGTCGGCACTACATGCTTAGTCCAATCTTTACATTCGCCTGCCAGCTGCGGATGGACACGCTACTAACAGACTAGCCTGATTAGATTTAACGCTTCAACCCCAGGCAGGGCATCCACGCGATCTCTTTTGGGTTTGACCTCTCTTGATCCCCGTCCTAAGAGCGGAGGCTAGGGAGAGAGGGCTCTGAGCAGGTTATTAAGCTGCTAAAGCGTAGTTTTCGTCGTTTGCGACTATTTTTTTGCGGCTTTTTACGAGGCCAACCGCCCCTCGGCATGCTCCTTGGGCTTCGCAAATCCCGTCGAATCCAGAATCAGCCCCAAGTAGTTTTCGCAGTATATCAGAACAAGCTATCGCAATACCAGTGGCTTAGCGATTGGCGTGTTTCATAATCCGCGCTTTGTCGAGCTTCCACTCGCGTTCTTTAATATCGTCACGTTTGTCGTGTTCTTTCTTACCACGAGCCACGCCAATTTTGAGTTTGGCCCACGCGTTTTTCCAGTAAATAGAAAGGGCAACAACGGTGTAGCCTTCTCGATTTACGCGACCATACAGCGAGTCCAGCTCACGTTGTTTGAGCAATAGCTTACGGCTACGGGTTGGGTCACAAACTACGTGTGTTGAGGCAACCGATAGCGGCTGAAAGGTGGCGCCAAACAGATAGGCTTCACCATCGCGCAGCAAGATATAGCTGTCGCTGATATTAGCTTTACCGGCACGCAGGGATTTTACTTCCCAGCCTTGTAGCGAGAGTCCGGCTTCGAACTCTTCTTCAATAAAGTATTCGTGGCGAGCGCGTTTGTTGGACGCGATAGTGGCTGAGCCAGGTTTGTGTGCTTTTTTCTTTGTCATAGTACCGCTCAGTATACGAAATGCTGAAAGAGAACACACCCCATCCCGTGGGGCCTGCGCTATATTATCATGTCTTGCTTAGGAGTTTTTCTTTACCGGTTGATAAATGTTATTATTTGCGCGTTGTTTGATCCCCAGGAAACATTATGCCGCAAATTAGTCGTTCTGCACTGGTGCCATACAGCGCTGAGCAGATGTATCAGCTTGTTAATGATGTAAAATCATACCCAGACTTTTTACCTGGCTGCACCGGAAGCCGGGTGTTAAATGCGTCTCCTTCGGAAATGACGGCCGCTGTTGATGTTGCCAAGGCGGGGATCAGTAAGACGTTTACCACTCACAATACTCTCACCAGCAATCAAAGCATTTTGATGAATCTGGTCGACGGGCCTTTTAAAAAACTGATGGGGATTTGGAAGTTTACCCCACTCAGTGCCGATGCCTGCCGGATTGAATTCCATTTAGATTTTGAGTTTACCAATACGCTTATCGAACTCGCTTTTGGTCGAATCTTTAAGGAACTCGCTTCCAATATGGTTCAGGCTTTTACCAGCAGGGCAAAGGAGATTTACAGTGTCGTCTGAAATCTCTGTTGAAGTGGCCTATGCATTGCCTGAAAAGCAGTATTTGTTGAAAGTAAGGCTCCCTGAAGGGGGAGATGTAGAGCAGGCGATTCGGGCTTCTGGCATTCTGGAGCTGCGCCCGGAGATAGATCTTCAGTCCTCTAAAACGGGCGTTTATAGTCGGCCCGTACCTTTAGATCATCAACTGGCTGATGGTGACAGGGTAGAGATTTATCGCCCGCTAATTGCCGATCCGAAAGAGTTGCGCCGTCTGCGTGCTGAGCGTTCGGCTCAAAAGAAATAACTGGCTCAGGTAATGCCCATCGCGGCATTACGCACAGGCTGTTGTAAATAGAGTTCTGTATTAAAAAAGGCGCCTGAGGCGCCTTTTTTACGTGAGCAGTATCTTAATCTTGATTCGTCAGCTTTGGCTTGTTATCGATGTTGGTAAGCACACCGCTGCTGTTAAACGTCAGAGTCAGCGTCTGCTGGGTTGCATTTTCATGACCCGGCTGCTGACGGAATACGTAGAACCAGGTGTTAGTGCCGAATGGGTCGGTCATCATTGGGGTGCCGAGAGTATAAGCAACCTGTTGTTGAGTCATCCCAATGCGCAGCTTAGAGATGTCGTTAGGAGCCAGGTAGTTGCCCTGATTGATATCCGGACGATAGACCACTCGCTCCAGCATGGAACAGCCTGCGGTCAACATAAGAAGAGCTGCCGCAGCAGCAGTCAGCGTTTTACAGCGCATAGTGATTTTATTCCTTTTCGGACCCAAGTGGCCAATGGCTCATCAATAATATACCGATGATAATAAACCTTTGGGCAGTTTGAAACCTTAAGGCGCTTCACTATGCGTTTATCAGCCGAAAAAAGTTGAAACTGCCGCTTAAAAAGGGCCGCTAATGCATGCGAAATGCCCGATTTTACCGGGCTTCACGCTTTTCTATCAGGCAGCCAGCAAATCTTTAGCATTTGCCAGGGTATTACGGGTCACTTCACTGCCGCCTAACAAACGCGCCAGCTCCTGTAACCGGGCGCGTTTATCCAGACGCTGCATGCGGGTTTCAGTCATTTCGCCATCTGTCTCTTTGCAGACGTAGAAGTGATGATGACCGCAGCCAGCAACCTGGGGCAGGTGGGTAACACACATAACCTGTGTTGATTCGCCCAGCTGGCGCAGAAGCTGCCCGACAACGGCCGCGGTAGGGCCACTGATTCCGACATCGACTTCATCGAATATCAATGCCGGCGTATCCATTTTGCGGGCAGTAATCACCTGGATGGCGAGAGCAATACGAGAAAGCTCACCGCCTGATGCTACTTTCGCCAGAGCCTGGGCGGGCTGACCGGGGTTAGTCGTGACCTTAAAATCGATACGGTCGGCACCGTCAGCAGCGAGGTGGCTGGCGTCAAATGCGACATCGATTGCCAGCAAACCGTGCGGCATAGCCAGTGCATGCATGCTTTGTGTAATCAGTTCGCTCAGCTCTGTGGCGCAGGCGATACGGCTCTGATGTAAACGGGATGCAGTTTCCAGCGCCTGATTATGGTGAGATTCCACTGCTTCGGTCAGCGCTTCCAGTGAACTGGAGTGGTCTTCGAGCTGCTGCTGTTCGGCCAGAAGTGCCTGATGGAATTGAGGCAGCGCTTCTGGCGTTATCTGATGTTTTCGCGCCAGGGCTATCTGACGTGAAATTCGCTGTTCCAGCTCGTACAGACGATTCGGATCAAGATCCATTCTGTCGCAATAGTGGCGTAATTCGTCACTGGCCTCGGTTATCTGGATGGCGGCTTCTTCAAGCATATTCAGCACCGGGGACAGCTTTTCATCCAGTGAACATAATTCGCCTAATAACTGACGCGCGCTGTATAGCTGGCTTTGCAGATTAGCCTGCTCATCTTCCGCCAGAATATTAAGCGCCTGCTGGCCCAGAGTCATAAGCTGACCACCGTTGGCCAGACGCTTATATTCCTCATCAATTTGCTCGAACTCACCGGCCAGCGGTGCAAACTCATTAAGCTCTTTGAGCTGATATTGCAGCAGTTCGCTGCGCGCCACTCTCTCCTGGCTTTGCTGCTGATGCTGAGCCAGCATCCGGCAGCTCTGGTGCCAGCGGCGATAATCTGCTGCCATTTGTTGCAGCAGCTCGTTGTCATTGGAGTAACCGTCCAGCAGTAGCTTTTGGTGATCGGGTTTTAGCAGCAATTGATGGGCGTGCTGGCCGTGAATTTGGATAAGAAGCTGGCCAAGTTCACGTAGCTGAGAGAGCGGAACCGCCGTACCGTTAATAAATCCGCGGGAGCGACCGTCGCTATTGATAACCCTGCGTAACAGGCATTCGCGACCATCTTCCAGCTGGTTTTCTTCCAGCCAGCGCTGCGCGGCCGGGGTGTCTTTAAGTGAAAAGCGGGCGCACAGGTCGGTACGGTTGGCACCGCGCCTGACCATCTCGGCGTCGGCTCGGCCGCCAAGGCATAGCCCAAGCGCATCAATAGCGATGGATTTACCGGCGCCGGTTTCCCCGGTGATGGCCGTCATTCCGCGATCAAAATCGATTTCAAGTTCACGAACGATAGCGAAGTTACTGATGGTCAGCTGTACCAGCATAAACACCTTCCTGTATAAAACACCACAACTGGTTTTTTGTACAGTATAGCCTGTATTTATATACAGTAAAGTGCTGTGCGCATTTTCAGAATAATTTTTTCGACCAGCCAAGCTTAGAGCTTAATGTATTGAAATAGTTGTAATCTTTTGGGTGAATCAAATGCAGGTGATAATCGCAGCGGCGAATCAATACGTCCTCACCCTCCTGAATCGGCAGGGCAATCTGGCTGTCGCAACTAATTTCTAAATCGCTGCGACGGTGGGAAAAGCGCAGACGAATTGTACTGCTGCTATTAATAACCAGTGGTCGGGCAGACAGGGTATGCGGAAACATGGGGACCAGCGTTATCGCATCCAGTGAAGGGGTTAGTATCGGACCACCGGCGGAGAGTGAATATGCAGTCGAGCCGGTTGGCGTAGAAATAATCAGTCCGTCCGAGCGCTGAGAGAACGCGAACTTTTCGTCGATATAGACTTCGAACTCGATCATATGAGCTACTTTGCCCGGATGCAGCACGACTTCGTTAATTGCGGTACTCAGGCGGCTCTGGCAGTCTTTCTGACAAACCTGGGCCTCCAGCAGAAAGCGTTGCTCCGTGATGTATTGCCCTTCAAGTACGTCCGCCAGCTGTTGCAGGGCGTTGTCTGGGTCGAGATCGGTAAGAAAACCCAGATTGCCACGGTTGATGCCGATGACTTTTATATCGTAGCGCGCCAGAACCCGCGCTGCGCCCAACATGTTGCCATCGCCGCCCACCACGACCGCAAGGTCGCACTGCTGACCGATTTCCGCCAGCGTACCGGTGCGTACCTGACTAAGATTAAGCTCTTCGGCTATCTGTTGCTCTATCATCACCTCATAGCCTTTTTCGTGCAGCCAGCGCCACAGCATTTCATGAGTGGTGAGGGCAGTAGGGTGGCGAGGATGACCAACAATCCCGATACGGGTGAAGTGAGCATTCATGTTGACGGTGGTCCTTAAGCGATGTGGTTCACGACAATACGCCTTGTTCCCTTGAAACCGGGAAACTGATCCCCATAATAAGCGAACAAGCGAGACGAATGCCAAAAAACGCGGAGAAATTCATGAGTAGTAAAGATCAGAAGGTTCAGGACGAGCAATTTCAGGAAGATATCGTCAAGGAACAGCATGCTGAGGTAGAAGCTGCAGAAGGTGCTGAGCAAGTTGATCCGCGCGATGAACAGATTGCTAACTTGCAGCAGCAGGTTGAAGAACTCACTAAGCGTGAACGTGATACGAAGATGGGCGCTCAGGCTGATATGGAAAACCTGCGTCGTCGTACCGAAATCGATATCGAGAAGGCACACAAATTTGCCCTTGAGAAGTTTGTTAACGAACTTCTGCCGGTAATGGATAGCCTCGACCGCGCCCTGGAAGTTGCCGATAAAGGTAACCCGGATATGGCCGCAATGATTGAAGGTATCGAGCTGACCCAGAAATCGATGGTTGATGTAGTGCGTAAATTCGGTGTGGAAGTCGTAGGCGACACTAATGTACCGTTCAATCCGGATGTACATCAGGCGATTGCGATGGTTGAGTCAGATGAAGTTGAGCCGAACCACGTTCTGATGGTGATGCAGAAAGGCTATACCCTGAATGGCCGTACCATTCGCGCTGCAATGGTTTCTGTGGCTAAAGCCAAAGCGTAAATCACGCAGACAGATAGTAAAAAACCGGGCTTAGCCCGGTTTTTTTATGTGCATTAAATTAGTGTTCGACGCTCTGGCGTAGAGGCTTAAGCGGCATAATTTGTACCTGCTTAATCATATTTTCCTGCACATCCAGAATTTCGACATCATATTGCCCAATGCGTAGCCGGGTGCCCGGGGCTGGAATCTCTTCCAGCGCTTCGAGAATCATACCGTTAACAGTACGGGCTTCATCTTCAGGCAGCTGCCAGTTAAAGGCTTTGTTGATTTCACGCACGTTAGCCGTGGCATCGATAATCACTGAACCATCATTTTGCGGCACGACTTCTTCGGCCAGGGTTGGTGACATTGAGGTGGTAAAGTCGCCAACTATCTCTTCCAGGATATCTTCAACGGTCACCAGCCCCTGGATGTCGCCATATTCATCGACTACCAGCCCGACCTTTTTCTTATTACGCTGGAACTTAACCAGCTGCACATTGAGCGGCGTGCCTTCCGGTACGAAGTAGATTTCATCGGCGGCGCGTAGCATCACCTCTTTAGTGAACTCTTTCTTCTCGGTCATCAGACGGTAGGCTTCCCGAACGCGCAGCATACTGATTGCGTCATCCAGCGAGTCACGGTACAGCACAATGCGCCCGTGAGGGGAGTGAGTTAACTGGCGGACAATCGATTTCCAGTCGTCGTTAATGTTGATCCCTACGATTTCACTGCGTGGGATCATAATGTCGTCAACACTGATTTTCTCAAGGTCTAACACCGACAGCAGCATGTCCTGATTACGCCGCGATATCTGGGAGCGGGACTCGTTGACGATTGTGCGCAGCTCATCCTGGCTAAGAGCACTGCTCACCACGGCATCGGTCTTAATCCCCACCATACGCATCAGGATGCGGGTGATGATATTGAGAAACCATACCAGCGGCATCATGATTATCTGCAAAGGAATGAGCAGAAAACTGCTTGGATAGGCGACTTTTTCCGGGTAAAGCGCAGCGATAGTTTTCGGCAGAATTTCGGCGAAGATTAGCACCACAAAGGTCAATACCCCGGTCGCGATAGCAACACCGGCATCCCCATACAGGCGCATACCGACGATGGTACCGAGGGCAGAGGCGAGAATGTTGACCAGGTTGTTACCAATAAGCACCAGGCTTATCAGGCGATCGGGTTTACGCAGCAGCTTTTCCACCCGTTTGGCGGCGCTGTTGCCTTGCTTCGCCAGGTGGCGCAGGCGATAGCGGTTGAGAGTCATCATGCCCGTTTCCGAGCCGGAGAAATAGGCCGATATCACCACCATCACGATAAGTGTGACGATCAGTGTGGTGGTCGAAATGTGTTCCACTTGGGATTCCTGTAACTTAAGTAAACTAGACGAGAAGTTGCTGCAGCATACGGCTGCCAAAATAGGCCAGGGTCAGTAATACGGCGCCGGTGACGTTAAACCAAACCACCCGACGACCGCGCCAGCCTTCATGAAAATGTCCCCACAGCAAAACTATGTAGACAAACCAGGCGGCAATGGATAATACGGCTTTATCGATATTATCCAGCGTAAACAGGTTTTTAAGATAAAAAAGCCCGGTACACAGAGTAAGAGTCAGCAAGACGACCCCAACTTGTGTGATGTGAAACATTTTACGCTCAATTGCCATTAATGGTGGCATTTCACCATTAAAAGTGAGTTTTTTATTTTTAAGCTGATAATCGATCCAGGCTAATTGCAACGCATACAGGGCGGCGATAATGAGTGTCGCATAAGCAAAAAGCGACAGCCCGATATGCACCAGCATCCCCGGTTCATTCTCCAGATGAGTAATGTATTCATTAGGGATAAGCGTAGCCATGGCCAGATTGATGAGCGCAAAGGCATAAACTATTGGCAGTAGCAGCCATCCGCGATCGCGGGCCGCGACAATAGTCATCACCGCACAAATAAACAGGCTGACCAGCGAACCCACGTTCAACAGGCTAAGGTTTTGCCCGCTATCGGTAAAAATACGCCCTTCGAGCGCAACGC
This sequence comes from Salmonella enterica subsp. enterica serovar Choleraesuis, assembly GCA_022846635.1. Lineage (GTDB taxonomy): Bacteria > Pseudomonadota > Gammaproteobacteria > Enterobacterales > Enterobacteriaceae. Next base: position 982,851 of record AP025685.1, read on the forward strand.
CGTGGCAAATCAGTGCCAGAGTTGCAGAAAGAAGAGCAAAGCGACGCCAGCCACCGTTTTTGCGCAGCAAGCCGGGAATAATCAGAGCCAGACTGACGGAGTAGGCAATAAGCGCGAGCAGGGCAAAAACAGGCATATAAAGTGTCGGCTATCAAAGAAGTAAAATAAAAAAGCAGTATAGCGTCACAGGCCCAAGGCTCCAACCGTTGGTTGCATCGCACAATGGTTGCTTCATGTTATACTTCCGCCCAATTTGAATTTGCGTCGCTACCTGCGGCCTCAAGCTACCTGTTAGGCAAAAAGATATGTTTGATAACTTAACTGACCGTTTGTCACGTACGCTACGCAATATCAGCGGCCGTGGGCGACTGACGGAAGAGAACATTAAAGAAACGCTGCGCGAAGTGCGTATGGCTCTGTTAGAGGCCGATGTCGCATTGCCGGTGGTTCGCGATTTTATCAACCGCGTTAAAGAGAAAGCGGTTGGCCATGAAGTGAATAAAAGCCTGACTCCGGGCCAGGAGTTCGTCAAAATTGTTCGTGACGAACTGGTTTCGGCGATGGGCGAAGAAAACAGCAGCCTGAATCTTGCGGCGCAGCCGCCGGCCGTTGTGCTGATGGCCGGTTTGCAGGGCGCTGGTAAAACAACCAGCGTCGGTAAGCTGGGTAAATTCCTGCGTGAAAAGCATAAGAAGAAAGTGCTGGTGGTTTCTGCCGACGTTTATCGCCCTGCGGCGATTAAACAGCTGGAAACCCTGGCTCAGCAGGTTGGCGTTGATTTCTTCCCGTCCGACGTACAGCAAAAGCCGGTCGACATCGTTAATGCGGCGCTGAAAGAAGCTAAGCTCAAGTTTTACGACGTGCTGCTGGTGGATACCGCCGGTCGTCTGCACGTTGATGAAGCGATGATGGACGAAATCAAACAGGTTCACGCGGCGATAAACCCGGTTGAAACTCTGTTTGTGGTTGATGCCATGACCGGTCAGGATGCGGCAAACACGGCTAAAGCTTTTAATGAAGCCCTGCCGCTGACCGGTGTAGTCCTGACCAAAGTAGATGGTGATGCTCGCGGTGGTGCCGCGCTGTCCATCCGCCATATTACCGGCAAACCGATTAAGTTCCTTGGCGTTGGCGAGAAAACTGAGGCCCTCGAGCCTTTCCATCCGGATCGTATCGCTTCTCGTATTCTCGGCATGGGCGATGTGCTCTCCCTGATTGAAGATATCGAAAGTAAGGTTGACCGTGCTCAGGCTGAGAAACTGGCGAACAAACTGAAAAAAGGCGACGGTTTTGACCTCACCGATTTTCAGGAACAGCTGCGTCAGATGAAAAATATGGGCGGTATGGCCAGTCTGATGGGCAAGCTGCCGGGCATGGGTCAGATTCCTGACAATGTTAAATCTCAGATGGATGACAAGGTTCTGGTTCGTTTGGAAGCCATCATCAATTCTATGACGCCAAAAGAGCGTGCCAAGCCTGAAATCATCAAAGGCTCCCGCAAGCGCCGTATCGCGGCAGGCTGCGGCATGCAGGTGCAGGATGTTAACCGTCTGCTCAAGCAGTTCGACGATATGCAGCGCATGATGAAGAAGATGAAAAAAGGCGGCATGGCAAAAATGATGCGTGGAATGAAGGGCATGATGCCGCCGGGCTTCCCTGGCCGCTAATCTTTTCCGGCCAGGCTTGCTGGCCATTTCGCCATCGGGGTGTGCTCAAAATGCTCAGGTACTGCGTGTACACTCTGCTTTTTGCTCGCACGCCCTCAGCGGCACCGCCGACGGCCCTTAACCGTAAGGTTGGTACCGGAGCCGATATTAAATTGAGCCAGACTTACTCCCGGCTCTTCCTTCATTTATTGATATCGGTAGGTTCGCTGATTGCCAGCACCCATTGGGTTTTGCGCAATTACGCGCCGGAAGGCGAGATGCTGATTGCATTTTCCCCAGAAATCAGTAAAATTTTCGGGCTTTTAATATGACACCCGGGCTCCGTTCCTCGATGGGGCCCGGTTGTTTTATTCACACAAGAGGATGTTATGGTAACTATTCGTTTAGCACGTCACGGCGCGAAAAAGCGTCCGTTCTACCAGGTTGTCGTTACTGACAGCCGTAACGCTCGTAACGGTCGTTTCATCGAGCGCGTTGGCTTCTTTAACCCGATTGCCAGCGAAAAAGAAGAAGGCACTCGTCTGGATCTGGATCGTATCGCTCACTGGGTTGGCCAGGGCGCGACCATTTCCGATCGCGTAGCTACGCTGATCAAAGCTGCCCAGAAAGCGGCTTAATCTGTCACGGTGGTCATGATGAGCAAGCAACAGACCGCGCTGGTTCCCTCCGATCCGATTGTTGTCGGTAAGTTGGGTTCTTCCTACGGTATCCGTGGTTGGCTCAGAGTGTTTTCCTCCACCGAAGAGACCGAAAGCATTTTTGACTATCAGCCCTGGTTTATCCAGAAGGCGGGTCAGTGGCAGGTTGTTGAGCTGGAAAGCTGGCGCCACCACAATCAGGACATCGTTATTAAGCTGAAAGGCGTTGACGATCGCGATGTCGCAAATCTGATGACAAATTGCGAAATTTTCGTCGATTCTGCGCAGTTGCCACAGCTGGAAGACGGTGATTACTACTGGAAAGACCTTATTGGTTGCCAGGTAGTGACTACCACCGGCTACGACCTCGGCAAAGTCACCGATATGATGGAGACCGGGTCGAACGACGTTTTAGTCGTTAAGGCAAACCTGAAGGATGCATTTGGTGTCAAGGAGCGGCTGGTTCCGTTCCTCGATGGACAGGTTATCAAGAAAGTCGATCTCGCTACTCGTTCAATCGAAGTAGATTGGGATCCTGGTTTTTAAACCTCCGAACAAACGGTAATAAGACGGCGCTATGTGGATTGGCATAATCAGCCTGTTTCCTGAAATGTTCCGAGCGATTACCGATTACGGGGTAACTGGCCGGGCAGTAAAAAATGGCCTGCTGAGCATTCAAAGCTGGAGTCCTCGCGATTTCACGCACGATAGGCACCGCACTGTGGACGATAGGCCATACGGCGGAGGCCCAGGAATGCTAATGATGGTGCAACCTTTAACGGATGCTATTCATGCAGCAAAAGCCGCGGCAGGTGAAGGCGCGAAAGTGATCTACCTTTCACCTCAGGGACGCAAGCTTGATCAAGCGGGCGTCAGCGAGCTTGCCACTAATCAGAAGTTGATTCTGGTCTGTGGTCGCTACGAAGGGATAGATGAGCGCGTAATTCAGTCCGAAATCGATGAAGAATGGTCGATCGGCGATTACGTTCTCAGCGGTGGAGAGTTACCGGCAATGACGCTGATTGACTCCGTTTCCCGGTTTATTCCGGGGGTACTGGGCCATGAAGCATCGGCAACTGAAGATTCATTTGCTGACGGATTGCTGGACTGTCCTCACTATACCCGTCCTGAAGTGTTAACGGATATGGAAGTGCCGGCAGTATTGCTGTCGGGCAACCATGCGGAGATTCGCCGCTGGCGTCTGAAGCAGTCGCTGGGCCGTACCTGGCTTAGAAGACCTGAACTTCTGGAAAACCTGGCTCTGACTGAAGAGCAAGCAAGGTTGCTGGCCGAGTTCAAAACTGAACACGCGCAACAGCAGCATAAACATGATGGGAATGCGTAATACGCTCCCGAATATCAGTTTACCCAGGATAAGAGATTAAATTATGAGCAACATTATTAAGCAACTTGAACAAGAGCAGATGAAGCAGGACGTACCTTCCTTCCGTCCAGGTGACACCGTGGAAGTGAAAGTATGGGTTGTTGAAGGTTCCAAAAAACGTCTGCAGGCATTCGAGGGCGTGGTTATCGCTATCCGTAACCGCGGTCTGCATTCTGCATTCACTGTTCGCAAAATTTCTAACGGCGAAGGCGTTGAGCGTGTATTCCAGACTCACTCTCCAGTAGTTGACAGCATTGCTGTTAAACGTCGTGGTGCCGTTCGTAAAGCTAAACTGTACTACCTGCGTGAACGTACTGGTAAAGCTGCTCGTATCAAAGAGCGTCTTAACTAAGATACGGCTAACGCTGCATCCTAATAAAAAGGCCGGGTTAATCCCGGCCTTTTTTTATCTTTATTATTCTTATGGTGAATAATACTTCCTGAATATATTTAAGTTGTTTTTGATTTTTATTTTTTTATTAAATTGCATTTAATTTATCTATTTAAATGATTGTTTTTATGGTTGTTTTTTAATCCTTGCTTCCTTGGGTTTATTTTATTTCTTCTGTTCTGAGATATGGGTCATATCGTCTATAGCCTTGGTTTGAAATTATGGATAAGTTTCAACACACAACAAGGAATAGGTTATGAAAAGAAACCCCATATTATCTGCATTTCTTATTACCGGTATGCTCGTCGCAACACCACCGCTTATTGCGGCACAAAGTGGTACCACTGAAGATTTTCTTGGTCACCCGGTTGGGAAAACTTTTCACACGCCAGAGCAGGCTGTGAGTAGCCTTGCCTATTTACCTCCGCCACCCGTTGCTGATAGCCCGGAATTTAACCGAGATAAGTCTGCTTATCAGGATGGTTACGGTATGAAAGGAAGTGAGCGCTGGAAGCAGGCGACGGATGATGCCGATCTCCATGTGCCAAATATCGCGAAGATCTTCTCAGAGCCTCTAGGGGTAACTATTTCGGCAGAATCAACGCCAACGCTTTACAAGATGTTGGGGTACATACTGGTTGATACTGGGGACTATGCGACTAAAACGGCCAAAGAGCATTATATGCGCCAGCGTCCATTCGTTTATTTCCATCATCATACCTGCCAGCCCGAAAGTGAAGAGGCTGCGTTACGGGCCAATGGTTCTTATCCTTCCGGGCATACTGCCGATGCCCAAACAATCGGGCTAATGCTCTCACAACTCAGGCCAGAGCGGGCGGCTGATATTATGAAGCGCAGCTATGAGTTTGGGCAGAGCCGGGTGATTTGTGGTGCTCATTGGCAAAGCGATGTAGATGCCGGACGAGTAGTTGGAGCCGTTGAATATGCACGTTTGCAAAGTATTCCAGAGTTTCGCGGCATGCTCGATGAGGCACAAAGCGAGATAACAAAGCAGGCTGATTTGCTCAGCGCTAAAACGGTCCATTAACCTTCCAAACGGCTTTTCGGATCCGTTGCGTTTAGTCTGCGGATCCGGTCTCTCTGATTCCTCCGTGCAGTTATCTGCCTTCCTGATTTTCTACATAGACTGCAATTCGTAAATATAAGTTTACTAATTTGCCTTTAATCTGGCTATTTAAGGCTGGTGTACCTTTTTCTTTACGTAATATGCATTGAAATATTTACTGTTAGCCGTTAAGGTGGGTTCACCTAAACAGGTAACGACTATCTTAACGAGCAAACTTAAGGAATCCATCATGCAACAAGACGCGCTGAATAATATTCATATCACCGATGAACAGATATTGATCACTCCGGAACAGCTTAAAGCTCAATTTCCGCTTACCTCGCAGCACACTGCGCAGATCTCCCGTTCTCGTGAAACGATTGCCAATATTATTGCCGGACGCGATCCGCGCTTGCTGGTGGTTTGTGGACCTTGCTCGATCCACGATCCAGAGCAGGCTCTGGAATATGCTCGTCGTTTTCAAAAGCTGGCCGCTGAGGTTAGCGATAGTCTTTATCTGGTTATGCGCGTCTATTTTGAAAAGCCTCGTACCACCGTCGGCTGGAAAGGGCTTATCAACGATCCGCATATGGATGGTTCCTTTGATATGGAAGCTGGCCTAAAAATTGCCCGCAAGTTGCTGGTTTCGTTAGTTGAGATGGGGCTGCCGCTGGCGACTGAAGCGCTCGATCCGAACAGCCCGCAATACCTTGGCGATCTGTTCAGCTGGTCGGCTATCGGCGCGCGCACCACCGAATCGCAAACGCACCGCGAAATGGCATCTGGCTTATCTATGCCGGTAGGTTTTAAAAATGGTACCGATGGCAGCCTGGCAACGGCGATTAATGCCATGCGTGCTGCAGCGATGCCTCATCGTTTTATGGGTATAAATCAGGCCGGCCAGGTCAGCCTGCTGCAAACCCGAGGTAATCCACACGGGCACGTGATTTTACGCGGCGGTAAAGCGCCAAACTACGGGCCGGAAGACGTGGCGCAGTGTGAAAAAGAGATGCAGCAGGCAGGACTGCGTCCGGCGCTGATGATAGATTGCAGCCATGCTAATTCGAATAAAGATTTTCGCCGTCAGCCGGGCGTTGCCGAGTCGGCTGTTGCTCAGATAAAAGATGGGAATCGCTCAATTATTGGTTTGATGATTGAGAGCCATCTGTTTGAAGGAAATCAGTCTTCAGAACAGCCGCGGAGTGAAATGCGCTACGGGGTGTCGGTGACTGACGCCTGCATTGGCTGGGAGACGACGGAAGCCCTGTTGCGGGATATCCACGGTGATTTATCCACCGTGTTGAATGCTCGCTGAAGTAAGAGGTATTTATGGTTGCTGAATTGACCGCATTGCGCGATCAGATTGATGAAGTTGATAAGGCCTTATTAGGGCTTCTGGCTCGTCGTTTGGAGTTGGTTGCTGAAGTGGGCGAGGTTAAAAGCCGTTACGGTTTGCCTATTTATGTTCCTGAGCGTGAAGCCTCAATGCTGGCTTCGCGCCGCGAGGAAGCCAGTGCGCTGGGTGTTTCTCCGGATCTTATCGAAGATGTTTTGCGCCGCGTAATGCGTGAATCGTACTCTAGCGAGAATGATAAAGGCTTTAAAACTCTCAACCCCGAGCTACGACCAATTGTTATTGTCGGTGGTGCCGGGCAGATGGGACGGCTGTTTAATAAGATGCTTACCCTGTCCGGATACCAGGTAAAAGTTCTGGAGGCGGAAGACTGGCCACAGGCTGATGAAATTCTCAGTGATGCGGGAATGGTGATAGTCAGTGTGCCTATCCACATGACGGAGCAAATTATTCGGCAACTGCCACCATTACCGCAGGACTGCATCCTGGTAGATCTTGCCTCGGTTAAGAATGGGCCGTTGCAGGCAATGCTGGCAGCCCATTCCGGACCAGTGCTGGGCCTGCATCCCATGTTTGGGCCGGATAGCGGCAGCCTGGCAAAGCAGGTGGTTGTGTGGTGTGATGGTCGGCAGCCGGAAAGCTATCAATGGTTCCTGGAGCAGATTCAGGTCTGGGGTGCGCGGCTACAGCGTAGTAGCGCGGTAGAGCATGACCAGAATATGGCCTTTATTCAGGCTTTGCGCCATTTCGCTACCTTTGCCTATGGATTGCATCTGGCGGAAGAGAATGTCGACTTGCAAAAACTGCTCGCCCTCTCTTCGCCAATCTATCGCCTGGAGCTGGCGATGGTGGGGCGGCTGTTTGCCCAGGATCCACAGCTCTACGCTGATATTATTATGTCGTCAGAGAGCAATCTGGCGTTGATTAAACGCTATTACCAGCGCTTTGGTGAGGCGATTACGCTGCTTGAGCAGGGAGACAAAGCGGCGTTTATCGATAGCTTCCGTAAAGTTGAGCACTGGTTTGGTGATTATGCTCGCCGGTTCCAGAGCGAAAGCCGTACGCTATTGCGTCAGGCCAACGACAGCCGGGCCTAAACAATCCGGCTATACTGAAAACAGCGGCCATGTGCCGTTGTTTTTTTATCTCACAGGGAGGAGAAATGGCCGAAGCAACCCCATTGTTCAATTACACCGGGCTGTTACCCGAGTGTCCAACCTGGTGTCACAGCCGGCAGGCGCTATTTTGGGCCGATATCCTTCGTAAAGAGATCCATCGTTATCACCCGGCTACCGGGCGTCATCAGGTATTCAATTTTCCCCAGCAGGTAGGGTGTTTTGCGCTGTGTGAAAACGGTGGGTTTATTATCGCCATGCGTGATGCTATCTGGCTGGCTGATGAGGCAGGGCGATTACAGCATAAAGTCTGTGATAACCCCAGTAATCCTGTGCTGGCACGCTTTAACGATGGTGGAACCGATGGTCGGGGCAGATTTTACGCGGGAACATTTTGGGGGCCCGGCGATTTCAACGGTGCTTTACTGCTCCGGGTGGATGATGAGCTGGACGTGAAAGTGATTCAGTGCGACATCAAAGGTCATAACGGCCTGGCTTTTAGTCCGGATGGTCGCTGGATGTATACCAGCGATACCCCAAATAGCGTTCTGTATCGTACGCCGCTGGATGACGATGGGGAGCCGGGAGTACGCCAGGTATTACGCCAGTTCAATAAAGATGAAGGCGCGCCGGATGGTGCGGCCATAGATAGCGAAGGCTGCTATTGGTCAGCGCTTTACGGTGGATACCGAATTGCACGCTTTTCACCACAAGGCGATATGCTGGAAGAACACAAGCTTCCGGTGCGTTGTCCAACGATGGTTTGCTTCGGTGGCCCGGAGATGACTACGCTTTACATCACTACGACTCGTGAAAATATGGAACAAAGCGAATTACAGCAGAGGCCACTTTCCGGGGCAATATTCGAACTCGAAGTTGGCGTGCCCGGTATTGCTCACACGCCATTTCGCTACCACTCTAAAACCGTGCGGCGCTCTGCCGCAGAGTAATTACCGGGGTTCAACCGGAACAACGTTCTCGCTGGGATAACATCCCAGCACTTTCATTGAGCGAGTGATCTCAACCAGTTCTTTGAGAGCCGTTTGTAGCGCCTCATCGGTTACATTTGCCTGAATGTCCAGATAGAACATCTCTTCCCATGGGTTACCCCGAATAGGACGTGACTCGAGTTTGGTCATAATCAGATTATGATTACGCAGAATCAGCAGTGCTTCTACCAGAGAGCCAGCCTGTTGCCCGGTAGCCATTAACAGTGTGGTTTTAGCCGGAACCTGGCCACTGACCTGAATAGCTTTGCGGGCAAGAACCATAAAGCGAGTGATGTTTTGGCTTTGATTAGCCAGCTCACGCTCCAGAACTTGCAAACCATAAAGCGCGCCGCCGGACTCATTCCCCAGAGCAGCAACATCCGGTGAATTTAATTCGGCGACTTTTGCCATTGCCGCAGAGGTACTTTCGCAGTATTCCATTTTCCAGTGCGGATAATGGCTTAGAAATTCGCTGCACTGCTGAAAAGGCTGCGGATGGCTATATACGGTTTTAATGCTGGCGAGGCTGGCATTACCAGAAACCAGTACACAATGTTCTATAGGTAGAGTTAGCTCACCAACTAAAGATAGCCCGGTATGCTGTAACAGGTCGTAGACCTCGTTGATAGACCCTGAGCTGGTGTTTTCGATAGGCACTACTGCGTAGTCGGCCTGACCGGTCTCGACCTGCTGGAAAATATCGCGAAAAGTAGGGCATCCGCTTTCAATAAAATTTTCAAAGTGTCGGGCTGCATACTGTCGCGCGGCAAGATGAGAGTATGAACCCTTTGGTCCCAGGAACGCGATGCGGGCGGAGTTTGGATTACTGTTATTGAGATGCTGCTGTAATAACGCCTGCTGAGTAAGCACTGAATCTTCAATAATTAGCTGGAACAGACGGGTGATGTAATGCCCATCGAGATGCAGGGCTTTGCCTCGGGTGCGCAGGTGCTCAAGCAAGTCGCGCTCTCTGTCGATATCACGTACCGGCCTGTGAGTGGCAAGCTTAGTCTTACCCACCTCGATAGCCAGCTTGCGGCGTTCGGCGAGTAACGCCAGAAGCTGCTCGTCCAGGGCGCTGATCTTGTCGCGCAAAGCCAGTAACGGGTTATCACTCATAATCTTTTGCCTTTTATTATCAATAAAAAAAGCCTCCCGATTGGGAGGCTTTCTGTTCGTCTTCGCTTTCTTTTTACGTGACGATAAGCCTCCCGATCAGGGGAAGGTAAAAAAGAAAGCGAAGAAAAACGGAGTTTGTTTCATGTCGGTATCCAAAATGTCAGTGCATTTAAAGTAGCGGCAGTCGAGCTGTGCTGTCAACAGAAACAAAAACGCGCCCTGAAAGGGCGCGTGAGGAAACTGGTGAGTGGTTTATTCTGAAACTGCTACATCCTTAACGGATGCCGTTGCGCGGCGGGCTTCACCCTTATGCTGTACTTTATCCAGCTGGCGCTCCAGTTTGGAGATTAGCTCGTTGATAGCCGCATACATATCTTCGTGGCGGGCGCTGGCAACCAGTTGGCCATTAGGCGTATTGATTGTCGCGTCGGCAACGAATCCCTGCGGTTCTTTGGACAGAATAATATGCGGGTTGATGAGATGAGTCTGCCACTTCTCCAGCTTCATCAGACGGTCTTCGACGTGTTGGCGGATAGCCGGCGTAATTTCCATTTGTTTACTGGTCAAATTCATTGTCATAAATAACCTCTTGTCTTTTCCCGTCTTGGTATAGCTAAGAATAACCTCTCAAATGTCAAAATGCGTGAGTAATATCACGATATTTTGTCGCTTTTTGTCAATGGGATGTTTTTGTGATTAATCACAACGAGGCGTCGAATAGTTCTTGCAGCGGAAGAGGGGGACGGGCATAGTCGTTAGGTTAACGCCTGCAAAAAAACTTCCCTGAACCTGCTATTTATCTTCTGCCAATTAATTCACAAATTTTATACGATGCGACGTATGCCCTGAACGGACTAATGATTTGCTATGGGGAAGGGGGCGATGTGCTGGAAATAATCAGAGCCGCCGGAGCGGCTCCGCTATAGACAAATCAGGTGTTGCTGCTATTGGCTGCGATGATTTTCGCTACGCGATCGGCCTGAGCGGTCATCTGCATCTGGCGATAAGCATTTTCCATTAGCGGCAGACCGTCGCGGGTAGCCTGAGTATCAGGATAGTCGCGCAGCATACCTTCTACACGGTTAACCACGGCAACCCATGCACCGCGTTCGGTGTAATACTGGGCTACGGAAAGTTCGTATTTCGCCAGGCGGTCTTTCAAAAAGACCAGACGTTTGGTGGCGTCAGTTGCGTATTGGCTGTTAGGATAGCCACGCACCAGTTTGGAGAAGTCATTAAACGCATCGCGCGCGTGCTGAGGATCGCGATCGGAGCGATCGACGCCGAAGAAGCCCTGCAGCGCACTGTCATCCAGCGCCATATCGGTCAGACCGCGCATATACAGAACGTAATCGATATTTGGATGAGTTGGGTTCAGACGCATGAAGCGGTCGATAGCAGCCTGAGCCAGCGGCAGATCGGCGTTTTTGTAATACGCATAAATCAGATCAAGCTGCACCTGCTGGGAATAAGGCCCGAACGGATAGCGGTTATCCAGTGCTTCCAGTTGCGCAATGGCGGCTTTCCAGTTACCGTCCTGCAGTTTTTGCTGGGCAGTAGAGTAAATTTGCGAAGGCGGTTGATCCGGAACCTCTTCTTTGGATGAACCGGAGCAACCAGCTAAAGCCAGACTCAGCGTGGCTGCTGCCACCAGATATTTCATGCGCGTCATGACGTTTTGACTTTCCTCAGAATGTTATTCAGGGAGGCTCTCCGTTAAGCTCCCGATAAAGACCAGCTACAATAGCACACTATATTAAACGGCAAAGCCGTAAAAACCCAAGGTTAACGAAGAAGCTGCATATGGCACAACGAGTAGAACTCTCTGCAACAGTCCTTGAATCACAACTCGGTCAACGCTTAGATCAGGCATTGGCTGAATTGTTCCCCGATTACTCCCGCTCTCGTATTAAAGAGTGGATCCTTGATGAGCGCGTTCAGCTTAATGGCAAAATCTGCAAAACGCCCAAAGAGAAAGTGCTGGGGGGCGAGCAGATTGCCATCGCGGTAGAGATTGAAGAAGAAGCGCGATTCGAGCCACAGGATATCCCATTAGATATCGTCTATGAAGATGAGGATATCCTGGTTATTAATAAACCTCGAGATCTGGTGGTACATCCTGGCGCCGGCAACCCTGACGGAACGGTGCTAAATGCCTTGCTGCACTACTATCCACCAATTGTGGATGTGCCGCGCGCGGGTATCGTCCATCGTTTAGATAAAGATACTACCGGTCTGATGGTGGTTGCGAAAACAATTCCGGCCCAGACTCGCCTGGTTGAAGCGCTACAACGCCGGGAGATCACCCGTGAATATGAAGCCGTCGCTATTGGTCATATGACCGCTGGCGGAACGGTTAGCGAACCTATCAGCCGTCACCCAACTCGCCGTACTCATATGGCGGTGCACCCAATGGGCAAACCAGCGACTACGCACTACCGTATTATGGAGCATTTCCGTATTCATACGCGTCTGCGTCTGCGCCTGGAAACGGGTCGTACCCACCAGATTCGTGTTCATATGTCGCATATTACCCATCCGCTGGTGGGCGACCAGCTGTATGGCGGCCGCCCGCGTCCACCAAAAGGGGCATCTGAGCGGTTCATTACCACTCTGCGTAAATTCGATCGCCAGGCGCTGCACGCAACGATGTTACGTCTCTATCATCCAATCAGCGGTATTGAGATGGAATGGCATGCTCCGATTCCTGACGATATGGTTGAATTAATTGAAGTGTTGAAAGAAGACTTTGAAGAGCATAAGGATCAGGTTGACTGGTTATGACAAAACTTATCGTTCCGCAATGGCCGGCACCCGCGCGAGTGCGGGCTTATAGTACTACCCGGATTGGTGGCGTAAGCCAGGCTCCATGGGATTCTCTTAACGTTGGTGCGCATTGCGGCGATAACCTGGAACATGTCACTGCAAACCGCCAGCGGGTGTACGCAGAGGCTGGTTTTCCATCCGATCCTGTCTGGCTTGAGCAAGTCCATGGTGATGTGGTTCTGCGCCTGGAAGGGCAGGAGTTTGCCAGTAAGCGTGCCGATGCCAGCTGGACGGAAAAGGCCAATACCGTCTGTGCGGTGATGACTGCCGATTGCCTGCCGGTACTGTTCTGTAATCAGGATGGTACTGAGGTTGCTGCGGCTCATGCGGGCTGGCGCGGTCTGTGTGCCGGCGTACTGGAACAGACTGTGGCTTCATTTCGGGATAAACCGGAAAATATAATGGCCTGGCTCGGCCCGGCCATCGGTCCGGGAGCATTTGAGGTTGGGGCCGAAGTCCGCGAAGCTTTTATGGCGGTTGATCCATTAGCGGATAAAGCATTTCAGGCACTGCCGCAGCAGGGAAAATATCTGGCGGATATTTACCAACTAGCGCGTCAGCGTCTGGCCCGCTGTGGCGTGCGCAATATTAGCGGCGGCGATCGCTGTACATTCAGTGAAAGCGATGATTTTTTTTCATACCGACGCGACCAAATCACGGGGCGTATGGCAAGTTTCATTTGGCTGATATAACCTATTGAATCAAGACGGTCCTGTACGGGTAACAAATCCTTTATATAATTACGGTCACTAACCTTGAATAATTGAGGGATGACCTCATTTAATCTCCAGTAGCAAAATTGACCTGTAATGGGAGGAGTTATGCGTCTGGATCGTCTTACTAATAAGTTCCAGCTTGCTCTCGCCGATGCTCAGTCTCTCGCACTTGGGCACGACAATCAGTTTATTGAACCACTTCATCTTTTTAGTGCACTGCTGACTCAGGAAGGCGGGTCGGTTAGCCCATTGCTAACTGCCGCTGGAGTGAATGTTGGGCAGTTGCGTACCGCCGTCGATCAGGCTCTCAGCCGTTTACCTCAGGTGGAAGGCACCGGCGGTGACGTACAGCCGTCGCAGGATTTGGTACGAACGTTAAACCTGTGCGACAAGATGGCACAGAAACGCGGTGATAATTTTATTTCTTCTGAGCTGTTTATTTTGGCGGCTCTGGATGCACGGGGCACTCTGGCCGACTTGCTAAAAGCCGCGGGTGCTACTGTTGCCAATATCACCCAGGCAATAGATCAAATGCGCGGGGGAGATAGCGTGAACGACCAGGGTGCTGAAGACCAACGTCAGGCATTGAAAAAATATACCGTCGACTTAACTGAGCGTGCTGAGTCCGGCAAGCTGGATCCTGTTATCGGGCGTGATGAAGAAATTCGTCGCACCATTCAGGTATTGCAGCGTCGTACCAAAAACAACCCGGTTTTAATCGGTGAGCCAGGGGTCGGTAAAACCGCCATTGTTGAAGGTCTGGCACAGCGTATTATCAACGGCGAAGTTCCGGAAGGCTTAAAAGGCCGCCGGGTACTGGCGCTTGATATGGGGGCGCTGGTGGCTGGCGCTAAATATCGCGGCGAGTTCGAAGAACGCCTGAAAGGCGTACTTAACGATCTTTCTAAGCAGGAAGGTAATGTCATCCTGTTTATTGATGAGCTGCACACCATGGTGGGTGCCGGTAAAGCCGATGGCGCGATGGATGCCGGTAATATGCTGAAACCCGCGCTGGCTCGCGGTGAATTGCACTGCGTTGGTGCCACTACGCTTGATGAGTATCGCCAGTACATCGAAAAAGATGCGGCGTTAGAGCGTCGTTTCCAGAAAGTCTTCGTTGCTGAGCCAAGCGTAGAAGATACCATCGCTATTTTGCGTGGTCTTAAAGAACGTTATGAGTTGCACCACCATGTGCAGATTACTGACCCGGCTATCGTTGCCGCTGCAACTCTGTCACATCGTTACATTGCCGATCGTCAGTTGCCGGATAAAGCTATCGACCTTATCGATGAAGCAGCCTCCAGCATTCGTATGCAAATTGACTCCAAGCCGGAAGAGCTCGACCGCCTGGACCGCCGCATTATCCAGCTGAAACTGGAGCAACAGGCTCTGCAGAAAGAGTCTGACGAAGCCAGTAAAAAACGGCTGGATATGCTGAATGAAGAGTTAAGCGATAAAGAACGTCAGTATTCGGTACTTGAAGAAGAGTGGAAGGCGGAGAAAGCCTCTCTGTCCGGGACTCAAACCATCAAGGCAGAGTTAGAACAGGCAAAACTGGCAATGGAGCAGGCTCGCCGTGTCGGCGATCTGACCCGTATGTCAGAACTGCAATATGGCCAGATCCCAGAGCTGGAAAAACAGCTTGAAGCAGCGACCCAGGCCGAAGGTAAAACCATGCGCCTGCTGCGTAACCGGGTTACCGATGTAGAAATTGCAGAAGTGCTGGCGCGCTGGACGGGGATTCCTGTTTCGCGAATGATGGAAGGTGAGCGCGAAAAACTATTAAGGATGGAGCAACAACTGCACGAAAAAGTTATCGGGCAGAATGAAGCGGTCGAAGCGGTTTCCAATGCTATTCGCCGTAGTCGTGCCGGTCTATCCGATCCGAACCGTCCGATTGGCTCCTTCTTATTCCTGGGCCCTACTGGGGTAGGTAAAACCGAGCTGTGTAAATCTCTGGCTAACTTCCTGTTCGACAGCGATGACGCGATGGTGCGTATCGATATGTCCGAGTTTATGGAGAAACACTCAGTGTCACGTCTGGTGGGTGCGCCTCCGGGGTATGTTGGCTATGAAGAAGGTGGATATCTCACCGAGGCCGTCCGCCGTCGTCCGTACTCTGTAATCCTGCTGGATGAAGTAGAAAAAGCGCATCCGGATGTATTTAACATTCTGCTGCAGGTTCTTGATGATGGCCGACTGACCGATGGGCAGGGGAGAACCGTTGATTTCCGTAATACGGTAATCATCATGACCTCTAACCTTGGTTCGGATCTGATTCAGGAGCACTTCGGTGAACTGGATTACGCAAAAATGAAAGATTTGGTTATGGGCGTAGTAGGGCATAGTTTCCGCCCTGAGTTCATTAACCGTATCGACGAAGTTGTGGTATTCCACCCATTAGGGCAGAAACACATTGCTTCTATTGCTCAGATTCAGTTGCAGCGTTTGTATAAACGTTTGGAAGAACGTGGTTACAGCGTTCATATGTCTGATGAAGCGCTTGAACTGTTGGGGCAAAATGGCTACGACCCGGTTTATGGTGCGCGGCCTCTGAAACGAGCTATACAACAGCAGATTGAAAACCCGCTGGCTCAGCAACTTCTTTCCGGTGAGCTGGTTCCTGGAAAAGAGATTGAACTGAAAGTAAAAGACGGCGAAATCGTAGCAGTACAGGATTAAGTCGTAATACTTAAAAGCGGGCCAATGGCCCGCTTTTGTTATCTGAGAGCCAAAAACAATGGCTTACATAGCGTTTTGCCTGGAAAGTGAGCAGTCAGAAAATTAATTCAAATTAGCACTTGTCAGCCGTCAGAAACTCCCTATAATGCGCCACCACTGACACGGAACAACGGCACGCAAGCCGCCGGGTCACAAGGGTTTCTTCGGAACGCCCGCCAGAGAAAAGCGAAAATAATCGCTTGACTCTGAAGGAGGAAAGCGTAATATACGCCACCTCGAGTTAGCAAGCGAAGCGCCGCTAACTCACTGCTCTTTAACAATTTATCAGACAATCTGTGTGGGCACTCGAGGCACTGATATCTTAACGTCGCAAGACGCTAAATGATTTATCAAGTCTCAAGTGAACAACAGTTAATTCATTACGAATGACAGAATTCATTGAGCATCAAACTTTAAATTGAAGAGTTTGATCATGGCTCAGATTGAACGCTGGCGGCAGGCCTAACACATGCAAGTCGAACGGTAACAGGAAGAAGCTTGCTTCTTTGCTGACGAGTGGCGGACGGGTGAGTAATGTCTGGGAAACTGCCTGATGGAGGGGGATAACTACTGGAAACGGTGGCTAATACCGCATAACGTCGCAAGACCAAAGAGGGGGACCTTCGGGCCTCTTGCCATCAGATGTGCCCAGATGGGATTAGCTAGTAGGTGGGGTAAAGGCTCACCTAGGCGACGATCCCTAGCTGGTCTGAGAGGATGACCAGCCACACTGGAACTGAGACACGGTCCAGACTCCTACGGGAGGCAGCAGTGGGGAATATTGCACAATGGGCGCAAGCCTGATGCAGCCATGCCGCGTGTATGAAGAAGGCCTTCGGGTTGTAAAGTACTTTCAGCGAGGAGGAAGGTGTTGAGGTTAATAACCTCAGCAATTGACGTTACTCGCAGAAGAAGCACCGGCTAACTCCGTGCCAGCAGCCGCGGTAATACGGAGGGTGCAAGCGTTAATCGGAATTACTGGGCGTAAAGCGCACGCAGGCGGTTTGTCAAGTCGGATGTGAAATCCCCGGGCTCAACCTGGGAACTGCATTCGAAACTGGCAGGCTAGAGTCTTGTAGAGGGGGGTAGAATTCCAGGTGTAGCGGTGAAATGCGTAGAGATCTGGAGGAATACCGGTGGCGAAGGCGGCCCCCTGGACAAAGACTGACGCTCAGGTGCGAAAGCGTGGGGAGCAAACAGGATTAGATACCCTGGTAGTCCACGCCGTAAACGATGTCTACTTGGAGGCTGTTCCCTTGAGGAGTGGCTTCCGGAGCTAACGCGTTAAGTAGACCGCCTGGGGAGTACGGCCGCAAGGTTAAAACTCAAATGAATTGACGGGGGCCCGCACAAGCGGTGGAGCATGTGGTTTAATTCGATGCAACGCGAAGAACCTTACCTACTCTTGACATCCAGAGAACTTAGCAGAGATGCTTTGGTGCCTTCGGGAACTCTGAGACAGGTGCTGCATGGCTGTCGTCAGCTCGTGTTGTGAAATGTTGGGTTAAGTCCCGCAACGAGCGCAACCCTTATCCTTTGTTGCCAGCGATTCGGTCGGGAACTCAAAGGAGACTGCCGGTGATAAACCGGAGGAAGGTGGGGATGACGTCAAGTCATCATGGCCCTTACGAGTAGGGCTACACACGTGCTACAATGGCATATACAAAGAGAAGCGACCTCGCGAGAGCAAGCGGACCTCATAAAGTATGTCGTAGTCCGGATTGGAGTCTGCAACTCGACTCCATGAAGTCGGAATCGCTAGTAATCGTGGATCAGAATGCCACGGTGAATACGTTCCCGGGCCTTGTACACACCGCCCGTCACACCATGGGAGTGGGTTGCAAAAGAAGTAGGTAGCTTAACCTTCGGGAGGGCGCTTACCACTTTGTGATTCATGACTGGGGTGAAGTCGTAACAAGGTAACCGTAGGGGAACCTGCGGTTGGATCACCTCCTTACCTATAAAGATACAACCTTGTAGTGCTCACACAGATTGTCTGATGAAAGTAAAGAAGCAAGGCGTCTTGCGATTGAGACTTCAGTGTCCCCTTCGTCTAGAGGCCCAGGACACCGCCCTTTCACGGCGGTAACAGGGGTTCGAATCCCCTAGGGGACGCCACTTGCTGGTCTGTGAGTGAAAGTCGCCGACATCAGTATCTCAAAACTGACTCTCTGAGTTACGTTTGAGATATTTGCTCTTTAAAAATCTGGAAACAAGCTGAAAATTGAAACGACATACCGTCTCATTTCTCCGTAATAAGAAATGACGATGATATGTTCGAGTCTCTCAAATTCTTGCGACACGAAGACTTCTTCGGGTTGTGAGGTTAAGCGACTAAGCGTACACGGTGGATGCCCTGGCAGTCAGAGGCGATGAAGGACGTGCTAATCTGCGAAAAGCGTCGGTAAGCTGATATGAGGCGTTATAACCGACGATGTCCGAATGGGGAAACCCAGTGCATTCGTGCACTATCGTTAACTGAATACATAGGTTAACGAGGCGAACCGGGGGAACTGAAACATCTAAGTACCCCGAGGAAAAGAAATCAACCGAGATTCCCCCAGTAGCGGCGAGCGAACGGGGAGCAGCCCAGAGTCTGAATCAGTTTGTGTGTTAGTGGAACGGTCTGGAAAGTCCGGCGATACAGGGTGACAGCCCCGTACATGAAAGCACACCTTCTGTGAACTCGATGAGTAGGGCGGGACACGTGATATCCTGTCTGAAGATGGGGGGACCATCCTCCAAGGCTAAATACTCCTGACTGACCGATAGTGAACCAGTACCGTGAGGGAAAGGCGAAAAGAACCCCGGCGAGGGGAGTGAAAAAGAACCTGAAACCGTGTACGTACAAGCAGTGGGAGCACCCCTTGAGGGTGTGACTGCGTACCTTTTGTATAATGGGTCAGCGACTTATATTCTGTAGCAAGGTTAACCGAATAGGGGAGCCGAAGGGAAACCGAGTCTTAACTGGGCGTTAAGTTGCAGGGTATAGACCCGAAACCCGGTGATCTAGCCATGGGCAGGTTGAAGGTTGGGTAACACTAACTGGAGGACCGAACCGACTAATGTTGAAAAATTAGCGGATGACTTGTGGCTGGGGGTGAAAGGCCAATCAAACCGGGAGATAGCTGGTTCTCCCCGAAAGCTATTTAGGTAGCGCCTCGTGAATTCATCTCCGGGGGTAGAGCACTGTTTCGACTAGGGGGTCATCCCGACTTACCAACTCGATGCAAACTGCGAATACCGGAGAATGTTATCACGGGAGACACACGGCGGGTGCTAACGTCCGTCGTGAAGAGGGAAACAACCCAGACCGCCAGCTAAGGTCCCAAAGTCATGGTTAAGTGGGAAACGATGTGGGAAGGCTCAGACAGCCAGGATGTTGGCTTAGAAGCAGCCATCATTTAAAGAAAGCGTAATAGCTCACTGGTCGAGTCGGCCTGCGCGGAAGATGTAACGGGGCTAAACCATGCACCGAAGCTGCGGCAGCGACACTATGTGTTGTTGGGTAGGGGAGCGTTCTGTAAGCCGTTGAAGGTGAACTGTGAGGTTTGCTGGAGGTATCAGAAGTGCGAATGCTGACATAAGTAACGATAATGCGGGTGAAAAGCCCGCACGCCGGAAGACCAAGGGTTCCTGTCCAACGTTAATCGGGGCAGGGTGAGTCGACCCCTAAGGCGAGGCTGAAAAGCGTAGTCGATGGGAAACAGGTTAATATTCCTGTACTTGGTGTTACTGCGAAGGGGGGACGGAGAAGGCTATGTTAGCCGGGCGACGGTTGTCCCGGTTTAAGCATGTAGGCGGAGAGTTTAGGTAAATCCGGACTCTTTTTAACGCTGAGGTGTGATGACGAGGCACTACGGTGCTGAAGTAACAAATGCCCTGCTTCCAGGAAAAGCCTCTAAGCATCAGGTAACACGAAATCGTACCCCAAACCGACACAGGTGGTCAGGTAGAGAATACCAAGGCGCTTGAGAGAACTCGGGTGAAGGAACTAGGCAAAATGGTGCCGTAACTTCGGGAGAAGGCACGCTGTCGTTAGGTGAAGGGATTTACTCCTGGAGCTGAAGGCAGTCGAAGATACCAGCTGGCTGCAACTGTTTATTAAAAACACAGCACTGTGCAAACACGAAAGTGGACGTATACGGTGTGACGCCTGCCCGGTGCCGGAAGGTTAATTGATGGGGTCATCGCAAGAGAAGCTCCTGATCGAAGCCCCGGTAAACGGCGGCCGTAACTATAACGGTCCTAAGGTAGCGAAATTCCTTGTCGGGTAAGTTCCGACCTGCACGAATGGCGTAATGATGGCCAGGCTGTCTCCACCCGAGACTCAGTGAAATTGAAATCGCTGTGAAGATGCAGTGTACCCGCGGCAAGACGGAAAGACCCCGTGAACCTTTACTATAGCTTGACACTGAACATTGAGCCTTGATGTGTAGGATAGGTGGGAGGCTTTGAAGCGTGGACGCCAGTCTGCGTGGAGCCAACCTTGAAATACCACCCTTTAATGTTTGATGTTCTAACGTAGACCCGTGATCCGGGTTGCGGACAGTGTCTGGTGGGTAGTTTGACTGGGGCGGTCTCCTCCCAAAGAGTAACGGAGGAGCACGAAGGTTGGCTAATCCTGGTCGGACATCAGGAGGTTAGTGCAATGGCATAAGCCAGCTTGACTGCGAGAGTGACGGCTCGAGCAGGTGCGAAAGCAGGTCATAGTGATCCGGTGGTTCTGAATGGAAGGGCCATCGCTCAACGGATAAAAGGTACTCCGGGGATAACAGGCTGATACCGCCCAAGAGTTCATATCGACGGCGGTGTTTGGCACCTCGATGTCGGCTCATCACATCCTGGGGCTGAAGTAGGTCCCAAGGGTATGGCTGTTCGCCATTTAAAGTGGTACGCGAGCTGGGTTTAGAACGTCGTGAGACAGTTCGGTCCCTATCTGCCGTGGGCGCTGGAGAATTGAGGGGGGCTGCTCCTAGTACGAGAGGACCGGAGTGGACGCATCACTGGTGTTCGGGTTGTCATGCCAATGGCATTGCCCGGTAGCTAAATGCGGAAAAGATAAGTGCTGAAAGCATCTAAGCACGAAACTTGCCCCGAGATGAGTTCTCCCTGAGCACTTGATGCTCCTGAAGGAACGTTGAAGACTACGACGTTGATAGGCCGGGTGTGTAAGCGCAGCGATGCGTTGAGCTAACCGGTACTAATGAACCGTGAGGCTTAACCTTACAACGCCAAAGAGGTTTTGGTGTGGAATTGAGAGATTTTCAGCTTAGTTTTCGGATAAACGTTCATGGCGTAAAGCGGTGAACGGACAGAATTTGCCTGGCGGCACTAGCGCGGTGGTCCCACCTGACCCCATGCCGAACTCAGAAGTGAAACGCCGTAGCGCCGATGGTAGTGTGGGGTCTCCCCATGCGAGAGTAGGGAACTGCCAGGCATCAAACAAGAGACAAAGCCCTGTACTGACGTACAGGGCTTTTTCTTTTGCCTGATATCCGGGAGTTTGCCACCCGAGCATGGGCATGCGACAAAATCGTCGGGAACGATTTTGAACGCCGCCTGGCGGCGGCCCCGCAGGGGCGAGTATCAGGATGATACGAGTATTGTAGGGAACTGCCAGGCATCAAATAAAGCAGAAAGCCCAGTCGAAAGACTGGGCTTTTTGTTTTTTCTGCTGTCTGCCGGTAAGCGCTCTCCGGAGGAGGACAAATTCGTCGGGAACGAATTTGCACAGCACGGAGTGCTGCCCGGAGGGTGGCGGGCAGGACGCCCGCCATACAACTGCCAGGCATCAGACAAGAGACGAAGCCTTGTACTGACGTACAGGGCTTTTTCTTTTTTTACGTCTTTATTACATAGCCTGCCAACATTTCCCGTTTGTTTTTAAGCTAAATAACTGGCAAATTCTCATCATTAACCCACTTAATCAGGCTCTCACTCCGACCAGTTATGCAATTTTTTGTTCACATGTAATGAAAAGTGGGCATTTGTCACAAAAACATTTTAAACGTAATTTTAACACTTTATTTACTTTGTTCTGGCGCGCACTCTACGTCTTTAAATTGCTAAGACCCCGTTCCAGGGGCGTGGCTGGAGAAAGTAATGACCGAAACAACACTAACATCCGAAGGGCAGGCAGCATCCGCGAATGAAACCAAACGCCGAGTTTGGGCTATTGTCGGGGCCTCATCGGGGAACCTGGTGGAGTGGTTCGACTTTTATGTCTATTCATTTTGCTCACTGTACTTTGCTCATATTTTCTTTCCGTCTGGAAATACCACCACGCAGTTGCTGCAAACTGCCGGAGTTTTTGCTGCTGGCTTCTTGATGCGGCCAATCGGCGGCTGGATGTTTGGCTATATTGCTGACAAACATGGTCGTAAAACCTCAATGTTGATCTCAGTATGCATGATGTGTTTTGGTTCGCTGGTAATTGCCTGCCTGCCGGGTTATGCCGTGATAGGAACCTGGGCTCCGGCTCTGCTGCTGTTAGCTCGTCTGTTCCAGGGGCTGTCGGTTGGGGGAGAATATGGGACTAGTGCTACTTATATGAGTGAGGTGGCAATTGAAGGACGTAAAGGGTTCTTTGCTTCATTCCAATATGTAACCCTGATTGGTGGTCAGCTGCTCGCATTACTGGTTGTGGTTATTCTGCAGCAGGTGCTGAGTGAAACCGATTTGCGTGCCTGGGGTTGGCGCATTCCATTTGCGCTGGGGGCAGTGCTGGCAGTGGTTGCTCTTTGGTTACGTCGTTCGCTGGATGAGACCTCTAAAACCGAAACGCGTTCTTTGAAGGAGGCAGGATCTCTACGCGGTTTATGGCGTAATCGTCGGGCATTTGTGATGGTTCTTGGCTTTACAGCCGGAGGTTCACTGACCTTCTATACCTTCACGACTTACATGCAGAAATATCTGGTGAATACTGCGGGCATGACAGCAGGCACCGCCAGCCTGATTATGACCGGTGCACTGTTTGTTTACATGATAGTTCAGCCGTTCTTCGGAGCCCTATCTGATAAAATTGGCCGCCGTAGCTCTATGTTGTGCTTTGGCGCGCTAATGACGGTGGGAACTGTGCCTATTCTGACTGCTCTGCAAAACGTTAGCTCACCGCTTGCAGCGTTTGGCCTGGTGATGCTGGCGCTCTTGTCGGTAAGCTTCTATACCTCTATCAGTGGAATTTTGAAGGCCGAGATGTTCCCGCCGCAGGTTCGTGCTCTGGGCGTTGGTCTCTCTTATGCGGTAGCGAATGCTCTGTTTGGCGGATCAGCCGAGTATGTCGCGCTGTCGTTTAAGTCCTGGAATATGGAAAATGCATTCTTCTGGTATGTCACCGCAATGGCGGCTATTTCCTTACTGGTATCGTTAATGCTTCATCGTAAAGGGCAGGGGATTAAACTCTAACGATCCGTGAGTTGCCATAATGTGTAGCCGGCGGATGCGCCGGCTACATCCCAGGCAAAGTCCTTCCAGCTCCATCCGGTACCGGCAGGTCTGCTATCCCAGCCCTCTTTTGCCGCCCCAAGCGATACAGAGAACATTAATCCAAAGGCTGCACTGCGATCGCGGCTTGCGCCCTGATGCCGGGCATATTCATTGCCAGCTGCGGATAGAACGGCAGATGCGATGAAATGTTCCGCTTTATCCCGTCCAGTCCATTGATCCTGAGCCATATGGCTGCATCCGGCGAGAGGAAGGCAAAGAAGGATCGCGCATAAACGCATATTTGCTCCTAAAAAAGGCCCCGAAAAATCGAGGCCTGATGGTCAGAGAATACGGCTGATTAAACGGTCGATACGGATACGGCGCAGGCGGCGGATAAGCTTGCGAACTTTAACCGGATAATCTGCGATGCTTTGCAGGTCGCGGTAGTGCTTAACCACAGTAGTATGGGTGCGGATAAGCTCCAGCTCATGCTCACGTTTAGCCGCCAGTTGGTGCTGAGGATCGTGAATAAGGATCGCGTTCTCTAGATCGAGACGCCAGGCGCGTGGGTTAAGGTTGTTACCGGTTAACAGCATCCACTCATCATCAACCCACATACCTTTCAGGTGATAGCTGTTATCACCCTCTTTCCACAGTCGGACGACCAGCTGGCCGCTATTTACGTAATACTGCAACCGGCTAAGAAAACGGCGAAGGTTAATCTCGTAAAGATAAGGCAGGGCGCCAATTATCTTGAACGGCTGATCTTCAGGGATATAGAAATCGTTAGCCGTTTTATCGCCAACAATAATCTCGACTTTCTTACCGTCGCGCAGCAACTGGATGATATTTCGCACCAGTATCGCCGGCAGGTTGAAGTAAGGCGTACAGATAGTCAGCGTATGCTCAGCGCATGGCATCAGGTGGTAGATGGTGGCATTAAGCAGACTGTTTTTACCAAGCCCCACCAGCGGGATTACGCTCAGCGACTCATCGTCTGCATCACCCTGATACTGATATCCGGCATCGCGCAATGCCTGGCGGTAAACCCGAATATCATTCTTAATTTCCGGGCTTTTCGGACGCTCAGGATTATCAAGACGGTGCGCTGCGCGGGCGTTAACCAAATTTTCCTGAACCCAGGAATACATGATATCGGCCAGACGGTTATTGCGAATCAGGTGATAGCGGTCGTAGCGGTACTTATCGTGCTGATGCAGGTAAACATCATTCAGGCTCGCGCCGCTGTAAAGCACGCTGTCATCAATAATGAAACCTTTAAAATGGAGAACACCCAGCGCTTCACGAGTGTTGATAGGAACGCCGTATACCGGGATTTTGACATCAGGATGCTGCTCAGCCATCTGGCAGTACCAGTCGGCATTAGTCAGCGCCGTAGAGTCGCCGATACGACCACGCTGTGCACGATGCCAGTCCACCAGCACCGTTACCTCAAGTTCTGGACGTCGACGCTTCGCCTCATACAGTGCGGACAAAATACCTTGGCCGCCATCGTCCTGCTCCAGGTAGAGCGCAACGATGCATATTCTGTGGGTGGCGTTTGCGATCCGTTCAAGCAACTGCAGGCGCAGATCGGCAGGGGCGTAAAAGAACTCGACATCATCAACGGACTGAGAAATCTTCGGTAACTGAGCAAGGTGCTGTTGATGCTTATTACGTTTGAATTTAGACAACATCACAGTGCGTATCTTCTCTATTCATTAGATGGTCTTCTGTAGTATCCAGACGACAGAAGCTGACGATAATAACATTACTGCCGGATATTGTGGTTAACATTTCCGGAACCTGGATCAGGAATCCCCAATATTTCTGAGAGATAATGTCAGGCCGACAATGCCATCCTCCAGCTGAATATCAACGCCAAACCCCAGTTTTCGCGCCAGGGCTATCATTCCCTGGTTACCAGGCATAGTTATCCCATTTAGCCGCTCTAAGCCGTGTTCACGGGTATAGGTTATGAGCTTAGCCAGTAAACGTCCGCCCATCCCCAGGCCTTTTAGGTCTGAGCGTACCAGGACGGCAAACTCCGCATCTTCATTATCGGCATCGGAAATAGCTCTTGTAACGCCGATAATTTCGTCCGCACCGTCTACCTTACGCACCGCGACAAATGCCATTTCTCGATCGTAGTCAATCTGCGTCATGTTCGCGAAGTCTTCATGGGTGAATTCGTTGATCTCGCTAAAATAACGGTAATAAAGATCTTCTTTGGTGACCTGAGCAACGAAACGCTGCATCGCAGGCTCATCTTCAGGAAGTATTGGCCGGAACAGACAGGTATCACCATTTTTCAGGGTGACCTGCTCTTCGAACTGATGTGGATAAGGGCGGATAGCCAGTCGTTTATCCGCATCGCCCGTGAAATCCTGTAATTCCAGCGTGACATCAAGCAGGGTAAATTCATGGCCTGAAGCCAAAAGCGGATGAATATCAAGACGGTAGATCTGTGGGCAGTCTACGACCAGGTTAGAAACCTGTACCAGTAACTGGCTTAAACCGGGGATATCAAGTTCGCGCAGAGCGCTGCGGCCACGAATTTTGCGCTGCTTGATTGCTTGTAAGATAAGATAACGAGCCAGGTTCATATTCAGCGGTGGCAAGGCGACCGCAGCTTGCTCTGCGTTTTGCCACTCAATACCACCTTCTCCCAGCATGATAAGCGGACCAAAGACCGGGTCTTGCTCCACCACTACGCGCAGCTCTTGAGCACCGGCGCGGTTGGCCATGCTCTGCACTACAAGGCCGTGAATGCGCGCCTGCGGCCAGGCAAGCTTAACCCTATCAAGCATCGCGTTGGCGGCACGCTGCACCTCATCTGCGGTGCGCAGATACAGCATGACTCCCTGAACCTCAGATTTATGGGGAATATCCGGTGAGCGTAGTTTTAAAGCAACGGGATAGCCAATTTCACTGGCTATTTGCACCGCTTCTGCGCTGTCTCCGGCAATCCAGGTGGGCAGAGTATTCAGGCCGTAAGCCTCCAGAATCGGCTGCACTTCATGGGTATCCAGTGATGTGGCTCCCTCTGCCAATGCCTGGTGAATCAGACGGTGGGCATCTCCGGCATTGGCTGAGAGATTTTGCGGTAGTGCCGGGGTTTCTCTGAGTTGCTTCTGGTTACGTCGATACTCCACCATATGCATAAAGGCCGTTACCGTTCCTTCCGGGGTTCTATAGGTCGGAATACCAGCATCACTAAACAGCCTGCGGGCCTCCTGTGAGGAGAACTCCCCGCACCAGTTTGTGATTAACGATAGGTTTTTGCCACGCGGGTGGTGTTTTATCAGATCGATAAGGTCCAGGGCGCTTTCAGTGCCTGGGGCGACGGCACTGGGGGCGTGAATAACCATCAGGGCATCAATGTCTGTGCTATCAAGTAATACTCTGAGCGCATCCCGATAGCGTTTCGGGCTGGCATCATCCAGTAGATCTAACGGGTTGCCCGGCTCAGTACCTTCGGGAAGCACCTGGCGTAGTTTATCCAGAGTTTCAGGCGAGAGTATTGCGAGTTTCCCCTGGCGTCGGCCTAGCTCATCGAGCGCTAGGGCTGCGGGGGCCGCACCGTTGCTGACAATCATCAGACGCTCGCCGCGCAGCGGGCGCATATGGCTAAGCGTTTCTACAGCAGAAAACAGTTCATGGGTATCCTGGACGCGCAGTAAACCGGCGCGTTGAATAGCGGCATCCCATGCAGCATCCAGTCCCGGAGGTGCTTTTAGCAGAGCCTGAGCCCGCGGCCCACGGCCGCTCTTTATCACCAGTACCGGTTTTATGCGCGAGGCACTGCGCGCTGCGGAAACAAATCGCCGTGCGTCGCTCAGATGCTCCAGATAGAGCAGGATGGCACTGGTTTTACCATCACGGGAGAGGAAATCCAGCAATTCGTCGACATCAATGTCGAGCGCATCGCCGAGCGAGATAAAATATGAAAATCCCATTTCACGCTGCTGAGCCCAGTCCAAAATTGTGTTGGAGACCGCGGCAGATTGGGAAATAAATGCCAGCTTGCCTTTAGTAATCGGTACAGGAGAGAAGCTGGCATTTAGCCCCTGCCATGGGGCCAGTAATCCAAGGCTGTTAGGCCCAAGCAGACGCATTCGCCATTGACCGGCAATCTCCAGCAGCTGTGGATGCAGATCGGCAGGGGAGGAGAGAATAATGCAGGTTTTGCACCCCTTTTCACCCAACTGCTTCAGTAGCTCAGGAACCCGGCGGGCATGGGTACATATAATGGCAAGATCCGGCACCAGCGGCAGGCTGGCCACATTGGGCCATGTCATTACGCCGCATACCGCCCGATGGTTAGGGGTAACGGGAAGAACCGGCCCGCTAAATCCCCCATCCAGTAAATTGCGCATTAGCAAATTTCCGGCGCGGCCGGGCGTGGGGGACGCTCCAATGACGGCGATGGATTGCGGGCGCAGCAAAGCTTCTAGTCCGCGTTGACTCATGGCGCTCTCCTTGTGCAGATATCTCCTGAGTTTAAACGCTTTCCTCGTTAGCGGATGTGATTGTGGCCTGATGCTGTGGTTTTCCCGCCAGATAACGCTCGCGGAACAGCAAAAAATGGTCGTTTAATTCACTTGCTGCGGCCGTATCGCCTGCCAGCTCCAGTAAGGCGCTGGCGACTTCAACAGTGCAATATTGCCCGTCGCCGTGGGCTTCGCGCAGCCCATAAACCGAAGTGCGCGCGAGGTCGACTGAAATGACCGGAAAGTTATCCAGCCATGGGCTTTTGCGGAACATTTTACGTGCTTCAGTCCAGGTTCCATCAAGCATGATAAATAGCGGCGGTTTGCCAGATAAAGGCGGCTGTGTAACCACCGGACGATCTTCATCGGCGTAGCTGGCAGGAAAAACGATAAGCGGCTGCCATTGCGGATCTTGCACCAGAGCCAGAAGCTCGGCCGGAGGCTCAGTACGTGACCAGTTAAAAGCGAAGGTTTCCGGTAAAATATCGGCAATCAGGCGGCCGGTATTGCTCGGTTTCATTGGCTCGGTATCGTACATCACCAGGCAGAAGCGGCTGCGGGATACCTGTGGCTTGATGCTGGAGCACAGGCAATTTTTAAGCGGCAGCAAACAGCCCTGGCAGCGACGTACCCGGTTTCCGCGGGCCAGAAAAGGGCGGGTGGAGCGAGCCAGACGCTCGGTGCGCAGGCGTAAAACGGCGTTTTCGGTCATGTTAACCAGAACAAAAACGCCATTTTCGCAAAGGGGAACTGCGGGGACAACTGTTGTCTTACAGCGTTTCGTTAAGCCACTGATTAAACTGTGCTTTAGGTAATGCACCGCCCAGCACGTCTACCTTCTGACCATTTTTAAACACCATAATGGTTGGAATGCTGCGAATATTAAAGCGAGCCGCCAGCGCTTGCTGGGCTTCGGTATCTACTTTAATAAAGCGAGCGCTATCGCTGCGTTCTTCTGCGACATCTTCAAAAATAGGCGCAAAGTTAACGCACGGGCCGCACCATGGCGCCCAAAAATCGACCACGACCGGCAGATCGTCTTTTAGCAGAGTATCGAAGGTTTGCTCGGTGGCATGGGTAACTTCGCCGTCAAACAGTGCGTTACCGCAGCGGCCGCATTTCGCGCCGTCGTGGGTATGCTCCTGAGGAATGCGGTTGATAGCCTGACAGCTGGCGCAAACGGTATTCATAACTAACCTCAAACCTGATGAATGATATTCAGCCATAATTTTGGCTGCCTGTTGTTGCAGTATTCATCAGTCTGGCTGGGTAAACAAAGCGTTTTCCCCAATGGCGCCAATAGATATTTCTGATGAGGCGGAATGGCTGGCGCCAGCACCGTACATCGGGTAATCTGCGCGCTTCGCGCAGAGTTGGTGGAGAGAAGTATGAACGACGAAATGAAAGGCAAAAGCGGCAAAGTTAAAGTCATGTATGTCCGTAGTGAGGACTCATCTGACAATAGCGGTGCCAATCCGCGTACCGGTAAAGGCGGTCGCCCGGCAGGCAAAGGTGCGGGTTCCCGCGATAACGATCGCCGCCGCACCCCGCGCGATGGCCGCGATGGTAATGCTTCACGCGAGCGTAAGCGCGACGCCTCGCCGTGGCGCACCGTTTCGCGACCTGCTGGCGAAGAACGCGAGCCTGCATCTGAAATCGGCGAGTTCGGTTCTAAAAATTTCGTCGATCCGGAAACTCTGCGCCGTCAGCGCGCTGAAGAGACCCGTATCTATGGTGAAAATGCCTGCCAGGCATTGTTCCACAGCCGCCCGGATAGCATTGTTCGTGCCTGGTTTGTACAGGAAGTCACACCACGCTTTAAAGAAGCGCTGCGCTGGATGGCTGCCAATCGCAAGGCTTATCATGTGGTGGACGCGGCTGAAGTGGCAAAAGCTTCCGGTACTGAGCACCACGGCGGCGTCTGTTTCATTATTAAAAAGCGTAGCGGGATTACCGTCACCCAGTGGCTGGCCGACGCCGAAGAGCGCGACTGTGTGCTGGCGCTGGAAAATGTTGGGAACCCGCATAACCTCGGGGCTATCGTGCGTAGCTGCGCTCACTTTGGCGTAAAAGGGGTTGTGGTGCAGGATGCGGCACTGCTGGAGTCTGGGGCCGCAGTGCGTACCGCAGAAGGCGGCGCTGAGCATGTAAAAGCGATTGGCACGGATGATTTTGCCGCCTCGCTGGAGCAGTTCCGTAAAGCGGGCTATCAGATTGTAACCACCTCTAGCCATCAGGGAACACCGCTGTTTAGCGCCAAACTGCCGCAAAAAGTGGTACTGGTTATTGGCCAGGAGCGTGATGGTATCTCTGATACCACCTTTGCCAGCGGCGATCTGCGGGTTGCGATTGATGGTACGGGCCAGGTTGAAAGCCTGAACGTATCCGTTGCTACCGGTATTCTGTTGGCTGAATGGTGGCGTCAGAACCACAGCTAATTACTGGCAAATAGCCATGATAAAGCCAGCATCTGCTGGCTTTTTTAATGGGGCTGACCCGTCCTGAATGTCAGGCAGGGAGCTCAGGTTGCCAGTTAATCTGCGACTCGCCGCGACTGTGCAGGTATTCATTCGCCTGGCGGAAATGTCCGCACCCTAAGAAGCCTCGATGGGCCGACAGCGGAGAGGGATGGGGGGCTGACAGCACGCAGTGGCGGTTGCGGTCGATAATACGTCCTTTCTTCTGCGCATGGGCTCCCCACAGCAAAAACACTACGCCTTCACGCTGCGCATTGATTGCCTCAATGACCCTATCGGTAAAGGTTTCCCAACCGAGACTGGCGTGAGAGTGTGCCTTTCCCGCCTGAACGGTCAAAACCGTATTAAGTAGTAACACGCCCTGGCGTGCCCAGCTCTCGAGATAACCGTGACCTGGCCGCTGGAAATCAGGGTATTCACTCTGCAGCTCTTTATACATGTTCACCAGTGATGGTGGAGGAGCGATACCCGGTAATACTGAGAATGACAGGCCATGAGCCTGATTCGGGCCGTGATAGGGATCCTGACCCAAAATAACCACTTTGACATCACCCAGCTCGGTGAAGCGAAAGGCATTGAAAACATCCTGCTGGGCAGGATAGATAGTGATGCCTGAGGCCCGCTCGGCGGCAACTGTTTTTAGAGTCTCAATAAAATAGGGCTGCTGTTTTTCGTTAGCCAGCACATCGTGCCAGGTGAGTCCGGTGCTCATACTGCTCTCCTGCGTTTTACCAGGCGCCTAGCTTAATCGCTAATGGCAGGACAGCAAACCAGGTTGTGCCACAAAACCACGGCCTTAAAAAATAATTGAAAATATTTAAGTTTTTTTGTGGCGCCAGGGTGGGGTAAGTTGATGTAAAACAAAAAAATGAATTTACCATCAGTTTTGACCCTGGGATTTAATTGATTTAAATCAATGAATGTCATTAGTTGCACTGGTAAAAAGAACAACAGAACAACAAAGGTTTTACCAATTAGCCAGTATGGTTAATGGTTCCCGAGATAAAGCCCTTCAGGAGGCAAATGATGATTAAAGGTATTCAGATTACCAAAGCCGCTAATGACGCCCTGTTGAATTCTTTCTGGCTGCTGGATAGTGAAAAAGGCGAAGCGCGCTGCGTAGTTGCTAAAGGTGGTTTTGCAGAAAATGAAATCGTTCCAGTGAGCAAACTGGGTGAAATTGAATATCGTGAAATCCCGATGGAGATCCAACCAGAAGTTCGCGTTGAAGGTGGTCAGCATCTGAACGTTAACGTTCTGCGCCGTGAAACTCTGGAAGATGCAGTAAAACACCCGGAAAAATATCCACAGCTGACTATTCGTGTGTCTGGCTATGCGGTGCGTTTTAACTCGCTGACTCCAGAACAGCAGCGTGATGTTATTGCCCGTACCTTTACCGAAAGCCTGTAAGGTTTCAGTGATAGAAAACCGCCGTCGCTACGGCGGTTTTTTTTGCCTGTCGTATAGCTTGCCGTTAGCAATCCTCAGGTAATAAAAAAGCCGCCCGTGGGCGGCTTTTTTATCAATTACTCTTCGGTGCCAGAGCCATTCTGGTCTGATGCCGGCGCAGCGCTTGGTTTACGGCGCTTACCGATGTTTTTGGCATCGCGATGGCGTTTTTTAACCCGCACCTTATTTTTGTCCTGCTCTTTTTTCTTCTCTGCGCGCTTAGCCATGACTTTCTTGGATGGCTTACCTTGCAGTTTCTCACTTGGTGGGCGAGTCGTTGGGCGCAGTTCATCAACGACTCGAGCCTTAATCGGTTCGTTAATGTAGCGGCCAACTTTACCCAACAACAGATGGTCGTGGGCCTCTACCAGCGAAATAGCGATGCCTTTACGCCCGGCACGACCGGTACGGCCAATGCGGTGCAGATAGGTGTCGCCAGAGCGCGGCACATCAAAGTTAAATACGTGGCTGACGTCCGGAATATCAATACCGCGAGCGGCCACGTCGGTGGCAATCAGCACGTTCACCCGGCCTTCGGTCAGGCGTTTGATGGCTTCGTTACGTTTTGCCTGCACCATTTCACCTTCCAGATAGCTGGTGGCTATTCCTGCGGTGCGTAGCCAGCTAACCAGCTCGTGTACCCGCTCACGTTTGCGAACGAAAACGATGGAACGAGTGACATCTTCCTGTTTCAGCAGGTGTACCAACAGGGCGGTTTTATGCTCTACGTTGTCGGCGCGATAATACCATTGGTGGATTTTCTTACGCTCGCGGGTCGATGGCTCGGCAGAAACTTCAACCGGATCTTCCAGCAGGCGTTCGGCGAAATCTTTAATCGCTGAACCTTCCAGAGTGGCGGAGAACAGTAGCGTTTGCTTGCGCCAGCGAGTTTCGGCCGCGATCTGCTCTATATCCTGAGCAAATCCCATATCCAGCATCCGGTCAGCTTCATCAAGGATTAAGGTTTCTACTGCGCGGCAGTCGAAATTCTCTTCCTTTATATACTGCAACAGACGACCGGTGGTCGCGACGACCACATCCTGATTCTCACTGAATACTTCGGCGTGGTTCATATAGGCCACTCCACCGGTAATAGTTGCGATATCAAGATGGGTATTTTTTGCTAATTCACGCGCGTGATCGGCGACCTGCATCGCCAGCTCGCGGGTTGGTGTCAGGATAAGAATGCGCGGAGGCCCGGATTTCTTGCGAGGAAAATCCAGCAGATGCTGCAACGCAGGCAGCAAAAATGCTGCGGTTTTTCCGGTACCGGTCGGCGCAGAACCCAGAACATCGCGCCCTTCCAGGGCCGGAGGAATAGCGGCAGTCTGAATGGCTGTCGGGCGAGTAAAGCCCTTGTCCTGGAGTGCCTCCAGCAGGCTTTCATCAAGTTCTAATTCGGAAAAATTCGTTGCAGTCATGGTCTACCTCAATATGGGCCGACGATTATAGACATTATGGCGCTGATGTTCACCTCTTTCCCTGCAGTCCTTTAAACTGGCGACACTTTACCCTATGCTACAGCGCAATAAAGGCTAGGGAACGCGAAATGTCTCAACCAAAGAATATACTTCCACGCAATGGATTTTCCTTCCAGCAGTTCTTTGTCGCGCACGATCGTTGTGCGATGAAGGTTGGTACCGATGGAATTTTGCTTGGGGCCTGGGCACCGATAGCGGGCGTGCAGCGCATTCTGGATATTGGTAGCGGCAGTGGATTAATCGGTTTGATGCTGGCTCAGCGTACTGAAGGACATGCTCAGATTGACTGCGTGGAGCTGGACTCTGAAGCCGCAGATCAGGCCCGGGAAAATGTGCAGGCTTCTCCGTGGCCTGAGAGCATCCGAGTGCATTGTGCGGATATCAAAGAGTGGGCCGGGGAGCAGGAAGGGCGCTACCAGCTGATTGTCAGCAACCCTCCATTTTTTGAGCCGGGCATTGCCTGCGCCACCAGCCAGCGGGACATGGCGCGCACTACGGCGAGCCTGGATCATTCAGCGCTTTTGAACTGCGCTGCGCGACTGATTAACGAAGATGGATTTTTCTGCGTGGTGCTGCCCACGGCTCAGGGAGAAAGTTTCAGCCAGTTGGCCAAAGAGCAGGGCTGGTTCTGTCGCTATCGGATGGATGTGTCGGAGACCGAAGTGCGCGCTCCCCATCGCATGCTGTTGGCGCTATCACCGAGCGATGGAGAGCATTATCACGAGCGCATTGCTATTCGTGACCCGGACCAACATTACTCTGAAGCCTGGCGCGGGCTGACCGGGGCATTCTATCTGGCGATGGCGAATTAAGGCACCAACATGGTTGGCCCGCCCTGGGCTGCGGTGACCGGATAGTCGATGGTGTAGTGCAAGCCGCGGCTCTCCTTACGAGCCAGGCCTGCGCGCACCATTAGCCGTGCGCAGGTCGCCATGTTGCGTAATTCAGCCAGAGCCTTATTCGGGCGACGCTCACGATACAATTTTTCAATCTCATCATTTAACTGCGACAGTTGCGTCAAAGCGTGATTCATCCTCATGTCTGAACGCACTATACCCATGTTTTCACTCATCATTATTCGTAAAGCGTGACGTTGTTGTTCTATATATGTGTGCTCTTCCGCGCTAAGTGTTGCCACAGGCATTTTATCGATAACCATATTGGTTACATGAACTGGTGGCTGGCGCTTAATCTCTTCAGCGGCCGACCAGCCATACACCAGACACTCCAGTAGTGAATTAGATGCCAGCCGGTTAGCTCCGTGTAATCCGCTGTATGCCGTTTCTCCTATGGCAAACAGGCCATTGATATCGCTAAGCCCGTAGTTATCTGTCACCACGCCGCCACAGGTGTAGTGAGCAGCCGGAACGATAGGAACCGGCTCTTTAGTTAAATCGATGCCAAGCGTTGCCAGCTTGCTCAATATGGTTGGGAAATGCTGCCGAATAAACTCTTCACTGCGATGGCTGATGTCGAGATAGAGATGAGGCACGCCAAGACGCTGCATTTCGCTATCAATCGCCCGGGCCACAATGTCGCGTGGGGCCAGTTCGGCACGGGCATCATAATCAGGCATAAACCGTGAGCCATCCGGACGACGCAGTAAAGCACCCTCACCACGTAAAGCCTCGCTCAGCAAAAAACGCTCGCCGGACGGGTGGTAAAGTGCGGTTGGGTGAAACTGGTTAAATTCGAGGTTGGCCACCCGGCATCCTGCGCGCCAGGCGAGAGCTATCCCATCTCCGCAGGATACTGCAGCATTGGTTGTCCATTGATAAATAGCGGAAGCGCCTCCACAGGCCAGGACAACGAAGGGGGCAGACCACGGGGTTATTATACCTGAGCGGGTATCCAGTATTTGTGCACCGCAAATTTGTGGCTGCGATTCTGCCTGGCGGCTTAGCAATAGCTCAAGCGCCAGGTGATGCTCGTAAAGCGTGATATTAGGATGCCGGCGAGCCTGGGCCAGCAGCGTGTTTTCCAGGGCCTGACCTGTCGCATCCGCAGCATGGAGAATCCGTCTTTGACTGTGTCCCCCCTCCTGGGTCAGGTGATAGTTGCGTTCTTGCGAGGGATCGCTGTCGAAGGGCATACCGATATTGATCAGCCACTCAATGCGCTGGCGGGCGTGGCTGGCTACAAAGCTAACCGCTTCCGGGTCGCAAATGTTCGCCCCGGCAATTAACGTATCCTCTACGTGGGCAGCAATACTATCCTCAGAAGAGAATACTGCGGCTATCCCACCCTGGGCATTTGCAGTAGAGCCTTCATCGAGAGTGGTTTTGCTGATTACCGCCACCTGATGGCTATCGGCCAATTGCAATGCGACAGACAGGCCAGCAGCTCCGCTGCCGATAATCAGTACGTTATGGCTAGAATTAACATGCATAGCTTTGTGTTTAATTTACTAAACAATGAGCATGACATTAGCATTGGTTTGTTTGTTATGTCACCATCTTTTGCGTTTTTAGTTGAGTTTATTAAACAGCGCGAGCGGCACAGATATAAATCGAAAAGCGGTGTACCTAACATTAAGGTGAAGGCGGGATAAACAGATGAAAAGCAAACGCCCATGCGGTACTCTGCTCGGGCGCAGAAATACGCATATTTGCCTGTTGTCATTAATCTTTTGCTAACAGGCATTATAATCATTCATGTGAACGTTCCGTGAAACATTCAAAAAAACAAGGCGTAACGGAACTTCGTCTGGGAGCGATACTCTAACTCTCTGCTTGCTCAAAATGCAGGGTTCGAGTGGCGTTTCAATTACGCGTGGAAATGGGATTTGGGGAGACTTTACCTCGGATGAGCGAGCAGTTAACGGATCAGATCCTCGTCGAGCGGGTTCAGAAGGGAGAGCAGCAGGCATTTAATCTCCTGGTCATGCGCTATCAACATAAAGTCGCAGGGCTGGTGGCCCGCTACGTTCCTTCGGGCGATGTTCCTGACGTCGTCCAGGAGTCCTTTATAAAAGCGTATCGCGCGCTGGATTCCTTTCGCGGGGAGAGTGCTTTTTATACCTGGCTGTACCGCATTGCGGTCAATACGGCCAAAAACTATCTGGTTGCTCAGGGGCGGCGCCCTCCTTCTAGTGATGTGGACGCCAGCGAAGCTGAAAACTACGATAATGGTAGTGCACTAAAAGAAATTTCGAACCCAGAGAACTTAATGTTGTCTGAAGAACTGAAACAAATTGTGTTCCGTACTATTGAGTCGCTTCCGGAAGATTTACGAATGGCTATTACGCTCCGGGAGCTGGATGGTATGAGCTATGAAGAAATAGCCGCCATTATGGACTGTCCTGTAGGCACGGTGCGTTCCCGTATTTTTCGTGCGCGGGAAGCTATTGATAATAAAGTTCAACCGCTTATCAGGCGTTGACGATAGCGGATTACTGGAAAAGGTAATTAGGCATGCAGAAAGAGAAACTTTCCGCCTTAATGGATGGAGAAACGCTGGATCGGGCGTTTGTTGGCGAGCTCTCGAAGGACCCATCCCTGCAGCAGACCTGGGAGAGCTACCACCTGATCCGCGATACGTTGCGCGGGGATACTGGTGAAGTTTTGCATTTTGACATTTCTGCGCGGGTGATGGCTGCTCTGGAAAATGAGCCAGCGCCGCGGCTTGCTACTCCGCTCATTCCGGAACAGCAGCCAACGCCGCAGCAGTGGCAAAAAATGGCATTCTTGAAGAAGCTGCGTCCGTGGGCATCCCAGATTACTCAGGTTGGTATTGCCGCCTGCGTTTCTCTGGCTGTAATTGTCGGCGTTCAGCATTATAACGGTTCTGCTGATGGCAGCACTCAGCCAGAAGGCCCGGTATTTAATACTATGCCGATGATGGGCAAAGCCAGTCCAGTCAGCCTGGGTGTCCCGGCAGATAGTACCGCCAGCAATGGTCAGCAGCAGTATCAGGAGCAGCGTCGCAGAATTAACGCTATGCTTCAGGACTATGAACTGCAGCGCCGCCTGCATTCTGAGCAGTTGCAGTTTGAACAGGCTCAGACACAGCAGGCTGCGATTCAGGTACCAGGAAATCAGACTTTAGGAACTCAGTCGCAGTAATGAAGCAGCTTTGGTGCGCCGTGTCACTTCTGGCGGGCAGCCTGTTCTTCTCCAACGCCTCGGCCGCAGGATTTTCGTCCGAGGCGTTGCTACAGCAGATGAATCTGGCCAGTCAGTCGCTAAACTACGAACTCGCTTTTATCAGCATTAACAAGCAGGGCGTTGAATCGCTTCGCTATCGCCATGCTCGCCAGGGTAATAAGCCGCTGGCTGAACTGCTGCAGCTCGACGGGCCGCGGCGGGAAGTTGTGCAGCGTGGAAACGAAATTAGCTATTTCGAGCCTGGCCTCGAAGCGTTCACTCTCAACGGCGATTACATCGTCGACTCACTACCTTCCATCGTTTATACCGACTTTAAACGTCTGTCTGCCTACTATGATTTCATTTCTGTGGGCCGTACGCGTATTGCCGATCGTCTCTGCGAAGTTATTCGTGTCGTGGCGCGGGACGGAACGCGGTATAGCTACATCGTCTGGATTGATAACGACTCGAAATTGCCGTTACGGATAGATCTGCTGGACAGAGACGGTGAAACCCTGGAGCAGTTCCGCGTAGTTTCCATGGAGCTGGGCGATAGCGTCGACAAACAGATGCAAACGTTGACTCAAGCCAGTCTGCCGCCGTTGTTGTCAGTACCTGACAGCAGCAAAGGAAAATTCAACTGGGATACCAGCTGGTTGCCGCAGGGCTTCCGTCAGATTTCCAGCAGCAGCCGTTCGTTGCCAACCATTAATTTACCGGTAGAATCGCGCCTTTATTCGGATGGGCTGTTTAGCTTCTCGGTTAACGTAAACCGCTCAAGCGAAGCAACCAATGAACAGATGCTGCGCACCGGGCGCCGTACTGTCAGCACTGAAATTCGTGATGGTGCGGAGATTACCGTGGTAGGTGAACTGCCGCCACAGACGGCAAAACGGATTGCAGACAGCGTGAAATTTAAGGTTCAACCATGATTCGTGAATGGGGTACCGTCTTTGAATGGCGGGATGGCGTAGCGCTGGTCAGCTGCGACGTAAAATCATCATGCAGTAGCTGTGCTTCTCGTTCAGGCTGCGGTACCCGGCTGCTCAATAAGCTTGGCCCACAGAATGAACACCATATTCAGGTGTCATGGCCAGAGCCGCTGCAAGTGGGCCAGAAGGTTGAACTAGGCATTACCGAGCGCAGTTTATTAAGCTCCGCGCTGCTGGTTTATATGCTACCGCTGGCCGGGCTGTTTATTATGGGCGGCCTGTTCCAGGCACTGTTCAGTAGCGATATCGCTGCTTTTTGCGGCGCGTTGCTTGGTGGTGTTGGTGGTTTTTTGGTAGCCCGAGGCTGGGCGGCAAAATTCAGCAAACAGAGTGCCTGGCAGCCAGTTATTCTCAGCGTTGGTATTCCCGGTATCAGCCAGGTCACTGACGCGCAGGAAGTTTAAATCCCAATCCCGGGCAGGGCCAATGCT
Organism: Salmonella enterica subsp. enterica serovar Choleraesuis; assembly: GCA_022846635.1. Lineage (GTDB taxonomy): Bacteria > Pseudomonadota > Gammaproteobacteria > Enterobacterales > Enterobacteriaceae. Next base: position 1,021,673 of record AP025685.1, read on the forward strand.
CTGTTTGCCGGGATGATGTGAATGGGCCTTGCTTGGATACATTTACCCGTCTAATGCGTAAGATTGAGTTACGGGGGGATTTTTATCAGATTTCTCCAGATATCCCCGCCAATTCATCTTCTGTCATTCGACACCTTCTATGATTAATCCTCCCACCTCATCTTTTCACCGGTGCTTTTACATCCCTTTTGCTGACGGCTAAACGGCTGTCGTGTAAGATGCAGGGCATTCGTGAAGGTGGGTCGTTTACTCTGTGTGTCCATAGGTGTGTCCACCAAAAATAATTAACCCTCAATAAGAGATAAAATTCTTTTATTTATGAAGAATATACGAAACTTCTCAGTTATCGCACACATCGACCATGGTAAGTCGACGCTTTCCGACCGGATCATTCAGATTTGCGGCGGCCTTTCCGACCGTGAAATGGAGGCCCAGGTTCTGGACTCTATGGATCTGGAGCGTGAACGCGGCATCACAATTAAAGCCCAGAGCGTTACTCTCGATTATAAAGCCGCTGATGGTGAAACTTATCAGCTGAACTTTATCGATACGCCGGGGCACGTCGACTTCTCTTATGAAGTATCCCGCTCTCTGGCCGCCTGCGAAGGTGCTTTGCTGGTGGTTGATGCCGGGCAGGGCGTAGAAGCCCAGACTCTGGCAAACTGCTATACCGCCATCGAGATGGATCTGGAAGTTGTTCCGGTACTCAACAAAATTGACCTGCCGGCAGCCGATCCTGAGCGCGTAGCCGAAGAGATTGAAGATATCGTTGGTATCGATGCCCATGACGCGGTGCGCTGCTCGGCAAAAACCGGCGTTGGCGTTCAGGATGTGCTAGAACGCCTGGTGCGCGATATCCCTGCGCCGGAAGGCGATCCGAATGCTCCACTGCAGGCGCTGATTATTGACTCATGGTTCGATAACTACCTGGGCGTAGTCTCGCTGGTGCGTATTAAAAACGGCACCCTGCGCAAAGGCGACAAAATAAAAGTAATGAGCACCGGCCAGCAGTACAACGCTGACCGTCTGGGCATCTTTACGCCAAAACGCGTAGATCGCGATGTGCTGAACTGTGGCGAAGTAGGCTGGCTGGTTTGCGCCATTAAAGATATTCACGGCGCTCCGGTGGGCGATACCCTGACGCTGGCACGTGCGCCGGCAGACAAAGCGCTGCCAGGCTTCAAAAAAGTGAAGCCGCAGGTTTACGCAGGCCTGTTCCCGGTAAGCTCTGATGATTATGAAAACTTCCGCGATGCGCTCGGTAAGCTGAGCCTCAACGATGCTTCATTGTTCTACGAGCCAGAAAGCTCTTCAGCTCTGGGCTTCGGTTTCCGCTGCGGCTTCCTTGGCCTGCTGCACATGGAGATTATTCAGGAGCGTCTGGAGCGTGAATACGATCTCGACCTGATAACCACCGCGCCGACGGTAGTTTATGAAGTTGAGACCACTGGCGGCGAGACGCTGTATGTCGATAGCCCGTCCAAGCTTCCGGCTGTGAATAACATTCAGGAATTGCGTGAGCCTATCGCTGAATGCCATATGCTGATGCCACAAGAGTATCTGGGCAACGTTATTACCCTGTGCGTTGAGAAACGCGGTGTGCAAACCAATATGGTTTATCACGGCAATCAGGTGGCCCTGACCTATGAAATTCCGATGGCAGAAGTGGTTCTGGACTTCTTCGACCGCCTGAAATCTACCTCGCGCGGTTATGCCTCTCTGGATTACAACTTCAAACGTTTCCAGGTTTCCGACATGGTGCGCGTTGATGTGCTTATCAACGGTGAGCGTGTTGATGCGCTGGCTCTGATTACTCACAAAGCAAACGCACCATATCGCGGCCGTGAGCTGGTGGATAAGATGAAAGATCTGATTCCACGCCAGCAGTTTGATATTGCCATTCAGGCTGCTATCGGCGCGCATATCATTGCCCGTTCGACGGTTAAACAGCTGCGTAAAAACGTTCTGGCGAAGTGCTACGGTGGTGATATCAGCCGTAAGAAAAAACTGCTGCAGAAGCAGAAAGAAGGTAAAAAACGTATGAAGCAGGTTGGTAACGTTGAGCTGCCTCAGGAAGCATTCCTTGCCGTTCTGCACGTAGGCAAAGACGGAAAATAATATTTAAGGAGCTGTCATGGCGAATATGTTTGCCTTGATACTGGTCATCGCCACCCTGGTTACCGGGCTGCTGTGGTGCCTGGATAAATTTGTTTTCGCACCACGACGCCGTGCGAACCAGGCATCGGCGCAGGCTGCAACCAATAATGGGCTGGATAAACAGACGCTGAATAAAGTCGGGCGCAAGCCCGGCTGGTTAGAAACCGCGGCTTCTATTTTCCCGGTTCTGGCTGTGGTTCTGATTGTTCGTAGCTTTGTCTATGAGCCATTTCAGATCCCATCAGGCTCAATGATGCCAACGCTGCTAATTGGTGATTTTATTCTGGTAGAGAAATACGCCTACGGAATTAAAGATCCTATCTGGCAGAAAACGCTGATTGAAACTGGTCATCCTAAGCGCGGTGATATAGCAGTTTTCAAATATCCAAACGATCCAAAAGTTGACTACATCAAGCGCGTGGTCGGCCTGCCGGGCGATCGGGTAACTTATGATCCGATTCTTAAGCAGGTTACCGTCGAGCCAGATTGTAGCTCCGGCCAGGCCTGCGCAGCCGCGTTGCCAATCACCTATACTGACCTCAAGCCGAGCGATTTTGTTCAGATTCGCTCCAGCTTTAATACTCCCGGCGGTTTCTGGCAGTTGCCGCTTGGTGAGACAAAAGATGGCAGTGTTCGTTTAAACGAGCGCAATGAAAAACTGGGCGATATTGCTCACCGTATTTTGCTCTTCCCAGGGGCCATGGATCGCATTGATGGCTATTACGGCGGGCAGTCAACCTGGATTGTACCTCCGGCTCATTATTTTATGATGGGTGATAACCGGGATAACAGTGCCGATAGCCGCTTCTGGGGTTTTGTTCCTGAAGCTAACTTAGTCGGTAAAGCTACTGCTATCTGGATGAGTTTCGAGAAGCAAGAAGGTGAATGGCCAACGGGTGTTCGTTTAAGCCGTATTGGCGGTATTCATTAATAAATAAGCCAATCAAATAACGACATCCCTGGTCGTTATGTATAGAATATTGGCCGATTTACCGGTTGGCCCCCGCAAGGGGGCCACGGCACAGGAAACCGCGTTGCACGTCAGGTCTGTTTCCTGTGCTGAATCACTTTGACGCATTCATTTTATTTGGTATCGCATGAACCCCATCGTAATTAACAGGCTGCAGCGTAAGCTGGGCTACACTTTTCAACATCAGGAATTATTGCAGCAGGCGCTGACTCACCGTAGCGCGAGCAGTAAACATAACGAGCGTCTGGAGTTTCTTGGCGACTCAATCCTGAGCTTTGTGGTCGCAAATGACCTTTATCACCGCTTTCCACGCGTAGACGAAGGCGATATGAGTCGGATGCGTGCCACTCTGGTCCGCGGTAATACTCTGGCGGAGATAGCCCGTGAGTTTGAGCTGGGCGAATGCCTGCGCCTCGGGCCTGGCGAGCTGAAAAGTGGCGGTTTTCGCCGTGATTCGATTCTGGCCGATACCGTAGAAGCGTTAATTGGCGGAATCTTTCTCGATAGCGATATCAATACCGTCGAACGCCTGATTCTGAACTGGTATGAAAGCCGGTTGAATGAAATCAGCCCCGGCGATAAACAAAAGGATCCTAAAACGCGTCTGCAAGAGTATTTGCAGGGTCGCCATCTGCCGCTGCCATCTTATCTGGTAGTACAGGTTAAAGGCGAAGCGCATGACCAGGAATTTACTATCCACTGTCAGGTTAGTGGCCTGAGTGAGCCAGTCGTCGGTACCGGCTCCAGCCGCCGTAAAGCGGAGCAGGCCGCCGCTGAACAGGCGCTGAAAAAGCTGGAGCTTGAATGAGCGACGAAAAAATGTATTGCGGCTTTATCGCGATAGTCGGGCGGCCAAATGTCGGTAAATCGACGCTGCTAAACAAACTGTTGGGGCAGAAAATCTCCATCACTTCGCGTAAAGCCCAGACCACCCGTCACCGGATTGTCGGCATCCATACCGAAGGTGAGTATCAGGCGATTTACGTCGATACCCCCGGGCTGCATATGGAAGAAAAACGCGCCATCAACCGTTTGATGAACCGTGCTGCCAGCAGCTCTATTGGCGATGTTGAACTGGTTATCTTCGTGGTCGAAGGCACCAAGTGGACCGCTGATGACGAAATGGTTCTCAATAAGCTGCGCGAAGGCAAAGCGCCGGTGATTCTGGCAGTGAACAAAGTGGATAACGTGCAGGAAAAAGCGGATCTTCTGCCTCACCTGCAGTTCCTCGGTAGCCAGATGAACTTCCTTGATATTGTGCCAATCTCAGCGGAAACCGGCCTCAACGTCGATACCATCGCGAGCATTGTGCGCAAACATCTGCCAGAAGCGGTGCATCACTTCCCGGAAGATTACATCACCGATCGTTCCCAGCGCTTTATGGCTTCTGAAATCATCCGTGAAAAACTGATGCGTTTCCTCGGTGCTGAGTTACCGTACTCTGTTACCGTTGAAATTGAACGTTTTCAGACCAACGAACGTGGCGGTTACGACATTAACGGGCTTATTCTGGTGGAGCGTGAAGGCCAGAAGAAGATGGTTATCGGCAATAAAGGTGCCAAGATTAAAACCATCGGTATTGAAGCCCGTAAAGACATGGAAGACATGTTTGAAGTCCCGGTCTATCTCGAGCTATGGGTGAAGGTTAAATCCGGCTGGGCAGATGACGAGCGGGCGTTGCGTAGCCTGGGCTACGTCGACGATCTCTGATAAGGCTATAGTGTGGAAGGCTGGCAACGAGCCTTTGTTCTGCACTCGCGCCCCTGGAGCGAAACTAGCTTGCTGCTCGATCTCTTTAGCGAAGAGTCAGGGCGAGTCAAAGTTATCGCGAAAGGGGCGCGTTCACGTCGCTCTAACCTTAAAGGCGCATTACAGCCTTTCACGCCGCTTCTGGTACGCTGGGGTGGCCGTGGAGAGGTGAAGACTCTGCGCGGCGCAGAGGCCGTCTCGCTGGCGCTCCCGCTCACGGGTATCGTTCTATACAGCGGCCTTTATGTTAACGAGCTTCTGGCCAGAGTACTGGAACAGGAAACTCGCTTCTCTGAACTTTTCTTTGATTACCTCCATTGTATTCAGGCACTCGCCGGAGTGAGCTCCTCGCCAGAGCCAGTGTTGCGCCGCTTCGAACTGGCGCTGCTGGGGCATCTTGGATATGGCATGGATTTCCTGCACTGTGCCGGTAGCGGTGATGAGGTTAGCGATGATATGACCTATCGATATCGCGAAGAGAAAGGTTTTATTGCCAGCCTGGTTGTCGATAACGCAACTTTCACCGGTCGCCACCTGCGGGCGTTGGCATCTCGTGATTTTCCTGATGCCGATACGCTGCGGGCGGCAAAGCGTTTTACTCGTATCGCGCTTAAACCCTATCTCGGCGGCAAACCGCTCAAGAGCCGCGAATTGTTTCGCCAGTTTGTGCCTAAAAACAAACCAGTCGATATGCCTCCTTCTGCTGAGTCGTAGTTCCTCATAGCCACACTTTCCTTCGCAGGTGTACACTTGCTCTAATTAAACTTTTTCCAGGGGAAAGCCATGTCTGAATTACTGTTAGGTGTGAACATCGATCATATCGCTACTCTGCGTAACGCACGCGGAACTGCCTATCCGGATCCTATCCAGGCGGCCTTTATTGCCGAACAGGCGGGTGCCGAAGGGATCACCGTTCACCTGCGTGAAGATCGTCGCCATATGACCGATCGGGACGTGCGCCTGCTGCGTCAGACTATTCAGACCCGTATGAATCTGGAGATGGCAGTTACCGATGAAATGGTGGCTATCGCCTGCGAACTACGCCCGCATTTCTGCTGCCTGGTGCCGGAAAAGCGTCAGGAAGTCACCACAGAAGGCGGGCTGGATGTTGCCGGCCAGCTGGATAAAGTTGGTGCGGCATGTCGTCAGCTTGCTGATGCTGGTATCAAAGTGTCTCTGTTTATTGATGCTGATAAACAGCAGATAGATGCTGCCAAAACCGTAGGTGCACCGTTTATCGAGCTGCATACCGGTTGCTACGCCGATGCCCAAACGCCTGAAATTCAGCAACAAGAGCTGGAGCGCATTGCTGAAGCGGCGCGCTACGCCAGCCAGATTGGCCTAAAAGTGAATGCGGGACATGGCCTGACTTATCACAACGTGAAAGCGATCGCCGCTCTGCCTGAGATTCATGAATTGAATATCGGCCACTCAATTATTGGCCGTGCTGTTATGTCTGGTCTGAAAGAAGCTGTGGCTGATATGAAAAGCCTGATGCTGGAAGCCCGCGGCTAATGGCAATCCTTGGCTTAGGGACAGATATTGTCGAAATTGACCGGATCGAGTCAGTCGTGACTCGCTCCGGCGATCGCCTTGCCCAGCGTATTCTTAGCCCTAACGAATGGCTGCAATACCAGCAGCATCATCAACAGGTTCGTTTTCTGGCCAAACGTTTTGCGGTTAAAGAGGCGGCCTCTAAGGCTCTTGGGACCGGAATTCGTCAGGGGCTGGCTTTCGATCAGTTCGAAGTGAGCAATGATGAGTTGGGGAAACCTATTCTAACGTTACGCGAGCAGGCGCTGGTTCTTGCGCAGAAGATGGGGGTCAAACATATTCACGTCACGCTTGCCGATGAGCGGCGTTACGCCTGCGCGACGGTTATCATAGAAAGTTAGATTTTATCCGCGTGGTGCAACTGGACGAATTTATCCCACAGTTGCTCTTCATTTTCCTGATGAGCAGGATCGCTGATAATCGTATTGGGAATAGGGCAGACGCTCTGGCAGGTCGGCGTATCGTAATGGCCGACGCACTCGGTGCAGCGCTGGCTGTCTATGACGTAAATGCTATCACCCATGGAGATAGCCTCATTCGGGCACTCCGGCTCACACATATCACAGTTAATGCATTTTTTGGTGATGAGTAGCGCCATGGGATTTCTCGGTTTAAAAATTAAGGGCGCACATTATACCCAACTTTACCGGTAACATGCGGCAGGATGCGCTATTTTTTTGCCGGGCAGTGCGCTTATGGCATCCATAACGTCGATTTGGCTATCCCGGCGACATATTGGATACGTGCCACTTCGCTGGTTGCCAGTCGAATAGGGGCATGATCTTCATTGACCGGCAGCAAGTGATAGAAGCCATCTCGCTCGAATAGAAACGTTTTAACCATCACTTCACCAGAATGCGTCACCACCAGAACTTCATCTCCCGGATGATAATTATGGTCCGGTTCGATAATGACGAATTCACCCTCTTTGATGCGTGGCATCATAGAATCCCCGACACATTTCAGCGCATAAGCATTTTCATCACATGAAGGCCAGCGCAGATAGCCATCGCCAACGCCTACCGGATACTCCATATCGCTCCAGTAGCCGCCGTGCCCGAGCTGGGTATTGCCGAGTACCGGCACCGCTCGTACATGCTGTTGCCACTGGTTCTGAACAGGCGCTGCTTCAGGGTATTTATCCAGCAGACGCAGATCCTGTTCGATAAGATCGACCGGAGATACGCCAAACAGAGTGGCGATATTGCTCAAAGTCGTATACTTCGGGTCGCGAACTTCCCCGGTAATCATGCGATGCAGGGTTGATTGCTGCATTTTTACCAGCCGCGCCAGCTCTGTCACGCTGTTAATACCAGATTTTTCCATTAAGTATTTGATATTTGTCTGTAATACATCATTAGAGGCAGACATGACTTTGCTCCTGTTAACGCACGGTAAATGCATTTTTGCATAACACTACGGCAATATCAATGCGCTTTAGCAATAACTCATAATGCGTTTTCGTATTAATTGCTATTGCTAATCCGAAAACGGATTGCTAGTCTGATGTGGATGACACATTTTGTGAGCCACCATTTAGTGGCAGCGAGTAGCGGCGGAAAGGGGGAATTATGCGTAATGTACAACAGGTACTGGAGCGTTGGGGCGGATGGGCAGCACGGGATAGCAATCAGCTAGACTGGTCGCCAGTTGCCGCGGGTTTTAAAGGCATGATTGCCAGCCCTCGTTCCCGCCGCCTGACTTGTAGTGATAACGATGGAATGTTGGTTGATAGCTGCGTACTGCGATTACGAACACTGCGCCAGAGCGGGGAGTACGATTTAGTTATTGCTCATTATGTTTACGGTATGCCTAAGCGTACCCTGGCTAAATATCTCAAGCAGGATGAAAAAACGGTACGAGTTCAGCTGCAGGTTGCTGAAGGCTTTATTGATGGTTGTTTATGTATGCTAGATACTCGCCTCGATATGGACCCGGAAGTGGAACAGCCATTGGTTTCTTCCCAGCCCAAACCTTATCGCCACCGGGTGACCGCTTGAGTAAGAACTTATAAAAATATCTAGCTCTTATTTGAGTATTATTATATCTGTATCAGAAAGTCATCATTGTCACTAGTATTAAAAAACATAGTTTTATTTTTTAGACAAACCGGCCTGCGTAGCGCATGGCCGGTTTTTTAATTGTATTATCACTGTGGTGATAAATTAATAAAAAACAACTTGTGCGGCCCGCAATTTAGCCTGTAGGCTGTCAATAATGGCAAAGCCGGTTACGATGTGAACCGGCTTTTTTATTGCCATGATTCCGGTGATGATAAATTAATAAAAATAACCTCTTGTGCGGCCCGCAATTTAGCCTGTAGGCTGTCAACAATGGCAAAGCCGGTCACGATGTGAACCGGCTTTTTTATTGCCCTGATTCAGGTGGTGATAGATTAATAAAAATAACCGCTTGTGCGGCCCGCAAGTTATCCCGTAGGCTGTCAATAATGGCAAAGCCGGTCACGATATGAACCGGTTTTTTTATTGCCATGATTCCGGTGGTGATAAATTAATTAAAATAACTGCTTGTGCGGCCCGCAATTTAGCCTGTAGGCTGTCAACAATGGCAAAGCCGGTCACGATGTGAGTCGGCTTTTTTATTGCCATGATTCAGGTGGTGATAAATTAATGAAAATAACTGCTTGTGCGGCCCGCAATTTAGCCTGTAGGCTGTCAGTAATGGCAAAGCCGGTCACGATGTGAATCGGCTTTTTTATTGCCGTAATTTAATCAAAATATAAACTGTTAACTCTTCCAGATATTATTATTCTGGTTGGGTGATTTTTATTCTGCCTTTAATCCTAATTACACTTACATATTAATAAGCCGCCGTCTGGCGGCTTTTTTGCAGGTAATCCTATGTCAGAACCACTCACTGCGGCGGCGGGTGTGGCAGCGGGTTCGACAGGAATCGCGCTGGCAACCTGGTTTCCGGAGGCTACTCCCGCCGTTTCAATCTGCGCACTTGCTGGCGCATTACTTTATGTCATTACCACGCCGCGTTTCCATTTATGGAAGCAGGTTTTATTCGCGGCTATTTCGTTTATCGGCGGGATATACGGAGCAGGAACGGCGGCTGAAGTTCTCGCCGTATTACTTAATGCTGCACTCAGCCATATAAGCCCGACCGTCACTATCAATGTGTCACCTGCCGTTGGGGCTTTGGTGGCTTCAACGGTTTCCGTCGCTGCATTGCTAAAAATATTGGCCCGTTATCGAAATAACGGCAACGACGACAGTAAAGATGACCGCAAAAACGGAACCGAATAAAGAGGGCAATGTTATGCGAGTTAGCGATACCGGGGTGGCGTTGATTAAACGCTTCGAAGGATGCCGGCTTAGAGCCTACCCGGATCCGGCGACCGGCGGTGCGCCGTGGACGATTGGCTATGGCTGGACACAGCCTGTCGATGGTCACCCGGTCACAGAAGGAATGGTCATCAGCCAGCGTAAAGCCGATCAACTGCTGCGTTGCGGGGTCGTGAGCTACGAGCAGGCTATTAATCGCCTGGTCCGAGTCCCTCTGCGCCAGAACCAGTTCGATGCTTTGGTCAGCCTGAGCTACAACATCGGCACTCGGGCATTTTCCACCTCCACATTGCTGCGAGAACTGAATCAAGGGCGGTTTTCCGCAGCGGCAGACAGTTTTCTGTCATGGCGATTTGCCAACGGCCAGGCTCTTCCGGGTCTGTTGCGGCGTCGCAAAGCGGAGCAGGCCCTGTTCACCCAGGAGAACCCATGACGCTCTCTGGACGATTTTTGTGGCCACTGGTGCTCTGCGTACTGGTGGCCTTTGTTTTATGGGGCTTTGGACACTGGCGCTATCACTCTGGCTGGCAGCAGGCCAGCCGGGTAGCCGAGCTGAAAGAGCAGCAGACTGCGCTGGCTATGGCGCAGGCACAACAAGAACAGGAGGAGCGCTACCGTGACCAGGAACAGCGCTGGAATGATCGTCTGGCAGTGGCCCAAAAACAGGCTCGAGAACAGCTGGAAAGTGCGCAGCGTCATGCTGATGTTGCCAATGATGTTGCTGTGCGGCTGCGCCAGCAAATCGCCAGACTCAGCGCCAGTGCTGGTCAGTCCGCCCAAAATCCCAGCGCTGCCGGCATTGGCCCATCAGCCCGCGATCCCCTCGTTTTGCTTACCGAGCTGCTCAGCCGGGCTGACCGTCGAGCGGGAGAGCTGGCTGCATATGCTGACCGGGCCAGGATTGCCGGAGCCGCCTGCCAGCAAGCATGGCCAGAGCGTTCACCCTCAGATTGATATGGAGAAACATCATGAGTAACACAAGCGCGCAGCCGGGCTGGCTAACGCCCATCGATGCAGATCCCGCCTATGACGCCGCTCTCGACCAGTTGCTGTGTAGCTGGGTAGCGGGTGCAAGCGGAATCGATGCGGCGAATGTACAGCCCGGCGTCACCCCGGAAGTATTGCAAGGAGGAGCCTGCGTAGAAGTCACGGCCATCCAGCGCGATGAGAACTCCGGATATCTACGCCAGCAGGATGAAAGCCTGACCCTGGCGCGTAACGAAAGTCTGGCCTGCCGGGTCCAGTTTTATGGTCCCAAGGCTCAGACCATAGGCTGCCGCTTTTTAGATGGCATTACCGTTAGCCAGAACCAGTCCGAGCTTCAGAGGCTCGGCTTTTCCTGCATTGAGCAGGAACCCCTGCAAGCTTTGCAGACCACAGACACTCAACCGGTGAAGTATCAGCAGGTGATGCTTCACCTTTCCCGCACGGTGCATCGCGATTACGGCGTATTAACGCTAACGCAGGCACCACTATTCCTGACAGGAGAATCACTATGACTCAGGGCTTACCGGTCTCCGGTATTGTAAATGTTACTGTAAACATGGCTCCACGAGCCACTCCAGCACGCAGCTTCGGTACCTTGCTGATTCTTGGTAGCAGCGAAGGCATCGACAGCCATCAGCGTCTGGAGACGTTTTCCGGTATGACCGAGCTTGCCAAGGTCTTTAGCGTCAATGCGCCGGAATATCAGGCAGCCAGCCTCTACTTCCAGCAGTCTCCGCAACCGCGTGAGCTGATGGTTGGCCGCTGGCTTAAACAGGGTTCAGCAGCCACTCTGCGCGGCGGCGCGCTGGATGATGCGGCGCAGATGCTGGCGAATTTCACCGCGATTAAAGATGGCGCACTGGTTATCACGGTAGATGGCAGTGAGAAAACTATCTCGGCTATCGACTTTAGCGCCGAAACCAACCTCAGCGGCGTGGCCGGTCGGGTACAGGATGCGCTGGACGGCACTTCAGTTTACTGGGATAGCGAGAAAGCTTGCTTTGTGGTGCAGTCTGTCACCATTGGCGCATCTTCTGGCATTGGCTTTGGTAGCGCCCCGGCCGAAGGTACCGATATCTCAGCTCTGCTGAAACTGACTCAGGCTGCAGGTGCAACTCAGGTTGCTGGTCGGGATAACGAATCACTGGTCGACTGCTATAACGCAATCAGCGCTATGTCCAGCGACTGGTATGGTCTGGTAGTCGCTGATGCGGAGCTGGCTGATGAGGATGTTCTGGCGGTAGCGGCAGCGGTCGAAGCTGATGGCGTAACCCGCTGCTTCGGTTACACCACCGGTGATGCGGCGGTTCTGGATGCTACCCATGAAGATGATATGGCATCCAAACTGCAAGCGCTGAATTACAAACGCACCTTCACCCAGTACTCAAGCTCCTCTGCTTACGCCGCAGCGTCCATGTTTGGCCGTGCTTTTAGCGTTAACTTTAGCGGTAACAACACCGCAATCACTCTGAAGTTCAAACAGGAGCCGGGTATCAGCGCTGAAACGCTGTCGCTGACTCAGGCAAAAGCGCTGCAGGCGAAAAATTGCAACGTGTTCGTTAACTACAACAATGACACCGCAATTATTCAGGAAGGCGTGATGTGTAACGGCGACTTCTTCGATGAGCGCCACGGCCTCGACTGGTTGCAGAACTATGTTCAGACCAACCTGTTTAATCTGCTTTACACCAGCACCACCAAAATCCCACAAACCGATGCGGGCGTAACTCGTCTGCTGGCCAACGTTGAACAATCTATGGATCAGGCGGTGAGCAACGGCCTGGTAGCCCCTGGCGTATGGCAGGGCGGTGAGATTGGTCAACTGAACAGCGGCGACACCCTGACCAAAGGTTATTACGTATATGCCTCACCTCTGGCTTCCCAGGCTCAGTCCGAGCGCGAAGCCCGCAAAGCGCCGCTGATTCAGGTGGCTTGCAAACTGGCGGGTGCCGTGCACTACGCCGATGTCGAAATCAACGTTGTACGCTAAGGAGCAATAAATAATGGGTACTTACTCTTTTCTGGACGTTACCGCCTCTCTGACCGGCCCAACCGGTGTTATCGATCTGGGTGCCGGTTCGGCGAATGCTGAGGAAGGCATTGTTGTCACTATGTCCGATGTAAAAAACACCACTATCCAGGGGGCCGATGGCGAAATTATGCATTGTCTGACTCCGGGACGTAGTGGTCAGATCCAAGTCAATCTGCTGAAAACCTCGCCTATTAATAAGAAACTATCTCTGGCCTATAACGCTCAGACTATGTCCTCAACGCTGTGGGGAAAAAACGTTATTGTCATTCGCAACAGCGCCTCCGGTGACTCTGTCACGGCTCGTGCCGTCGCCTTTAATAAACTGCCGGAATTTAAAAACGGCAACAAAGTTGAAACGGTGACCTGGTCATTTGACTGCGGTCATATCGACCAGATTCTGGGGACTTTCTAAGCCATGGAATTCACTCTTAAAGATAGTGACTACCGGGTTGTGCGTCTGAGCGTTTTCGATCAATTGCGGGTAGCTCGTAAGTTACTTCCGCTGCTGGCGGGCGTCATCTCTGAGCTGAAAGGCGAGGGAGATGACGTTCGTTCAGGCGAGGGCATGATGGCCGCTATCGCCCGGGCGGTCAGCGAACTGAGCGAAGACGATTGCAACGCCATTATCCATCCATGCCTGAGCGCCGTAGCGCGGAAACATCAGGGGGGATGGGTGGCGGTATTCAGCCAGGGAAGTTTGGCTTTCGATGACATCGACCTGATGACTATGTTGCAACTAGTGGCCCGGGTGGTGGCCGATTCGCTGGGAAATTTTTTGCAAGAACTCCCCGGCAACGAGAAGCCAGCCGAAGTGATGGCCTGATACTTGAAACTCTGCCGGACGGGGAGGATTACATTCTGCGCCCGGCAGAAGTCTTTGGGCTTAACTGGGGCGATTTGAAGAGCGGTGTGGTGGATCTGTGTGATATCGCATTGCTCAATGACTATCTGGCAATGAAAGCTGCTAACGAAGTCCAGATTGCCCGCTGGAGAGAACAAGATGGATAAAATCCAAGATAACGGGGCGGTGGAGGCTGCCCTGCTCCCCGGAGCTTCTGAAAGATTATGGGATGAACTGAGACTGATACATAACGGAATGAGTTCATTGGTGCCAGCTTCTATATTGCTAACTCTGGCGCCAAAAACGGAGGCGGTTTTTAAATCGCTTGAGTTCGTATTAACTCAGTTTTCACAACGCATTTTATCCGCATCCAAAGCACTGGTGGATGTGCGTGCTAAATCAACGGTTAATGGCGCCAGTCTGCAGGAGGGCAGTGGCCAGAGTCAGGCAACCGATACATTGGCGCTTGTTGCGCGAGTGAAGAATCTGCGTTCGCTGCAGATGCCCACTCCAGCAGAATTGCTTGAACAGGCCGCTGCCGGGGAGGTGGAAAGCTCATTACCGGCAGAACAATATCAACTGTTAGCGCAAAAGGCCGGTTATCAGGCTGAGCAGGTGCAGCAGCAAATAACCGGAGCCATTTTTCCTCTGGAAAAAATGAGTACGCTTGCCGGCATGTTGGAAAATAAGTTTACTGGGCAATTGGCGCAAAATCTGACTAATCCTTTAGAAAATCTCAGCGCCATCGTCCAGGACAATCTTCCAGAGATAGAAGGTTTTCTCGATGCGCTGGCGAACAAGATTGGTGAGCGGGCGAATGATTTTGTGAGCCTGCTCCCTGATGTGCTTGATATGGTTATCGGGATTAAAGATGCGTTTGGCGGTTGGGGGCCATTACTTGATGCATTAGAAAAAGCAGCAGTATTTGGCGGGCTTTTAAACGGTTTGTCTAAAGTAGCCAGCGTGGCATCAGGGGCCGTAGGGACAGTAAAAAGTCTCATGAATTTAGGCAGCAAGCTGCCGCAAAGCGTGAAAGCCATTGCATCAGAAGCCATTGATTACAGCAAAAATGTAGCCAGTTCCCTCTGGGAAAAATCCAAAGATATTGTCCAATCCAATTGGAAAAAATTTTCGAGTAAAGGCGCTGAGAAAGCTAAGGATGTTGCGAGCTGGGGAGGCAGACAAGCCAGTAAATTTTGGCAGACAGGGCGGCAATTAAGTAGACAGGTTGCTCCTGTGGCAGATGAAATTGGAGGTTGGGCATTGAAACGAGGCCTCCCGCTAATGAAGACGGTCGCCCCTTTTGCTTTGAGATTAGGTGGGATCGCTATGTTTCCACTATCTCTGCTTATTCCAGATAGGGAACTTGGTGATGGAACTTTACCTTTTACCCAAGGGGATTTTGATCGCCTGGAGTGGAGACAGAAGCATCCGGATGCCCCTTTCCCTCCGGAGTTTAAGGATGATCCGCTGTCTTTACGTAATTTTGATTTGCCTTTGAAGGCCTTAAAAACTGCTGTTCAGGTACCTTCCTGGCTTAACGGCTCTTTGAGTGGTGAAACGGAGGGCGATACCTGGCCATGGCTCAAGGTATTTTCACCTCAGGCTGGTAACAGTAAGCAAGGGGCAACCTTACCGTGGCTGGATGTTTTCTCCCCACAGGCACGCAGTAATATTGGGGATGCTCAGTGGTTATTTTCTCAACAGCCAGGCCTGACATCGGAGCAAGGTCGTCCGGCCACGATTAGTGAGATTGGGGGTATTAGTCCATCTACTTCAGTGAGCAATAATATTGAGCAGACCAATCAGTTCAATATTTATCAGGCCAGCGATCCGCAGGGTGTTGCCGATAGCGTCACTTCCGGCATGTTTGGAGCCTTCTCGCAAATGAATGAGATGCTCGCTCCGGGGAGTTACTAATGGATATTCTGAATGTCATTTTTAAACCATTGAATCGACAGATTGGCACCATGTTCCCAGACGTGGTGCTCTCAGAGATTCATACCGACACCATGAAGATAGCTGCACATCCGGTCGAATGGGGGGCCGATGTGAGTGACCATGCCTGGGCAGAGGCTTCTACTCTCAAGATGGAGTGTGCATTTTCGGGCAATTGGCAACCCATCGACTTCTCCTCTGACGACGGTTTTCGCCTGTTGCCGCTTACCGGCCCTGCGGATGTTTATCAGGAACTGCTTAGCATGCAGCGCCAGGCCGTACCATTCCAGGTCATTACCGGTAAACGAACCTATCAAAACATGCTGATCACAAGCCTTACGGTTACTACGGATAAGCCCAGAGAAAACATACTCTCATGCAGTATCTCTCTGCAGGAGGTAATCTTTGCCGAGACTCATGCTTTAGCCGTAGCTAACAAGCAAATGATGAAGCAGGGGAACTCCACTAGTGGCGTTGAAAATGGTGGGGTGCGTTCAACCGTAGCGCGTAATTATAGCTCGGGGTTGATTGGAGGTAGCCAATGATAGTTGAGGAAATTCCGCTGAGCGCGGATAACCAAACTTTCTCTATTCAACTGGCCGGCACGTCACTGCGGTTAAAGGTGATATGGCGTGATAACGCGGGCTGGTTACTGGATTTGTACAATCCAGACGGTAGCTCATTGCTTCAGGGAATTCCATTAGTCTGTGGCGTTGATCTACTTGCACCCTATCGCCACCTAGGGATAGGCGGTGAGTTGAGGCTGTTGTGTGACGATCCGCGGTTAAGTGCTGCAGATAAAAATACCCTTGGAACTAATAGCCACCTGCTATTTATTGCCAGTGCAAAGGGATGAGGGGGCTGGAATGAGTAAATATTGGCAACGAAAGTTCGAGCTGCGTTTGATCGATAGCCAGCAGCAGGGGCTTGTGCTGAGCGATCTTAAGGTGTCTTTTGAAATCAACTGGAACCAGTTCTCCACCCCGCGCGATGCTTCTATAACCATCTATAACCTGAGTCAGACTACGTTAAACCAGCTGCTTAATGAGCAATATAGCCGAATTGAAGTATACGCTGGCTACGCTGGAACCAGTACAGTATCAGGAGCTAAGAGCCAGCCGGTGGTTCCGGCAAGCCTGGTTAAGCGGCCGCAGGCAGTTGCCGGCCCGGGGATTGAACCGGGATTTGGGCAGATTTTTGGCGGTGATTTACGGGCGGCAAAATTGAGCGCCACAAGCGCCGATACATCGATAACGCTTCAGGTAAAAGATGGATTTAGGGCTTATATCGGCGCCCATAGTAAGGCTGCATTGGCGAAAGGATACCGGATGGTGGATGCTGTAAACATCTTAATGGAACCACTTATCAAAGAGTACGGTATTAAAGCCGGGCACCAGTTTCTGTTCCCCACCTCCCGGGCGCCTCGCGGAATTAACCTCGACGGGCCGGTGAGTGAGCACCTCAACGATTTAATGAAGTATGTAGAGGCTCGCGAGCAGAAGGGCAAGCACCCCTACTGGCAGATTATCGATGGCCAGCTGCATATACTTAACGATGATATGCATGACGGTACGGTAATAACCCTCAATGCTGCCAGCGGCATAATTGGGCGTATTAATCGTGTTAATAGCGGCAGCACTAATTCAGGAATATTGGAAGTAACGACCCTGATTAATCCTGCTATTCGTTTAGGGCAGCGGATTAAAATTGAGGGTGACCTTACCGCCTCGGGCGATCAGTTATTTATTAAAGCGAATAATGAGGAAGCCGATCCTCAGGCTCGCCTGGATACGGATGGTATCTATATTGTTCGGGGTTTGAACTATAAGGGAGACACCAGAGACAGCACGTGGGATATGAAAATAACCTGCCAGGCACAAAGTGATCCCGGTGTACCGGATATACAAAACACCAAGAAGACTCCAGGTTAACGACTTCTTATCACATAGCACGGCCCGCGTAATGCGGGCCTTTTTTATGGAGACAGCCAATGGTTATGAACATCGGTGTCATGAGCGGCGATCCGATCAGTGCTATCAATTCCGTGTGTGATGCTGTGAGTAGTTCACTGCGCGTGGCGTTACCGGGAACGATCGATAGTTTTGACCCTCAGTCGGTAACTTGCACTGTGACATTAGGGGTTTTAAACACAATTCGTGGGGATGATGGTAACTGGCGTTCGAGCAAGTATTCACAGTTAGTTGACGTGCCCGTTGTTTTCCCTCGCGGGGGGGGATGTACGCTGACTTTCCCGCTTGCGGCAGGGGATGAATGTCTGGTGGTCTTTGCCGATCGCTCTATCGATAGCTGGTGGCAGAGTGGTGGAACACAGGAAACCAGCGCTGGACGTCAGCACTCACTATCAGATGCATTTGTATTGCCAGGGCCTCAATCTCAGGTTCGCAAAATTAGCAATATCAGTACTGAAAGCACGCAGTTACGCACCGATGACGGCCAGGCCTTTATCGAACTTGCTCAGAACCACGATGTTGCTGTCACGACTTCTGGCTCTATTACTCTCAGTGCCAGTCAGGTCACGGTGAATGGTCCGGTAGCCATTAATGGCTCGCTCACCGTAAGCCAGGATGCGACTGCAGCCGGTATTAGCCTGATTAATCACGTTCATTCTGGCGTGCAGGGTGGTAGCTCAACGACAGGAAAGCCCCAATGAGATATCGCAAAGAGATTAATGGCGACTATGGATTTGGTCGCGGCGACAACAATTTCTGGATTAATAACGCCGAGGCGGTGGCCCAGGCCGTATACAGCCGCCTGAAGCTATGGCGCGGCGAATGGTTTTTAAATACCGAGGAAGGCACAGCCTGGGCATCGGTGGTACTGGGTGAACAACCGCAGGCATTGCAAACCCTGATGGTTCGCGATCGTATCGCGGGAACACCCGGCGTGCGGCGCATTACTAACCTTAGCAGTCGCCAGGATCCCGAGAGTCGACGTTTAGTGGTCTCGGCAACGCTGGATACTGTTTATGGAGAGGTAACTATCAATGTATGAAGACATTATCGATGGCATGCTGCCAACGCTTGATAAGCAAGGCATGACGGCGCCAGATTTTCCTACCATTCTGGATAGCTGGAAAAATTTATTCAGAGCCATATACGGGGACGATATCTATCTGGAGCCGGATAGCAAAGATGGCGTGCTCTTAAGTCTCATTGCCTATGCGCTTCATGGCTGTAATAACACGGCTCTTGCGGTCTGGAACTCATTTAGTCCGTTAACCAGCGAAGGTGAGGGATTATCGCGGTTGGTCAAAATTAATGGTATTAGCCGTAAATCGGCAAGCCATTCTAGCGTTGATCTGCTGCTGACCGGCCGTATCGGAACGGTGATCAGTCAGGGGCAGGTACGAGATGATGCCGGTAACTTATGGCTATTGCCCAGCGTTGTGACTCTGGATTTACACGGAGAGGCAACGGTTACTGCCACCTGTCAGGAGCCGGGCGCTATTAGCGCCGCCGCGGGAGCGATTAGCATCATTGCGACGCCTATGCAGGGGTGGTATTCGGCTACTAACCCATTAGCGGCGACAGAAGGCAGCCCGGTAGAAACAGATGCCACCTTACGCCAGAGGCAGGCTGCTTCAGTGGCGGTGGCGGCTCGCAGCGTAATGGAGGGGATCCACGGTGCGTTAGTGGGTTTGGATGGCGTAGTGGATATTCGAAGCTATGACAATGATTCCAACGAGACGGATGACAACGGTATTCCCGCACACAATATTGCCATCGTGGTCGATGGTGGCGATTCAAATGCAATTGCTCGGACTATTGCCTTGAAGAAAGCCCCTGGGGTTCCGACATGGGGCACCAGTAGTGAAGATATCACTGATAATTACGGGCAAACGCAAACTATCAATTTCTTTCGGCCGGGTAAGCAATCTGTTTATGCCGAAATTAAGCTGCGCCCTCTGACCGGATATACCACGGCAATAGGTAACGGGATAGCGGCCGGAATCGCAAAGGCTATTAATCTTTTAACTATCGGTGAAAAGGTCTATTGCTCTCGTCTGTATGGACCGGCCATTCTCTCGGATGATGAAGGCGGCGAGACCTATGAAATTTTATCTCTGGAGATCGGCCTGACGGCTGAGAACCTGGCTGCATC
The DNA here is from genome assembly GCA_022846635.1 of Salmonella enterica subsp. enterica serovar Choleraesuis. Taxonomy (GTDB): domain Bacteria; phylum Pseudomonadota; class Gammaproteobacteria; order Enterobacterales; family Enterobacteriaceae. The sequence continues at coordinate 1,041,334 of AP025685.1, forward strand.
TAATATCGATATCGCTTTCAATCAAAAAGCCTTTACTACTCCAGGCCAGATAAAGATAACGGCGGTGGTGGAATGAGCGATATCTCATACAGTGCATTAGTTCCGGCAGCACAACGCGAAAGCCCACATTATTTGGCAACGGTAGAAGGCGTAAGCGATGCATTTACCGGTGTTCAGCAAAGCCTTTTGGCGTTAATCCCTGGATTTGATCTTGATAGCGCCATCGGCAGCCAGCTTGACATCATTGGTTTGTGGGTTGGGCGTAACCGTATCATTAATGCCCCCATAGATGACTATTTTTTCACTCTGGATAGCGAAACGCTTGGTTTTGATGCGGGCAACTGGAAGAACCGTTTCGACTCGGATTTTGGTTACGTGAATCTTGATGATTCCAATTATCGCAGCGTGCTGCGCGCCAAAATTGGCGCCAATAGTTGGGATGGCACCAATGAAAAGCTTCAGGCAATTTTAAATAGTATTTATCCGAAGGGCGATATTCAGATCCGTTATCAGGATAACCAGGACATGACCATGACAGTATTTGTCACTGGTAAGGCAATCCCTAACATTACCCGCGAGATTATCCGCCAGGGTTATCTGGCCATTAAGCCTGCGGGTGTAACGGTCAGTTATCAGATTAGTGAGGAATAGAAATGGCGAAAAATGATTTTAAACCGTTTGCCAGTGGTGAAAATGCCAATGTGCTAACGCAGGCCGAATATGAAGCACTGGAGGCCGTGGGGAGTGGCTTTCAGTCGGGTATTGCCCGCAGTGAACAGCTTAATAAAGTGTGGCGTCAGTCGTCAGCAGTCGCGGCGACGCTAGGTAGTTTTATCGCGGATAAATCTGGCGATGATGTGCTGGATGATGGTGACCTGAAAAAGCTTCAGACGTCTTTGATAAAAGCACTGCTAAATAACTCTACCAGTCAGCTTGATGGGCGTTATCTTAATGTGGCTAAAAACCTGAGCGATCTCAGCGATGCTACCAAAGCGCGCCAAAGCCTGGGACTAAAAGGTGCCGCGATACAAGACGTGGGTACAACTACAGGTACGGTTGCTGCCGGTAATGATTCGCGAATTGTGAATGCGTTACAGCGCGGTAATAACTTGTCGGATGTGACGAATGCAGCTACCTCCAGGTCTAATTTGGGATTGGGCTCCGCTGCAACATCGACGGTAACTACATCTAATCGAGATACAACGGCAGGAAGACTAGTTAAAACTGCTGATTATGGTATAGGAAGAACTATTGGTACTGTAACGACAGGTATTGACTTTAGAACTTACGCCTTTATTCAGGGTGAGCATTTATTTGTTAATACTAGCACTTGTACTAATATCCCGCCTGGGATAAACACCTCTGCTTATTATTTCATTTTTGTACATGGATTGCGTGATAATGATGGCTCTCCTGGACTGACGATGATCAATTATACTGACCCTCAAGAATATTGGGTTTTGTATGGGGCTGGTGCAGCAGGTTCGAGAACTTTTCGACTTTGTAGAACTTATAATACAGGGTATAAACCTTCTGCCGGCGATGTCGGTGCCTTGCCATCTGGTGGAAACGCAGTATCTGCATCAAAATTAGCGACAGCCCGAACTATTGGTGGTGTATTATTTGATGGTTCTTCAAATATAAACTTGCCAGGTGTAAATATTCAGGGTAATCAAAATACAACGGGTAACGCAACAAGTGCCACCAGGCTTCAAACAGCCCGCACTATTGGTGGTGTATCATTTAATGGTACTTCAAATATAAACTTGCCCGGGGTCAATACCCAGGGTAATCAAAATACAACGGGTAACGCGGCAAGTGCCACCAGGCTTCAAACAGCCCGAACTATAAATGGTGTATCTTTTAATGGCACTGCGAATATCACTATTACTCCAGCCCAAATTGGATCTTATACAAAGGCTGAGTCAGATAGTCGATATGCGCGCTCACCTGTTAATGTAGGGGCCGGTGGAGTAGGGACATATACTTTTATAGCTACAGTAACAGCTCAAACTTTGAAATTTGGCAGTGCGGTATCTGGCCCACTAAAAGCAATGATTGCGGCAAATCAGAAATATTATGCTGGCTCGGCACTGGCAGGAACATGGATATGGTTAGGCTATGATGGGCCTATTCAGGGAACATATTGTTATGGGGTGGCTTACAGGAGTGCATGATGAGTATTAATTTTATTGAGTATAAGGGTATTAAGTTTTTTAATATTCAGGACGTCTGCTTTTCAGACTTATCAGGTAAAGTTATAAGCTGCAATCTATCAATTAATGATGAGATGGCACCTATAGTGCCATTTAATGCCGTGGCTGACGATGTAGAAGTCTATGGTGCTAGTTTTTACTCTGATTTAAAATCGGGTAAGTTTGGAGCTGTAGCACCATTTAATTTATCAATTATTGAAATTAAAGCTCAGGCAGTACAGGAGAAAGAATTACGATTAAGTGACGCCACTTCTACCATTTCCCCTCTTCAAGATGCCGTTGATCTTGATATTGCTACTGATGAGGAGAAAGTTAAGTTAGATGAGTGGAAGAAATATCGAGTGCTGTTAAATCGGATTGATACATCACTGGCTCCCAATATTACCTGGCCTTCCAAACCAGCAGAATAATTATTACCTAAAAACTCCCTCCAACTCTCCCCACCAAAACATCCCACCTTCAGCGGGCGGCTTTGTGCTGCCCGCCTTCCGGGAATACCGCTATTATCCTAACTTCTTCACCAACGCTTCACTGCGGCGAATACGCTCTGGCGCATTGCCTAAGTCCTGTTGTACCAGCGACATAAACATCAGATCCGTTAACATCATTTGTGCGCTCGTCGACGAGATAGCCGCGCTGCGGGTCGCCTGTTCTTCGGCCAGAGTGTACAGGCATAAGTTTGCCAACTGCTGTAATGGATTTGGGTTAAAGCCAGTTATCGCCATTACCTGCGCTCCGGTGTTTAGCGCTTCCTGAGCCGCCATTATAATTTCCCGGCGTTCACCGGTGTAGGAAATTGCCAGCAGCAAATCTTCAGGCCCCAGCGATTGCGCTGCCACCAGCAGGGCGTGCATGTCTTGCTCCGCGGTTGCCTGAATACCAATCTTGATAAGCTTCCATGAGAAGTTGCGTGCCACCAGGCCAGATGCGCCAATCCCCACCACTAATACCCGACGCGCCTGGCGCAGAAGATTGACTCCGGCCAGTAGTTTTTCTTCCGGATTAATATCAAGGGTCGCGTGCATGGCCGCGATATTCTCTTTAATCAGTTTCTCACCAACCAGGCGAATAGGGTCGTCGCCTAGAATTTCGTTGTGAACCGCTACGGAATGGGCGTTGGTGTTGCTTGCCAGGGCATCACCAATTGCCATTTTTAGGGCTGGAAAACCTTTGTAGCCCAGTTTTTGGGCAAATTTGACTACGCTCGACTGGCTGATGCCTGCATCGTCGGCCAGCTGCTGGGAGCTAAGATAACGGGTTTGTTCCGGGTTAGTGAGTATGAAATCCGCTAGCTTACGGTCGCTTTGAGCAAGCGTTTGATAACGCTGGCGGATACGAGTCAGACAATTCACGGTATCTCCTGGTCGCCACCTGGCAGTGGCTGAATTTAATATTCCCTAAGAATTTAATCATAGTGAATTAAAAATTCGTTCGCCACCGGGCGTCGCTCTTTCTCTGGAGCATGTCGTAAATTTACTTTTTCACTCCCGCAAAGTGCTTGATTCTTAGGGCGCGGAAAAAACAGCGCTATCTGTTAGGCTTGAAAGAGTACCCGCGTGAGAGTCAGCAAAGTGGCGCGGTGGTGGAGCGATTAAATAAGGAGAATGGAGTTTGAGTGAACCTGTACGCCGGGTGGTGTTTTTTGATCTGGACGGAACCTTGCATCGCCAGGATATGTTTGGCTGTTTCGTTCGCTATTTATTGCGTCATCAGCCTCTGAACTTGCTGCTGGTCATTCCTTTGCTGCCGGTGGTGATTGGTGGCCTGCTCATTTACGGACGAGCCACGAGATGGCCGGTTAGCCTGTTGCTGTGGGCCTGTACTTTTGGGCACAGTGAGCAAACTTTGCTTGAGCGTCAGGCGCGCTTCTGCCGGTGGTTTGCAACCAGGGTGACACCTTTTTCTCAGGTTCAGCAGCGCTTAATGAACTATCTGGCGGCCAGCGATGCGGATGTCTGGCTGATAACCGGATCGCCACGGCGTCTGGTTGAGCAGGTTTACGGCAATACGCCATGGCTGAGCCAGGTGAGCCTGATTGCCAGCGAAACTGAACGGCGTTGGGGCGGCTGGATCCTGAAGCTGCGTTGCCTTGGTCATGAAAAGGTTGTGCAACTGGAGAGAAAGATTGGAACCCCTCTTCAGCTTTACAGCGGATACAGTGACAGCAGCCAGGATAACCCGCTACTTTATTTCTGTCAGCACCGCTGGCGAGTGACAGCTCGCGGTGAATTGCAGCAGTTGGAATAGGGTCTGTTGTCGTTCTTTGGTCCGTGTATAATGCGCGCCGTCTAATTAAGCGGAGTCGGTTGTGTCAGAAACTGAATTTAGCCACGAATACTGGATGCGCCATGCGCTAAGCCTTGCTGAACGAGCCAGAGAAGAGGGTGAGGTGCCGGTAGGAGCCGTGCTGGTGCAGGACAACCGGATTATTGGCGAAGGCTGGAACCGGCCAATAGGTCGTCACGATCCTACCGCTCATGCAGAAATAATGGCTTTGCGTCAGGGCGGGCTGGTGTTAAGTAACTATCGTCTGTTGAATACCACGCTGTATGTGACCCTTGAGCCCTGCGTTATGTGCGCCGGGGCAATGGTGCATAGCCGGATCGGCACTTTGGTGTTTGGCGCACGCGACGCCAAAACCGGCGCCGCAGGCTCGCTACTGGATGTGCTGGCTCATCCGGGGATGAACCATCAGGTTAATGTGGTCGAGGGGATTCTTGCACCAGCATGTTCGGCACTGTTGAGTGAGTTCTTCCGCGTACGACGGAGCGAGCGAAAGGCGTTAAAGGCAGCTGCCCTAAAGGATAAGGCCTGAACGACGCTTTGCGAGCGTGAAGGTTTTGCAACTGGGCTGGTTTAACCGCCGGGTAATCAGCCGCCAGTTTAATCATCTGCGCCTGCTGTTTTTCTTTCTCCTGCATGTAACCTTCCAGGCTTAGCTGATAGCGCCGGATGTTTTCAACATAGGCGTAAGCTTCGTGACCCCGGGCATATCCATAGGTGGTCTGGCTGTACCATTGTTTCTGGCTCAGTAGCGGCAGGCGTTGCTTCACATCGCTCCAGCTATTTGGGTTCCCTTTCTGGCGCGCGGTGAGCGCCATCGCATCCAGCATATGGGCATAACCCATATTATAAGCAGCCAGCGCAAACCAGATCCGCTCGCCTTCAGGAACGGCATCCGGGACTTTATCCATCATGGCTTCCAGGTAACGCGCGCCGCCGCTGACGCTTTGTTCCGGGTTGAGCCGGTTAGTTAGTCCAAGGCTTTGAGCGGTGGACTGTGTCAGCATCATCAGGCCGCGAACGCCGGTAGGGGAGGTGGCGAGTGCGTCCCAGTGTGACTCCTGGTAGGAGATAGCCGCCAGCAGTTGCCAGCCGATGTTGCTGGCATATTTCTCAAACAGTGGGCGTAGCTGCGGTAGCACTGAGTCTACGGCACGCAGGAAAGTGCGGGTATTCACATAATCAAAGTCGCCTACGTGCCCAAGGTATTTCTCTTCCAGGCGCGCCAGCTCACCGTCTTTGGTCATCTGGCTAAAAAAGTCCAGCATGCCGGCTGTCAGGCTATCGTCGTCGTCGCGAACGCTAAACCAGGTAACCGGTTGTTCATCGGTGATATCAAGCGCGACCGCCAGCTGTGGATGGATTCGCTGGAACATATCAATAGCGACCGAGTCGGCAATAGTGTAGTCGAGCTGCCCATCAACGACTTTTTGCAACAGCCGGTTGCTGCTGGTGTGGTCAGTAATCTGCCAGCCTAAATTGGGGTAGCTATCGGCTTTAAGTTTGTGTAGTTCATCGATGACCGCCAGGCCTGGCGCGACGGCAAGCTGCCCGTCGCGGACGTTGGCCAGAGAGGTTGGAGGCGTTTGCCCCTGGCGATAGACCATTTGCTGGGATTCAGAGTAATAAGCCGGGCCTGCGCGATACTGGGCCGCACGCTCTTCATTATAAATGAGCCCAGCCGCCAGCAGGTCAGCTTTACCGGTATCCAGATCGTTAAATAACTGGCGTATCGTGGGGCGTACGGTGACCTTCAGCTCTACGCCGAGGTAGTCCGCAAATTTTTGTGCCAGCTCATAATCCAGTCCGCTTATGGTTTTACCATTTTTTGTCCAGGTAAGCGGTGAGGCAATTGTGCTCACTCGTAGCTCACCCCGGCTTTTTATTGCGGCAATCCGGTTCTCTGTCTGACCGGGCCATGGGATCGCCGGCCAAAGCGCAATGGCCAGCAGCAGGGTGATTGCGCCAATCAGCAGATAATTAATTTTTAGTTTTTTCAATAAATTAAATCTCTGTGTAGCGTTTATTCTCGGTGTGCTAATCGCTGGAAATGTGAACTATATCAAACTTTAAAGGCGGGCATTTTGCTTAAGAAGGCGTCAACTGGCAAGCCCAATGCAAGGCATCATTGAGATACCCATGTTAACCGGGCGGAAATTTTATTTCTACGCAAACGGTTTCGTCTGGCTCCAGGATTAACTATAATGGCGTCCGTTTTCCCCCGTGCGCCCATTAAAGCGTTGCTCCAGCGCTTTGAAGACGAGAGATTGATGATGGAAATTCTGCGTGGTTCGCCTGCTCTATCTGCTTTCCGTATTACCAAACTTCTGGCCCGTTTTCAGGCCGCCCAACTCCCGGTAGAAGATGTTTACGCTGAGTATGTCCACTTTGCGGATGTCGATGCTCCTTTAACTGATGATGAGCGCGCGCGACTTGTCCGCCTGCTGGAATATGGTCCTCACCAGGATAGCCGCCCGTTAGGGGATGAGCTGATGGTGGTAGTTCCGCGCCCAGGTACTATCTCGCCGTGGGCTTCCAAGGCGACCGATATCGCCCGTAATTGTGGGCTCAGCAAGATCCTGCGGCTGGAGCGCGGTATAGCCTGGTCAATTACGGCTCCGGCCCTGAGCGATAGCCAGCGTGAGCAGGTTGCCAACATGCTGCACGATCGGATGATGGAAGCGGTATTACCTTCTCTGGAGGCGGCCAGCGTCTTGTTCAGCCATCAGCAGCCGGCACCGGTAGTCAGCGTTGATTTACTGGCGCGCGGACGCGTGGCGTTGGAAGAGGCAAACCAGCGGCTTGGCCTGGCCCTGGCAGATGATGAAATTGACTATCTGGAAAAGGCATTCCGAGAGCTGGCACGCAATCCTAACGACATCGAACTCTATATGTTCGCTCAGGCAAACTCGGAACACTGCCGCCATAAAATCTTTAACGCCGACTGGATTATCGATGGTGAACAGCAGGATAAATCGCTGTTCAAAATGATTAAAAATACCTTCGAACAGACGCCGGATTACGTCCTGTCCGCTTATAAAGATAATGCGGCGGTAATGGAAGGCTCTGAGGTTGGCCGCTTCTTTGCTGATTATGACAGCGCAAGCTACAGCTACCATCAGGAACCCGCCCATATTTTGATGAAGGTGGAAACTCATAACCATCCAACCGCCATCTCTCCATGGCCGGGCGCGGCTACAGGCTCTGGCGGTGAGATTCGTGATGAGGGGGCTACCGGGCGCGGGGCAAAGCCTAAGGCGGGTCTGGTCGGTTTCTCTGTTTCTAACCTGCGGATCCCAGGCTTTGAGCAGCCGTGGGAGCAGGATTTTGGCAAACCAGAGCGCATTGTATCGGCGCTGGATATTATGACTGAGGGGCCGCTGGGCGGCGCGGCGTTTAACAACGAATTCGGTCGTCCGGCGCTGACTGGCTACTTCCGTACCTATGAAGAGCAGGTCAGCAGTCACAACGGTACCGAGCTGCGCGGCTACCATAAGCCAATCATGCTGGCGGGCGGCATTGGTAATATACGCGACGGACACGTGCAGAAAGGTGAAATTCCGCCAGGTGCACAGCTCATCGTTTTGGGCGGTCCGGCGATGAATATCGGTCTTGGCGGTGGTGCCGCTTCGTCGATGGCATCCGGGCAGTCTGACGCCGATCTCGACTTTGCTTCGGTACAGCGCGACAACCCGGAAATGGAGCGCCGTTGTCAGGAAGTGATTGACCGCTGCTGGCAGTTGGGGGATGCAAACCCAATCCTGTTTATTCATGACGTGGGCGCAGGCGGTCTTTCCAACGCCATGCCTGAGCTGGTGAGCGACGGCGGGCGCGGCGGGCGTTTTGAGCTACGTAAAATCCTTAGCGACGAACCGGGTATGAGCCCGCTGGAAGTATGGTGCAACGAATCTCAGGAGCGCTATGTAATGGCCGTTGCTCCAGAGCAAATTGCGCTGTTTGATGAGATTTGCCGCCGTGAGCGCGCTCCTTATGCGGTGATTGGCGAAGCGACTGAGCAGCGCCAGTTAGTCCTCAATGATCGGCATTTCGACAACCAACCGATCGACATGCCACTCGACGTCTTGCTGGGCAAAACGCCGAAAATGACTCGTGACGTTACTCGCCAGCAGGCGCAGGGCCACGAACTGGATCGGCGAGAGATTACGCTGGAAGACGCGGTTAAGCGTGTTTTACATCTTCCGGCTGTTGCCGAGAAAACATTCCTGATTACCATCGGCGACCGTAGCGTTACCGGTATGGTCGCGCGGGATCAGATGGTCGGGCCGTGGCAGGTTCCGGTAGCCGACTGTGCGGTGACAACCGCAAGCTTCGATACTTATTACGGTGAAGCGATGTCTCTTGGCGAGCGTGCGCCGGTTGCGCTGCTGGACTTTGCCGCATCGGCTCGCCTCGCGGTTGGCGAGGCGCTAACCAATATCGCGGCGACCCAAATCGGTGGCCTGAAGCGCGTTAAGTTATCCGCTAACTGGATGTCTGCCGCTGGCCATCCGGGCGAGGATGCCGGGTTATACGACGCGGTGAAAGCCGTGGGTGAAGAGTTATGCCCGGCGCTGGGCCTGACCATTCCGGTGGGTAAAGACTCGATGTCGATGAAAACCCGCTGGCAGGATGGCAATGAACAAAAAGAGATGACTTCTCCGTTGTCGCTGGTTATCTCCGCCTTTGCTCGCGTAGAAGATGTTCGCCACACCGTTACTCCTCAACTGCAGCTGGTTGATAACGAACTTATCCTGATTGATCTGGGCTGCGGACGTAATGCGCTGGGTGCTACGGCACTGGCTCAGGTTTATCGTCAGCTGGGCGATAAGCCTGCCGATCTGCATGATGTTGCCCAATTCCGCGGCTTCTTTGAAGTTATGCAGCAACTGGTAGCTGCAGGGAAACTGCTGGCTTATCACGACCGCGGGGATGGCGGGCTGCTGGTGACGCTGGCAGAGATGGCTTTTGCCGGCCACTGCGGTATTGAAGCCGATATCAGCGCGCTGGGCGATGACAGCCTGGCGGCACTGTTTAATGAAGAGCTGGGCGCGGTTATCCAGGTTGCGGCCCAGGATGTTGAGCCGGTACTCGCAGCGCTGCGTGATGCAGGGCTGGGGGAATGCAGCCATCGTCTGGGACGCGCCACTGAAGGTGACCGGTTCACACTGAGCGCTAATGGCAGCCCGGTATATAGCCAGAAACGTTCAACACTGCGGATGTGGTGGGCTGAAACCAGCTGGCAGATGCAGCGCCTGCGCGATAATCCGGAATGTGCCGACAGTGAACACCAGGCCAGAGCCGATGAGAGCGACCCAGGGCTGAATGTAAGCCTTAGCTTCAATCCGACCGAAGACGTAGCTGCTCCTTATATTGCACGTGGTGCGCGGCCTAAGCTTGCGGTTCTGCGTGAGCAGGGGGTGAACTCTCACGTCGAAATGGCCGCAGCATTCCACCGCGCTGGCTTTGAAGCTATCGATGTGCATATGAGTGATCTGATTGGCGGCAGCCGCGATCTGAGTGACTTCCAGGCATTGGTTGCCTGCGGCGGTTTCTCTTACGGTGATGTGCTGGGGGCTGGAGAAGGCTGGGCCAAATCTATCCTATTTAACAGCAGGGCGCGCGACACCTTTGGCGAGTTTTTCCACCGGCCGCAAACTCTGGCGCTCGGCGTATGCAATGGCTGCCAGATGATGTCTAACCTGCGGGAGCTTATTCCTGGCAGCGATTTGTGGCCACGCTTTGTGCGTAACCGCTCTGACCGTTTTGAGGCACGCTTTAGCTTGGTAGAGGTCACCGCCAGCCCGTCGTTGTTACTGCAAGGGATGGAAGGTTCGCGTTTACCGATTGCGGTATCGCACGGCGAAGGGCAGGTAGAGCTGCGTGACGGGGCACATCTTGCCGAGCTGGAAAGCAAAGGTCTGGTGGCTTTACGTTATGTCGATAACTACGGTAACGCGACCGAGCGTTATCCTGCAAACCCTAATGGTTCGGTGAATGGCATTACCGCTGTTACGAGTGAAAGCGGTCGGGCAACTATTATGATGCCGCACCCGGAGCGAGTTTTCCGTACCGTTGCTAACTCCTGGCATCCTGAGGAGTGGGCTGAAGATGGCCCGTGGATGCGGTTGTTCCGCAATGCCCGTCGGCAACTGGGCTAAGGTAAACAAGCATAAGGCCCCGAAAGGGGCCTTTTTTGTCGCGAAAACCTGACAATGTCATATTCATGATGTCTCCAAAAAGAGACAGTTAATCAATTGATTTTTATATGATATTTAAATTTGTGAATTTGACGTCTCTTTTTGGAGACAGGGGCAGGCTGTGATCCCGATCTCAGTTGTGCGAAGGTATTCAGGGGTGTTTTTATTTTTTGTTTATTTATCATATACTTATAAAAATAATTTCGAGGGTTATAAAAATTGGCACGCATGCTGCATTATTAAAATCAGTTGCTCATTCAATTTCTTATGTCAGCCCCTACACGGCGAGCTACATAAACCCCGGAATGACGCACAAAAAGGTGCCTGCCGTCCAACTGGTGATAAAAGTATGTTTCATACTTATCACACTCCGGGCGAAACGTGGAGTTAGGCACCGCCTCATTTAGTATAAAGGCCAGATACTCGTATCTGGCCTTTATCATTTCTGGCCTTCCATCTATCTCCCGCCTCGGTTAGCATCTTGCTAAACGCGCCAACCGGGATATCTCCTTGAAACGCTGGTCACTTTCTCCCCGCTCTTTACGTCAGCTGGTCACTATGGCCTTTTTGCTGGTGTTACTTCCTTTGCTGGTGCTCGCCTGGCAGGCATGGCACAGCCTGAATGTATTAAGCGAACATGCTGCCCGAACGAACCGTACTACGCTGGTGGATGCACGGCGCAGTGAGATGATGTCTGCCGCCGCTCTGGAGATGGAGCGTAGTTATCGCCAGTACTGCGTGCTGGATGATGCAACACTGTCACGGGTCTACCTTAATCAACGCCAGCGCTATATATCTCTGCTCGACGCCCAGGATGATGTTGTGGCACAGCCTGCCATTACCACCCCACTGCGAGATCATCTGAATAAGCTGGCTCGTCTGGTATGCAGTAATAACTCCCCAACGCCGGAGGCTTCGGCCCATCTGGAGGCTTTTGCCCGCTATAACTCGCAATTGGTGCAGGCGACGCGTAGTGAGATTGCAGGGCGCGGCCTGAAACTTCAGCAGCAGATAGCGAAACGTGGGCAGTTTTTTGGCTGGCAGGCCCTGGTATTATTTTTGGTCAGCCTGGGGTTAGTGCTGCTATTCACCCGGATGATTATCGGGCCGGTAAAAGCCCTGGGCCGGATGATTAACCGGTTGGGCGAAGGAGAATATCTGGAGCGCGATCTCTCATTCAGTGGGCCGAGAGAGCTGAGATTTTTAGCTCAGAGGATTATCTGGCTCAGCGATCGTCTGGGCTGGCTTGAAGCCCAGCGCCATCAATTTTTACGCCATTTGTCCCATGAGCTTAAAACGCCACTAGCCAGCCTGCGCGAAGGCACTGACCTGTTAGCTGATGAAGTTGTGGGGCCCTTAAGCGCCGAGCAACGTGCGGTGGTTGAGATCCTGGATACCAGCAGCCGCAATCTGCAAACCCTTATCGAGCAGCTACTTGATTACAATCGTCGGTTATCCGGGCAGACTACGGCACCGCAAAAAGTTGAGCTTCCGCCGGTGATTGATGCTATCCAGCTGGCTCATCAGCTACCGGCTCGAGCCAAAAATATGCGCACTGAAATGAGTCTTAAAGAGAGCTTCTGCCAGGCTGACCCGGAGTTGCTACGTACCGCGCTTGATAACCTCTATTCCAATGCCGTGTACTATGGCGAGGAATCCGGTACCATTTATCTTTGCAGCCAGCGGGAAGGTAACTGGGTCTATATTGATGTGGCTAATACCGGCCAGCCCATTCCTGAGGCCGAACGTGCGATGATTTTTGAGCCGTTTTATCAGGGGCGTCTACAGCGTAAAGGCGCGGTAAAAGGTTCTGGCCTGGGGTTGAGCATTGCCCAGGATTGCGTAGCCCGTATGCAGGGTAAACTTAGCCTTACTGAACGACCTGACGCCGCCGTTTGCTTCCGCATTGCGTTGCCAGTTTTCAACGAGAATCAACAACCATGAGTTATACCGCTTTATTTTCTGCGCCCGCCCGACTGAAAAGTATTTGGGTGCTGGCTCTGCCGCTAATGTTAGCCGGCTGTGCACCCGTTTCGGTGCCCCCAAAAGTTCAGCATGTCAGCATCCCGGCCCCTACGCATCAGATAGCGGACTACCATAAACTTGAGTGCCCGGTTTTATGGAAACTACACGGACAGTTGCCGGAGACCAACAGCGTTTACTGGCTGCGCATGATGGATTGCGCCGCAGAGATGACGCCAGCCCAGGCCCGTCAGGAGGCCAGCCGCTGGACTGACGATAGCTGGGAAGGTGCCTATAAGCGCAGCATTTTATTGGGCAAAGCCAAAATTACGCCTCAGGAGCGTAGTAAGCTTATCGATGCGCTGGATGCTATGTACGACCAGGTACCGCTGAATCAGCGTACACTGTTTCAGTTATGGCGCGACGGTCAGGCAAGTGAATATCAGCTGTCGCAGGCCCGAACTCGCTATAGCAAACTGCAGCAAAGCAGTGATAAAGAGCTGGATGACATGCATCGTGAACAGCAGCAATTACACCGCGAGCTGATTCAAACACAAAGCAAATTGCAGTCACTTACCGATATTGAGCGCCAGCTCTCCAGCCGTAAATCCAGCGCGCTGGACAGCCACTCATCATTGCCCGACGGCGATCGTCACGACGATGATTCAGCTCAGCCGGATACCCAGCCTGCGCCCAGCCAGTCACCAGAGGGGAATCAATGAAGGAGCATCGTAATGCACGGTTATTGCTGGTTGACGACGACCCGGGGCTATTAAAACTTCTGGGGTTGCGGTTATCCAGCGAAGGCTATCAGGTGCAGACGGCACCGAGCGGTGCGGAAGCGCTGCGACTGCTGGCGCGTGAGAAGGTCGACCTTGTCATCAGCGATTTACGCATGGATGAGATGGATGGCCTGGCGCTGTTTGCCGAAATCCAAAAAGCCCATCCGGGGATGCCCGTTATTATTTTGACAGCCCATGGGTCAATTCCTGAGGCGGTGACCGCCACTCAGCAGGGGGTATTTAGCTTTCTGACTAAGCCGGTGGATAAAGAGGCGCTTTATCAGGCAATTGATGAAGCCTTACAGCACTCATCCGGGAGCAGCGATGAGCCGTGGAGCGAGGATATTCTGACCCGCAGTCCGTTGATGCAGCGTCTGCTGGAACAGGCTCATCTGGTGGCTCAATCAGCCGTCAGCGTTTTGATTTCCGGGCAAAGTGGTACCGGTAAAGAGGTGCTTGCCAAAGCGATTCATCGCGCAAGTGCCCGTAGCAAAGCGCCGTTTATCGCTATTAACTGTGGCGCTTTGCCTGAACAGTTGCTGGAATCCGAACTTTTTGGCCATGCTCGAGGAGCCTTTACCGGTGCGGTCAGCAGCCGTGAAGGGTTGTTCCAGGCAGCAGAGGGCGGCACGCTGTTTCTCGATGAAATTGGCGATATGCCGCTACCGTTACAGGTGAAGCTGTTGCGGGTGTTGCAGGAACGCAAAGTGCGGCCATTGGGCAGCAATAACGATATTGATATTGATGTGCGCATTATCTCTGCGACCCACCGGGATCTACCGCGCGCGATGGAGCAGGGTGAGTTTCGTGAAGACCTTTTCTATCGCCTGAATGTTGTGGCATTACGGCTACCGGCGCTTAATGAGCGCGGCGAGGATATTCCGCTGCTGGCGAACCATTTGCTGCGTCAGTCCGCAGAGCGCCATCAGTCATCAGCACGTAGTTTCTCTTCCGATGCGATGAAGCGTTTGATGACCGCCGCCTGGCCGGGTAACGTGCGCCAGCTGGTTAACGTTATTGAACAGTGTGTGGCTTTGTCTCCGGCTCCGGTCATTAGCGATGCGCTGGTGGCACAGGCTTTGGAAGGCGAAAACACCGTACTGCCAACTTTTGCCGAAGCCCGCAATCAGTTTGAGCTTAACTATCTACGTAAGTTGCTACAGATAGCGCATGGCAACGTAACGCAGGCGGCGCGCCTTGCCGGGCGTAATCGCACCGATTTCTATAAACTGCTGGCGCGTCACGAGCTGGATCCGAACCAATTTAAAAGCGAGTTTTGATGCCGCATTCCCGGTGATGATGTGTTATTTTTGGCAGCCTGAAAATCCGTACAACCGACTGGACTCATCCCTTTAGTGAGTAAATTTAAGGAAAGACCATGAAAAAGATTGATGCGATTATCAAGCCATTCAAACTGGATGATGTGCGCGAAGCGCTGGCCGAAGTCGGGATTACCGGTATGACGGTAACCGAAGTAAAAGGGTTTGGACGCCAGAAAGGGCACACTGAACTCTATCGCGGTGCGGAATACATGGTCGATTTTCTGCCGAAGGTGAAGATTGAGATTGTGGTCAGCGACGATATAGTCGATACCTGCGTGGATACTATTATTCAGACAGCCCAGACCGGTAAAATCGGCGACGGCAAAATCTTTGTTTTCGACGTCGCCCGGGTTATTCGTATCCGTACCGGCGAAGAAGACGACGCCGCTATCTGATTCTTTCCTCTCCCTTGCGGGAGAGGGCTTTGCTTAAAGGGCTTTTAGTGGGCCAAAGCATTCGTAGCGAATACGCTCCGGCGCGATACCCAGCTCGGTCAGCTGCTGGTTAACCGCCTGCATAAAACCAATCGGCCCACACAGATAAAACTGCATATCTTTAGCGCCCAGAGCGCCTTCTAACGGTGCCAGTGCCATCCGACCCGCCGTGTCAAACGCCGCGCTATTAAGATCCCGCTGGCTCGGCTGGCTGTACCATGTGTGGTGGTTAAATTGACCCAGGCTAGTGCCGATGCGCGCTATTTCATCGCGAAACGCGTCCCGTTCGCCGTTGCGCGTGACATACAGCCAGTTCACCTGTGCCTGATGGCTACCTTCGGCCAGCGCATCGAGCATTGCCAGCATCGGTGTCAGGCCTACGCCGGCGGAGATAAGCGTAACCGGGGCCTCTGGTGCAACGTTTAGCGTGAACTCACCGTGTGGTGGGGTTAACTCTACGACATCACCAACTTTTGCATGCTGGTGTAGCCATTGTGACACCACGCCGCTATCTTCACGTTTCACCGCTATACGGTAGCTTTTAGCCGCTTTACCGCTTCGGGTCAGGGAGTACTGGCGAGCCTGACGATGGGCAAAACCCTCTGGTTTAAGGAACAGGCACAGATACTGGCCCGGCAGATAGCTGACTATTTTTCCACCATCGACCGGCTCCAGCTCGAAGCTGGTAATGATATCGCTTTGAATCGTCTTATTAGTGATGCGGAATGGCCGCACGCCGCGCCAGCCGCCATCTTCGCTGGCGCTAGCCTGGTAAATTTCAGATTCGCGGGTAATAAATATATCGGCCAGCATTCCATAGGCCTTACCCCATGCTTCAAGCACTTCATCCCCAGGATGAATCATCTCATCAATGGTTTCCAGCAAATACTTACCAACAATTGGATACTGGTCAGCGCGAATCAACAGGCTGGCGTGCTTTTGGGCGATAAGCTCTACCGCAGGCAATAGAACAGCAAGGTTATCGATATTTTGGGCATAGGCCAGTACGGCATTGAACAGGGCGGTGCTTTGGGCGCCATTGCGCTGATTGCTGGCGTTAAAAACGTCTTTTAGCTCCGGATGTCCGCTAAGCATTTTGTTGTAAAAGCGGGCGGTAAGCTCTGGGCCAAGGTCGGCAATTACGGGGGCGGTAGATTTGATGATGGCGATAGTTTGTGCATCAGGCATGGGGTGTCTCCTTTTAAGTTGCATATAAAATACACCTTCATGCAATGGTTTTGCTACCAGAAAATAACCATACAGAATGTATTTTTTAACGCAATGTGAAAAAAGCTCACATTTCTCATAAAAAAATCATCATGCTTCCTAAGCATGGAAAAACTGAGGAGAATCCCTGTTTAATACCATGCAATCGTTTGCGTGATGAATTTGTCAAGACTGTTCACCCAGATTTAATTCGTTATACTGTTGCCTCGCCCGATGCCGGGCCATTACCCGTTGCACCATTATCGTTAGCTGAGTCAGGAGATGCGGATGTTAAAGCGTGAAATGAATATTGCCGATTACGATGCCGAGTTATGGCAGGCTATGGAGCAGGAGAAGGTACGTCAGGAAGAGCATATTGAACTGATCGCCTCCGAAAACTACACCAGCCCGCGTGTGATGCAGGCTCAGGGATCTCAGCTAACCAACAAATACGCCGAAGGTTACCCAGGCAAGCGTTACTACGGTGGTTGTGAGCATGTGGATGTTGTTGAGCAGCTGGCTATCGATCGCGCTAAGGAGCTGTTCGGCGCAGACTATGCCAACGTACAGCCGCATTCCGGCTCACAGGCAAACTTTGCCGTTTATACTACGCTGCTGCAGCCTGGCGACACCGTTCTTGGGATGAACCTGGCCCACGGTGGCCACCTGACCCACGGTTCTCCGGTTAACTTCTCCGGCAAGCTTTATAACATCGTGCCTTACGGCATCGATGAAACGGGTCATATCGATTACGCTGACCTGGAAAAACAGGCAAAAGAGCACAAGCCAAAGATGATTATCGGCGGCTTCTCGGCCTATTCCGGCGTGGTTGACTGGGCGAAGATGCGTGAAATTGCCGACAGCATCGGTGCTTATCTGTTTGTGGATATGGCTCACGTAGCCGGTCTGGTTGCTGCGGGCGTGTATCCGAATCCGGTCCCACATGCTCACGTGGTTACCACCACCACCCATAAAACCCTCGCGGGTCCACGCGGTGGTTTGATCCTGGCGAAAGACGGTAGCGAAGAGCTGTATAAGAAGCTGAATTCTGCCGTATTCCCAGGCGCTCAGGGCGGCCCGCTGATGCACGTTATTGCCGGTAAAGCCGTTGCGCTCAAAGAGGCTATGGAGCCAGAGTTTAAAGCTTATCAGCAGCAGGTGGCAAAAAACGCGAAGGCGATGGTTGAGGTGTTTATCGATCGTGGTTACAACGTGGTTTCTGGCGGTACCGACAACCACCTGTTCCTGCTGGATCTGGTTGATAAAAACCTGACTGGTAAAGAAGCTGATGCGGCACTGGGCCGGGCCAACATCACCGTGAACAAAAACAGCGTACCTAACGATCCGAAAAGCCCGTTTGTTACTTCCGGTGTGCGTATCGGTACTCCAGCGGTTACCCGTCGCGGTTTTAAAGAGGCCGAAGTTCGTGAACTGGCTGGCTGGATGTGCGACGTGCTGGATAGCATTAACGATGAAGCGGTGATTGAAAATACTAAGCAGAAGGTTCTGGCTATCTGCGAACGCTTCCCGGTATATGCCTGATAAGGTATCTATCTGAAAACGGGGCCACAGGCCCCGTTTTTGTATCTGCAATATCTCTCGGTTCAGGCGTCTAGCGTGTAGTGGTATTCCCGCTCAATTAGTTCACTAAACTCAGAAAACCTTTTCTCCAGCTCGGCATTTGCCACTCTATGGCTAAAGTAAACCACCGGGAAGAACGCCGAAGAGCCCAGGTTATCGACCACTACAATCTGCTTTTGGTGCGTTTCGTCTTCCCGCACGACCAGATTGTAGGGATGAAGCTTGCGGGTAATTAGCCAGCCCTGTTGTGCCTCTTTTTTGAAACGCAGCCAGGCTTTATCTAACCAGTCAATAGATTGCTGAATTTGCGACCACTCGTGCAAATAAGTAGCCAGCGTTTTTGACTCGTTATTATCGCTGCTGGTGATGCGTTCATAAACAAATCCCAGCCCGAGATTTGTCGTCACAGTACCGTAATATTGGGCTACCGCCGGGTTATCAATATGCTTATTTTTTATGAAATGGTAATAGCGTAATTCACGCTCGGTTTCGACCAGGCCGCTGGCCGTAGTCTGATGATGAATCTTAATACACAGAGAGTCATTCTCTGGGTGCTGATAGCAGGAACGATGACCGCCGCGGGCAATCAGCAATTCGGGAGTTAATGTTATAGCTGGCGCTGACATAGCCTATATCCTTACCGTTAGGTCAGGCGTCAGGCTAATTTAGAGGATATTAACCATATATCAACGCAGTGAGATCTGGCCCTTGCGGGCGGTAAAGCTGCCGTTAATTGCTAAACCTGGCCGCTTAACCGGCCAGGTATTAACCAGTATCAGATATGTTCCAGGTCAATTCCTCGGGTTCGTGGCCCGAACAACCCCACCGAAAGCATGACCATCAGCATACTAAAGACGATAAAAGCAATGACGCCACCGCTACCGGCATAATTAAGGATAAAGCCAATCATCAGGCTGGTTAGTGCAGTGGACAGGCGGCTAAATGAATAACAAAAACCTACGGCTCTGGCGCGAATCGCGGTAGGGAATACCTCAGCCTGATAGGCGTGATAGCTTATAGTCAGCCAGGCATTTGACCAGGTGATGACAAACCCGCAAATCACTAGCAGCCAGGGGTTTTGCTGTAATGCAAACAGTGTCCCGAATATGACAGTGGTGAGCGCCGAGAAAACGATTTGCCATTTATTTTCCAGTTTATCGGCAAAGCGGCTGCAAATCAGGCAGCCAATGGGATAGGCCAGAGTGATGAAAAATGCATATTGCAGGCTGTGAGTAAATCCTGCCCCCTGGCCTGACAGGAGGTTCGGCAGCCAGTTACCGAACCCAAAAAAACCTATTGCCTGGAAAAAATTCATCGCCATGAGCATTAGCGTACGCTGACGATAGCGTGGCGACCAAATCTCTTTAAAACCACTGGTTTTAGCCGCAATGGTATGGTGCGGTGTGGCAATTAGCGGTGCCGGGTGCTTAATCCCGCAGCGGCGCTCCATGGTCTGAAGCACCTCTCCGGCCTCGCTATGACGTCCTTGCTCTGCCAGCCAGCGCGCAGATTCGGGCAACTTCTTTCGTACAACCCAGATAACCAGCGAGCAAACGGCTCCCGCGATGACTACCCAGCGCCAGCCGCTTAATCCCAGGATATTTAAGGGGACCAGCCACCAGGACATGAGAGCCACGCAGGGAACCGACAGAAACTGAATAAAGAATGCCCACGCAAAGGCTTTATTACGCAGCTGGGTTGGTATCCATTCACTAAGGTAAGTATCAATAGTTACCAGCTCCACGCCCAGACCGATGCCTACCAAAAAGCGGCACAGAATCACGCCCTCGGCGCTGCTTTGGGCCGCCATAAGCAGGGAAAAAGTACCGTACCAGGCCAGTGCCAGCATAAAAGTGAGACGGCGACCAAAGCGGTCGGCTCCCGGTGCCAGCAGGCTGGCGCCAAGAAACAGTCCGAGGAAAGTGGCGCAGGCAAAAGCCGCCTGATCTGGGATCCCTATAAGCCCGGCACTGCCTTCATGAAATATTCCATCGGCGACTAAACCCCGGCTTATCCATCCGGTCTGGAACAGGTCATAAAGTTCGAAGAATCCGCCGAGTGAAATTAGCACAATAAAGCGCCACAGACCGGGAGAGGAGGGCAGAGCATCAATACGTTCAACCAGCGGGCTGCGCGGTGCAACGGCTGGGCGAGCGGTGGAAATGGCACTACTCACTTCAGACATAACGGAACCTCGATAAGATAAGATTCTTTAATGTTAAATTAATGTAAATAGTGTTAAGTGCTTTTATGCGAATAGAGATGTTAAATTTAAGTGGGATATAGCCTTGTCTGGCGTCAGGCAGATAATTATCTGGCGGCTCAAAAGTGGGGCTTTGCGCCCTGGCAAAAATAACTCAACCAGATTGATTAAATAGCGCCATACTAACCAGAATCTAATCTGTCAGGGTTTAACAGTTTGATGTTAAGAGCATTGATAGCCTCTGCGCTTGTCCTGATGCAGGCAGGTATTTGCCACGCACAGACGGTGCCGCCGTTTAGCCCCATTATGTCTAGCTTCTCAAATGAGCTGGACTTTGATGCGTTGCGTGGGCATGTTCGCCGCTTTGAGCAGACGCTGTACGACCAAAACCAGCTTCCGCTTATGGTGGCTCGCGGTGAGTTTGATGCCGGAGGCTGTCTCACGCGTTATCAGCGCGTAGATAACGTTAACCAGCAGCAAATAACCCTGGTACGTGATGAGAGCAATCGGGCGCTGGTGGCGCTGGAAAACCCGGCACAGCAGATCCATCTGACAGACAAGTGCCAGATTGCGTCTACCGAAGGCAAAGATGATATTCATCGTCAGTACATCTACCAGAAAAACCTGCTGGTGAAAGTGAAAGACGCCCACGATGGCTATGTCTACAAAGAATATTTCTATACGCCGGAAGCGATGCCCAAAATTGTGGTCTGGTACAGTGATGATAGCGATGTTCTTATGCTTACCGAACCGAAAAAGCGCCTGAGCGATCCCTGGGACTTTGTGACCCAGGGTTACGATAACGGCCATCCGGTGTATCAGGCTTTTAAAAAATGCCACTATGACAACTATGCGAATCCCACTGGCTGTGCGTTGATTATCGATAATCAGGGAGGAGCGGCAGGCCAGACGGTGCAGGAAATACGCTATAGCATCTCTTATTACCATTGACCTCTAAACCTCAAAGACAAACGCTTGCGTACCATTTAATGCTCTGACAGAGTAGCGCCCGACCATCAAGGGAGGGTGACATGGTATTGCAGTCTACGCGTTGGCTGGGGCTTAGTTATTTCACATATTTCTTTAGCTACGGCATATTTCTGCCTTTCTGGAGCGTCTGGCTGGCGGGCGTAGGGCTATCGCCTGAAGTTATTGGCCTGCTGCTGGGAGCCGGTCTGGTAGCCCGATTCCTTGGTAGCCTGCTTCTGGCACCGCGGGTTAATAATCCGGCCAATCTGATAACCGCTTTGCGGTTGATTTCCCTGCTGGTGGTGGTTTTTGTCGCCGCGTTCTGGATAAGCTATCAGGTGGCGTGGCTGCTGATAGTGATAATCTTCTTCAACCTTTTCTTCTCCCCTCTGGTTCCGTTAACCGACTCTCTGGCGGCAACCTGGCAACGCCAGATGCCAATGGATTATGGCCGGGTGCGGCTGTGGGGTTCGCTGGCCTTTGTGATTGGCTCGGCTCTCACCGGAAAACTGGTCAGCCTGTATGGCTACCAGGCGATTTTAATCCTGCTGACCTTTGGCGTTGCTTCGATGCTTATGGGAATGCTGATTCCTCCATCAATCATGCCTCAGGGCGAAGTAAAAGAGGGGCAGCATGGTGGATGGAGAGTCTGGAAAAGTCTGGTAGCTCAGCACTGGCGGTTTTTACTGTGTGTGACCCTGCTTCAGGGGGCGCACGCGGGTTATTACGGGTTTAGTGCCATCTACTGGCAAAGTGCGGGTTATTCTGCCGAGGTGGTGGGTTATTTATGGTCGCTGGGCGTGGTCGCGGAGATAGTAATCTTTGCGCTGAGTAACCGGCTGTTCCGGCGCTGGAGCGCCCGCGACCTGCTATTACTGTCGCTGGTTTGCGGCGTGCTGCGCTGGAGCCTGCTGGCGATGACCACCGAATTGCCCTGGCTGATAGTGGGCCAGATCCTCCACTGCGGCAGCTTTACCGTCTGCCACCTGGCTGCCATGCGTTATATTGCCGCGCGCCAGAGCCACGAGGTAATCCGCCTGCAGGCAGTGTATTCGGGTGTGGCGATGGGGGGAGGGATTGCCATTATGACGGTCTTTGCCGGTATTGCTTATCAGCATCTTCATGGCGGGCTGTTCTGGGTAATGGCCGCAGTGGCGCTTCCGGCAATACTGGTGCGCCCTCGGGCAGTTAACAGCCTCTAGGCCTCCAATATCTCTCTTATTTTCTGCTGCTGGCGTTCGGCCAGCGGCGGCACCACGTGGATAAGCGGCGGAGAGTAGAGCGGGAGTGACGTCGGATAAGGGGTGACAATCAGTGTCACTGACTTCGGTGCTCCTGAGGCCTGAAAGGCGTGTAATGTTTGATATTTGATATTGAGCGGCAGCAGAGTCAGCTCCCGCAGTTGCTGCTCAATAGTCTGTTCTAACATGCTGTCGTTACCGGTCAGCAGTAGCACTTGTTTCTCCTGCAAGTCTTTATCCTGCATCAGCCAGGCACCGAAAATGACCGCAACCAGGCCTATCTCATCATCAGAAAAGTGCAAACCGTAATCCGATTCGATATCGATGACCGCCTCGCGCGTGGTTCGCATCAACCGGGGATAAAGGCGGTGAATCTCTTCCGGCAGACTGTTATCGATACCAATGCCGAAATGGCAGCGATCCAGCGCCTGGGCCAGATGAATATAGAGCTGGTGGCGCAGGCCTTGTTCATCGCTAAAGTGCATGCCGGAAAGTTCGCGGAAACGGGCAATCATCCCTTCGATAGCGGCGTGCAGGCGCAGGTCATATGGCTGGCTATCGTTTCTGGGGTCTGGCACCCGCAAAATCATAAATAATGCCGCGAGAAACAGCCTTTCATCGTCGTGTGGCGGCTGGTTTACCCGACGCTGCCAGTGATGAACGATCTCTTTGGCAATCAGGCATTCTATTCGCGGTGTTATCCACCCGCGCTGTGGCTCATTAAACTGCGGCGTAGTGCCGCGCTGATGCTCGATTAAACAGTATTGTAAAAACAGGCTCAGAAAGCGGATGTCGCGGCAGTCGAACTGCCGGTTTAGCCTGCGGGCACACATATTCACCAGCGCATGCAGGTTGGTATCGTCATAGAGCGCTTTGGTCATACCGCTGGCTTTAAGCTCTTTCTTAAGACCTGGGGCAAACTGGCTATCAATAAACTGAGGGCATAGCCGCAAAGCGCGTCTGAGCCAGTGCAATAAGCACAGGCGTTGATCGAGAGCGCTTCCCTCAATCCGGTAGCTACCGTCCCGCTGCGTCGTTATAGAAAGACGATGGTAGCGGGTAATTTCCTGGTGTGCTTCCTTGATATCTGCGCGAGCGATAGTGTCATCGACGCCGTTCACTCTTCCCACAAACTCGGGGGTTACAGTTACTCCGGGCAGATAGAACATCAGCAACAGGTGGCAGCGGCGCTGCGGACTGGAGAGCGGGGATGGCGTGGGTTGGTAAGTCGTCATCATCGGTTCCAGCGGCTGTTTTTGATAAGAATAGCCAAAAGACGCTCTGGCTGCGGGTGCTGCGGAAAGTTTCAGTGGGTAATTTAGGCTGGCTCACATTATCCGCAGGCTCGGTGGCGGATTGAGAATAAACTGGGCAAAAAAAACGGGGCCGAAGCCCCGTTCTTAATAGGTGAGATAACCGATTAACGCTTCAGGGCGTCGCTCAGCTCTTCGCGCATATTAGCCAGCATAGCTTTAACAACGCGCGGGTTACCGGCCACGATGTTACCGGTGCTCAGGTAGTTGTGGCCGCCAATGAAGTCGGTTACCAGACCGCCGGCTTCACGAACCAGCAGTTCACCTGCGGCGAAGTCCCATGGCTTAAGGCCAATTTCAAAGTAGCCATCAACGCGGCCAGCGGCAACGTAAGCCAGATCCAGCGCGGCAGAACCGGTACGACGGAAGTCAGCGCATTGGGTGAACAGTTTAGCGACGACATTGATGTAGCTGGTAGCGTGCTGTTTAGCTTTAAACGGGAAGCCGGTCGCCAGGATGGTGCCATCCAGATCGCGGGCATTGCTGCCGCGCAGGCGATAACCATTGAGCTGAGCGCCCTGACCGCGTACGGCGGTAAACAGTTCGTTACGCATTGGGTCATAAACGACGGCAACTTCGGTGCGGCCTTTGATGCGCACGGCGATAGATACAGAGAAGTGAGGCAGACGTTTAATAAAGTTGGAAGTGCCATCCAGTGGATCGATTACCCATTGAACATCCTGGTCAGTGCCTGCCAGCTCGCCTGCTTCTTCGGTGACAATGCTGTGTTGCGGGTAGGACTTGCGGATCACCTCAATAATAAGGCGCTCGGCATCTTTGTCCACGTTAGTCACAAAATCGTTGCTGCCTTTCTGGCTGGCTTCTACGTTGTCGGGAGTTTCGTAGTTTTTGGCGATAAGGTTGCCGGCCTTGCGTGCAGCACGCACGGCGATGTTGAGCATCGGATGCATCGGTATCTCTCACTGGATGTTAAAGAACGGGAAAACGGCGGGAGTATAGCAGAGGGTTCGGATTATGTCTCAGCTTTATGTTACTATCGGCCGATATTATCCCGAAGCCCAAAAGTACCCAAACCGCTATGTTGCAGAATATTCGAATCGTACTGGTAGAGACCTCTCACACCGGCAATATGGGCTCTGTAGCCCGCGCCATGAAAACCATGGGTCTGACTAATCTCTGGCTGGTAAATCCGCTGGTTAAACCTGACTCTCAGGCTATTGCTCTGGCGGCAGGGGCCAGCGATGTTATCGGTAATGCTCAGATTGTTGACACGCTGGACGAAGCGCTGAGCGGTTGCAGTCTGGTGGTGGGCACCAGCGCTCGTTCGCGCACGTTGCCGTGGCCAATGCTGGATCCACGTGAATGCGGGTTGAAAAGCGTTTCTGAAGGGCAGCATGCTCCGGTGGCGATTGTCTTTGGCCGCGAGCGGGTAGGGCTGACTAACGATGAACTGCAGAAGTGCCACTACCACGTGGCGATTGCCGCCAACCCGGAATACAGCTCGCTGAACCTGGCGATGGCGGTGCAGGTACTGGCTTATGAAGTGCGCATGGCGTGGCTTGCCACTCAAGAGACCTCTCAGGACGAAGCGGTAGCGGAAGAAGACGAAACGCGCTATCCGCTGGTGGACGATCTGGAACGTTTTTACGGCCATTTAGAAGAAGTTCTTCTGGATGCCGGGTTTATTCGTGCCAGCCATCCGGGCCAGGTAATGAACAAACTGCGTCGCTTATTTAACCGCGCACGCCCGGAAAGTCAGGAACTTAACATCCTGCGCGGCATGTTAGCGGCACTTGACCCGAAAAGAATAAACTCGCCAAAATAGTTGAGTATAATAGTGGGTTAAATAGTTGACCATTTTACTCGGGAATGTCAGACTTGCCGTCGGAAGTAAAACTAACAACTTTTTAACCCCCGGGTCGAGGGGTAATTTTGAGGTTAAGTAAGACATGAGACTGACATCAAAAGGGCGCTACGCCGTTACCGCTATGCTGGACGTAGCCCTCAATTCTGAGACCGGCCCGGTGCCGTTAGCCGATATTTCCGAACGCCAGGGGATATCGCTTTCTTACCTGGAACAGCTGTTCTCTCGCCTGCGTAAAAATGGACTGGTATCAAGCGTTCGCGGCCCAGGCGGCGGTTATCTGCTGGGTAAAGAAGCCTACCACATCGCGGTTGGCGAAGTTATTAGCGCGGTTGACGAATCTGTCGATGCGACCCGTTGCCAGGGTAAAGGCGGCTGCCAGGGCGGCGATAAATGCCTGACCCACGCGCTGTGGCGCGACCTGAGCGATCGTCTGACTGGTTTCCTGAACAATATCACCCTGGGTGAACTGGTGAATAACCAGGAAGTTCTGGACGTCGCCGACCGCCAGCATCATCATGAAAATCAACGCGGTTCACGTGTGCCGGACGCGGCTATCGACGTCAAACTGCGTGCCTGACAGACCAGTAGTTTACAACGATAAAAGATTTCAGGAATCAGGCTCGGGTGGCCTATCAACCCCGCAGACTAGACGTACATCGAGTCGGCAGCCTGATCCCTCGCATTGAAGTGATGTACGGAGCTTAAGAGCAATGAAATTACCGATTTACCTCGACTACTCCGCGACCACGCCGGTCGATCCGCGAGTTGCTGAGAAGATGATGCAGTTTTTAACTATGGATGGGACTTTCGGTAACCCGGCCTCCCGCTCGCACCGTTTTGGCTGGCAGGCAGAAGAGGCTGTTGACATAGCTCGCAATCAGATTGCTGAGCTGGTCGGTGCCGATCCGCGGGAAATCGTCTTCACTTCCGGCGCAACCGAGTCTGACAACCTTGCAATCAAAGGTGCCGCTACTTTCTATCAGAAGAAAGGCAAGCACATCATTACCTGCAAGACCGAACATAAAGCAGTTCTGGATACCTGCCGCCAGCTGGAGCGTGAAGGTTTCGAAGTTACCTACCTCGCTCCGCAGAGCAACGGCATTGTTTCGCTGCAGGATCTGGAAGCTGCAATGCGTGATGACACCATTTTGGTTTCCATCATGCACGTAAACAACGAAATTGGCGTGGTACAGGATATCGCGGCTATCGGCGAAATGTGCCGGGCGCGCGGCATTATCTACCACGTTGATGCGACTCAGAGCGTAGGCAAACTGCCTATTAATCTGAATGAACTTAAAGTTGACCTGATGTCCTTCTCTGGCCATAAAATTTATGGACCGAAAGGGATTGGCGCGCTGTACGTTCAGCGTAAGCCGCGTATTCGCATCGAAGCTCAGATGCACGGCGGCGGTCACGAACGCGGTATGCGTTCCGGTACTCTGCCAGTACATCAGATTGTCGGTATGGGCGAAGCCTACCGCATCGCCAAAGAAGAGATGGCTGAAGAGTCTGCTCGTCTGGGTCAGCTGCGTCGCCGCCTGTGGGATGGCCTGAAAGACCTGGAAGAAGTTTATCTGAACGGTGATTTAGAGCACGGCGCGCCGAACATTCTTAACGTGAGCTTCAACTACGTGGAAGGCGAGTCGCTGATCATGGCGCTGAAAGACCTGGCCGTTTCATCCGGTTCCGCCTGTACATCCGCAAGCCTTGAGCCTTCCTATGTGTTGCGCGCGCTGGGTATGAACGATGAGCTGGCACATAGCTCCATCCGTTTCTCCCTGGGCCGCTTCACTACAGAAGAAGAGATTGATTACACCATCAAGCTGGTTCGTAACTCAATTGGCCGCCTGCGCGATCTGTCCCCTCTGTGGGAGATGTTCAAACAGGGCGTGGATTTAAACAGCATCGAGTGGGCTCACCACTAAGCGACCAGATTCAGGAGATACCAGAGATGGCATACAGCGAAAAAGTTATCGATCATTACGAAAATCCCCGCAACGTCGGTTCTTTTGACAACGACGATACCAGCGTAGGTAGCGGTATGGTTGGCGCGCCGGCTTGTGGCGACGTGATGAAGCTCCAGATTAAAGTCAACAATGACGGTATCATTGAAGACGCACGTTTTAAAACTTACGGCTGCGGTTCCGCTATTGCTTCCAGCTCACTGGTCACCGAGTGGGTGAAAGGCAAAAGCCTGGACGAAGCGCAGGCGATTAAAAATACCGATATCGCGGATGAGCTGGAGCTGCCGCCGGTTAAGATCCACTGCTCTATCCTTGCGGAAGATGCAATTAAAGCCGCGATTGCTGACTACAAAAGCAAACGCGAAGCGAAATAATTATTGAGGTTGTTGTATGTCGATTACCCTTAGCGACAGCGCTGCTGCCCGTGTAAACACCTTCCTGACCAACCGCGGTAAAGGGTTTGGTTTACGGCTTGGTGTGCGCACTTCAGGTTGTTCTGGTATGGCTTATGTACTGGAGTTTGTTGACGAACCGTCATCTGAAGATACGGTGTTCGAAGACAAGGGCGTCAAAGTGGTTATCGATGGTAAGAGCCTGCAGTTTTTAGATGGCACTCAGCTCGACTTTGTAAAAGAAGGTCTGAACGAAGGGTTCAAATTTACCAACCCGAACGTTAAAGATGAGTGCGGTTGCGGCGAAAGCTTCAACGTCTAAATAACTCAACTGTCGTTACCCCACCGCCAGCCCGGCGCGTGGGGTACTGCTTTATCACGTTAGCCCGAGAACGTTATGGATTACTTCACCCTCTTTGGGTTGCCAGTTCAGTATGCCCTGGACGTTGCGCCCTTGACGGCCCGCTATCAGGAACTCCAGCGGCAATTTCACCCCGACAAATTCGCCAATGCTCCGGCCACCGAGCAGCTTCAGGCCGTGCAACAATCAGCCAATATCAATCAGGCCTGGCAAACTCTGCGTGACCCATTGGCCCGCGCCGAATATCTGTTGTCGCTTAAGGGTTTTGATCTTGCTTCTGAGCAGCAAACTGTTCGTGACACGGCCTTCCTGATGGAGCAACTCGAGCTGCGCGAAGAGCTGGATGAAATAGAACAAGCGCGCGACGGCGAGCGGCTGGAAGATTTTATCACTCGCGTTGAGACCATGAATCGCGCGCGTCACCGGCAGATGGTGGCTGAGCTGGATAGCGAAAACTGGGAGCAGGCGGCAGACACCGTCCGTAAGCTGCGGTTTTTCGACCGGCTGCGTAGTCAGACCGACCAGCTCGAAGAGAAGCTGCTGGATATGTAATATCGGGCATAGCCCTTTTTTTGATTTGCCGACACCGGCACAGAATTCTGGAAGCTCAAGATGGCCTTATTACAAATTAGTGAGCCGGGCATGAGTGCCGCCCCGCACCAGCGTCGACTGGCTGCGGGAATCGACCTGGGAACCACCAACTCGCTGGTTGCCGTCGTGCGCAGCGGTCAGGCTCAAACGCTGGCCGATAGCGAAGACCGGCACCTGCTGCCGTCCGTTGTCCACTATCGCGCCGATGGTCACGACGTGGGTTATGATGCCCGGGCGCAGGCCGCCAGCGATCCGGTCAACACCATTAGCTCGGTAAAACGCCTGCTGGGTCGTTCCCTGGCGGACGTTAGCGCTCGTTATCCTCATATGCCTTACCAGATGCAGCCCAGCGAGCAGGGGCTGCCGATGCTGGTGACGGCTTCAGGTGTGGTAAACCCTATCCGCGTTTCCTCCGATATTCTTAAGGCTCTGGCTGAGCGTGCCGTTGCCGCACAGGGCGGCGAGCTGGATGGAGTGGTCATTACCGTTCCGGCCTATTTCGATGATGCTCAACGTCAGGGAACCAAAGACGCGGCGCGTCTGGCCGGTCTGCACGTTCTGCGTCTGCTTAATGAGCCGACCGCGGCGGCTATCGCCTATGGCCTCGACTCCGGTCAGGAAGGGGTAATTGCCGTTTATGATCTCGGCGGCGGTACTTTCGATATTTCGATACTGCGCCTGAGCCGCGGTGTATTTGAAGTGCTGGCCACCGGCGGAGACTCGGCGCTGGGCGGCGATGACTTTGACCATTTGCTGGCCGATTGGATCCGCGAACAGGCCGGGCTGAGCGATCGTAGTGATAACCGCATGCAGCGGCAGTTGCTGGATACGGCTATCGCCGCCAAAATTGCTCTGAGCGACGCTGATGTCACTTCAGTCACTTTTGGTGACTGGAAGGGTGAGATTAGCCGCGCCACTTTTGAACAACTGATTGCGGCCCTGGTGAAGAAAACGCTGGTGGCATGTCGTCGGGCGTTGAAAGACGCAGGAGTGGCCGCCGATGAAGTTCTTGAAGTTGTCATGGTGGGTGGCTCCACCCGCGTACCGCTGGTGCGCGAACAGGTTGGTAATTACTTTGGCCGTCCGCCATTAACTTCAATCGACCCGGATAAAGTGGTGGCAATCGGCGCTGCTATTCAGGCCGATATTCTGGTTGGTAACAAACCAGATAGCGAAATGCTGCTGCTGGATGTGATTCCGCTTTCGCTGGGGCTGGAAACCATGGGTGGCCTGGTTGAGAAAGTTATCCCGCGCAATACCACCATTCCGGTGGCTCGCGCCCAGGAATTTACCACTTTCAAAGATGGTCAGACTGCGATGGCTATCCACGTAGTGCAGGGTGAGCGCGAATTGGTGCAAGACTGCCGCTCACTGGCCCGCTTTAGCCTGCGCGGTATCCCGGCGCTACCAGCCGGTGGCGCTCATATTCGCGTAACTTTCCAGGTGGATGCTGATGGTCTGCTGAGCGTCAGCGCAATGGAGAAATCTACCGGGGTTGAAGCTTCCATCCAGGTTAAGCCTTCCTATGGTCTGAGCGACAACGAAATCGCCACCATGATTCAGGACTCAATGCAGTTCGCCGGGCAGGATGTGCAGGCGCGGATGCTGGCTGAGCAAAAAGTGGAAGCGGCCAGGGTTCTGGAGAGTGTTGCCAGTGCGCTGGGGAGCGATGGCGATCTGCTAAATGCTGAAGAGCGTGCGGGAATTGATGACGCAGCGCACCAGCTGACGCTCGCCGCCCAGGGTGACGATGTCGAAGCCATTAAAGAAGCCATTAAAAATATAGATAAGCAGACCCAGGAATTCGCTGCCCGCCGGATGGATGTATCTATTCGCCAGGCACTGAAGGGTCACTCCGTCGACGAGGTTTGATATGCCGAAGATTGTCTTTTTACCCCATCAGGATCTGTGTCCGGAAGGCATGGTAGTTGAAGCGCAGGCCGGGGAAACTATTCTCGATGCCGCGCTGCGTAACGGTATTGAAGTGGAGCACGCCTGTGAGAAATCCTGCGCCTGCACCACCTGCCATTGCATCGTGCGCGAAGGTTTTGACTCCCTGGCCGAAAGCAGCGAAGAAGAAGATGACATGCTGGATAAAGCGTGGGGGCTGGAGCCAGAAAGCCGCCTTGGCTGCCAGGCAAAAGTAACGGACGAGGATCTGGTTGTTGAGATACCGCGTTACACTATCAACCACGCGCGCGAGCATTAATTGCTGCCACAAAGCGTTACTTTTCCGGCCGTGACAATAGGTCCGGTAACCGGTAAATAACAGGGGGAAGTATGGGACTTAAATGGACGGATAGCCGTGAGATTGGCGAGGCGCTGTATGACAGCCGCCCGGATATCGACCCAAAAACCGTACGTTTTACCGATCTGCATCAGTGGATTTGCGAGCTGGAAGAGTTCGACGATAATCCAGATGCTTCGAACGAAAAAATTCTGGAAGCTATCCTGCTGGTCTGGCTGGATGAAGCTGAATGATTCCCGGGCTGCCAGTGGCAGCCCGTTTTCTTACCGGCCTGACCCCGACAAAATGGAGAATAATTAATGACTGACGCTATGAAAATTACGCTGTCATCGCAACCGGCCGATGGCCGCTGGGGTGATAAAGCCTCTTTTAGTATTACCGATGACGGAATCACGCTGCACCTGACCGGCAATGAGCCGCTGGCAACTATCCAGCGGGCGGCGCGCAAAATCGATGGCATGGGCCTGCGCCACGTAGAGCTGGCCGGTGATGGCTGGGATGTGGAGAAAAGCTGGGCTTTCTGGCTGGGCTACCGTGCACCGAAAGGACAGCGCCAGGTTGACTGGGCACCGTTGAGCGATGGCGAGCGCCAGGAGCTGGATAACCGCCTGAAGGTTATTGACTGGGTGCGCGACGTCATCAACGCATCGGCTGAAGAAGTGGGGCCAGGCCAGCTGGCTCAGCGCGCTATCGATCTGCTGAGCAGCGTCGCGGGCGATCGGGTCACTTACCGAATAGTCAAAGGCGAAGATCTGCGGGATCAAGGCTATATGGGGATCCATACCGTAGGGCGCGGATCGGTGCGTTCTCCGCTGATGCTTACCGCCGACTTCAACCCGACCGGCGATCCGGATGCGCCGGTTTATGCCTGCCTGGTCGGTAAAGGCATTACCTTTGATTCAGGTGGCTACAGCATCAAGCAGAGCGCCTTTATGGACTCAATGAAGTCTGACATGGGCGGTGCGGCGCTGGTGACCGGCTCGCTGGCCTTCGCCATTACCCGCGGGCTGAACAAACGCGTGAAGCTGATTTTGTGCTGCGCCGACAACCTGATTAGCGGCAACGCCTTCAAATTGGGCGATGTAATTACTTATCGTAACGGCAAAACCGTCGAAGTCATGAACACCGACGCCGAAGGTCGGCTGGTACTGGCTGATGGCCTGATTGATGCTTCTGCTCAGAAGCCACAGCTGATTATCGACTGCGCGACCCTTACCGGTGCGGCGAAAACGGCATTGGGCAATGATTATCACGCCCTGTTTAGCTTCGACGATAAACTGGCGGCAAAACTGATGAACAGCGCCGGTCAGGAAGGGGAAGCTTTCTGGCGTCTGCCGCTGGCGGAGTTCCATCGCCATCAGCTGCCGTCTAATTTTGCCGAACTCAATAACACCGGTAGCGCCGCTTATCCGGCTGGCGCCAGCACCGCCGCCGGGTTCCTGTCACACTTTGTTGAAAACTACCACAAAGGCTGGCTGCATATTGACTGCTCGGCTACCTATCGTAAATCTGCGGTAGAGCAGTGGTCTGCCGGGGCGACCGGTATCGGTGTTCGCACCCTGGCTAATCTGTTACTGGCCAAATAAGATCCTGCTTTAGCCCCGGTTTTTCCGGGGCTACTTTTATCCGCCATTGCAATTCCCCCCAGGCCAGGCCGCCTGATATCTCCCATTACCCATCGTGCATTTGCTGGCATAATATCCGCACGAAAGATTATCCGATGAAAATAACAATGTCTGAATCCAGCTCTAAACCTACTCTTGAAACACTGCTTCAGCAGGCTGCAACTGAGCCTGCACATCGTCCTGCTTTTTTTAGGGCGCTGCTTGATGCCAGCGTCTGGGTACCTGGTTCCGCGCCAGAAAATGCCCACAACGACGACGCTCTTGATCTTGAACACTGGGAAAAAGACGACGGTACCAGCGTTATTCCATTTTTCACCTCGCTGGAGGCACTCAACGAGGCCGTAGAAGATGAGCAGGCATTTGTGGTGATGCCTACGCGAGAACTATTTGCCATGACGCTGGGAGAAACGCTGTTTCTTAATGCCCGGCTGCCAACGGGTAAAGAATTTATGCCGCGGGAAATCGAGCACTTGTTGAGTAAAGAAGCATCCCCGCTCAGCCAGCAGACGCTGATTGAAGGGGATAGCGAGCTACTGCTTTCTGAAGTTGCCGAACCACCGGCACAGATGATTTCATCGCTGACGACGCTGTTTGCTTCTATTAATACCGTTAAACGGGCCTGGATCTGTTCCCTTAAGGAACATGCTGAAGGTGAATCCAGCTGGCTGATTGGTATTGAGGCGGTAGGGGATATTGAACAAATTATTCAGGCTGCCGGTAGCGTGGCGACCGATACCCTGCCGGGCGACGAGCCGGTAGATATCTGCCTGATTGCCGAAAATGAGCCGGGAATTAGCCACTTCATGACATCGCATCTGACGCCTTTTTATGAGCGCCGATGGGGCAGTTTCCTGCGTGACCTGAAAACCCAGCGTATTATCTGAATTCAGTCTTTCTGCAAAACATAAAATTAACGGGCCGAAAGGCCCGTTGTTATTTACTGTCAGGCCGGTTCCCTCGGCAAGTCAGGGCGGCTGCCCCATTCGCCCCAGGAGCCGTCATACAGCGTAACATCGGTAGCGCCAAGCGTTGCCAGCGCCAGCACCACCACCGCAGCCGTAACCCCGGAGCCGCAGCTGGCAACCACCGGGCGACGGATATCTACGCCAGCGGCATGGAATATCGATGCTAACTCATCCAGGGTGCGTAACTCACCGTTGTCCACCAGACTATTCCACGGCACGTTGCGCGCGCCCGGAATATGGCCACGCAACAGGCCAGGGCGCGGTTCATCCACTTCGGCATTAAAGCGGTTAGCCGGGCGGGCATCAACTAACTGAATGTCGCCGCCTTCATGGCTAATAACCAGCACATCGGTCAGGCGTTTAATGGCTCCGCTATCAAAACTGGCGGTGAATTCGCTTTCCGGAGCCTTAACTTCGCCGCTTTCTAGTAACAGGCCTTCACGCTTCCATCCCGCAAGGCCTCCGGCCAGAATAGAGACATTTTCCGCCCCGAAGGTGCGCAGCATCCACCAGGCACGCGGCGCGGAGAAAAGATTACCTTCATCATAAATAATCAGATGACGGGTGGCCTCTACGCCCAGCTCACGCATGGCAACGGCAAAGTTTTCCGGGCGCGGCATCATATGAGGGTAGGGGCTGGTGGCATCCGATAAGGCTTCGATATCAAAAAACAGTGCGCCGGGCAGATGCCCCTGGCGATATTCTTCTGGAATATCCCGGTCGCTTACTCCCGGAGGCGGCATACGAGCATCCAGAATCTGGATATCCGGATCGGAAATATGTTCTGCCAGCCAGTCACTGGCGACGAAGTATGAAGTCGACATAATAGTCTCCGGTTCATCATTAGTCGGATGATTGTCGGTGTTTTTAGTTTCTCTCACAAGTCGGCCAGTGATCGAGTGGCCAATACAGGGTCTGATTAAATATGAGCTAAAAATGGCGAAATTACCGCGAGTTGCAACACGGCTTGCAACAAACTTTCCAATTTAATTGTGGCAGTATGAAGGACGTTACCCGGCAGCAAGACGCAATTTCAGGCGTTTGGTTGTTGATGGTTATAAAAATTTTAAAAAAATGTTACTTGCGAGATAGGCAAGCCGTATATAGCTCATTATAATCGGCGCCGACACTTACCAGGGTATGCCCCACACACAATAAATTTAGAGGTAAACATGGCACTTGAACGCACTTTCTCCATCATTAAACCCAATGCCGTGGCGAAAAACGTAATTGGCAGCATTTTTGCCCGTTTTGAAACTGCTGGATTTAAAATTGTCGGTACCAAAATGCTGCAGCTCAGCTCCGAGCAGGCTCAGGGTTTCTATGCAGAACACGCGGGCAAGCCGTTCTTTGATGGTCTGGTTGCTTTTATGACCTCTGGCCCAATCGTCGTTTCTGTGCTGGAAGGTGAAGATGCCGTGCGTCGTCACCGCGAAATCCTCGGTGCTACTAACCCGGAAAATGCGCTGGCCGGTACTCTGCGTGCCGACTATGCCGACAGCCTGACCGAAAACGGTACCCACGGTTCTGATTCCGTTGAGTCTGCCGCTCGCGAAATCGCTTTCTTCTTCGCCGCTGACGAAGTCTGCGCACGCACCCGCTAATATAAGCGGCATCCCGTGTCTTTTTCACCGCATGCGGTGGGGAATTCTGGCATCCCGGCGCGGGAGTTTGTACAATACGACGCCCCTGTTAATAGTGACAGGGGCGTCTTCTTTTTATCACCCATCAGGGGCCATAACGTGTAACAACGAGGCCGGAAAAAATATGTCTGAATCAATCGCACCTGAAATGTCCGTTACGGGCGTTGCCAACAAAGCCGAAAAAATTAACCTGCTTGATCTTAACCGTACGCAAATGCGTGAGTTTTTTGCCTCTATGGGGGAAAAACCGTTCCGCGCCGATCAGGTTATGAAGTGGATCTATCACTATTGCAGTGATGATTTCGACGAAATGACCGATATCAACAAAGTGCTGCGCGGGAAACTTAAAGAGGTCGCGGAGATACGCGCTCCTGAGGTTGCGGAAGAGCAGCGCTCGGCCGATGGCACCATTAAGTGGGCGATTCGGATTGCCGACCAGCTGGTGGAAACCGTATATATCCCAGAAGAAGATCGCGCCACGCTGTGCGTTTCTTCTCAGGTAGGCTGTGCGCTGGAGTGCCAGTTTTGCTCTACCGCTCAGCAGGGCTTTAACCGCAACCTGCGGGTATCTGAAATTATTGGCCAGGTATGGCGCGCCGCGAAGATTATCGGTGCCCAGAAAAAAACCGGCGTTCGTCCTATCACTAACGTGGTGATGATGGGGATGGGTGAGCCGTTGCTGAACCTCAATAACGTGGTTCCAGCCATGGAAATCATGCTTGATGATTTCGGGTTTGGTCTGTCCAAACGCCGCGTTACGCTGTCTACTTCAGGCGTGGTTCCGGCGCTGGAAAAACTGGGTGATATGATCGACGTGGCGCTGGCGATTTCTCTGCATGCGCCTACCGATGAAATTCGCGATCAAATCATGCCAATCAATAAAAAGTACAATATTGAGACTTTCCTTGGTGCGGTGCGTCGCTACCTTGAAAAGTCGAACGCCAATCAGGGGCGGGTCACGGTAGAGTACGTTCTACTCGATCATGTCAATGACGGCACCGAGCACGCGCACCAGTTGGCGGAATGCCTGAAAGATACGCCATGTAAGATTAACCTGATTCCATGGAACCCGTTCCCGGGTGCGCCTTATGGCCGCAGCTCTAACAGTCGTATCGACCGCTTCTCTAAGGTACTGATGAGCTATGGTTTTACCACTATTGTGCGTAAAACTCGCGGTGATGATATTGATGCCGCCTGTGGTCAGCTGGCCGGTGAGGTTATCGACCGTACCAAGCGTACAATGCGTAAGCGTATGCAGGGTGAAGCTATCGACATAAAATCCATCTAAATGGTAACGCGACCGCATTGATGGCAAATTGTTCCGGTCATCATAAGCTGGCCGGGCAGAACGGGCGATAGTCCCCAATTATGAGTTTTTAGTGCAATAAACCCGGTGCGTTTTGTTGCACTTTGAGGCAGTATGTAGCGGCACAACAACAGTTTAGCCGCGCATAAGCTCACCCCCGTTGCATAAGGTCACGGACAGTATGGAAAAATCTGTCTATGGTTATGTATCCCGGCGGTGATTTGCTTAAACGATAAGTATGCGTAATGTGCGCAGCTTACGCTGGGTGTTTCGCGGACGATTGCCGCAGGGCTATCTCCGTTCGCTTTATTTCGCGGCGTGGGGCTCTTTGCTCGACTCTGAGCATAGGCCGGCGCCTGTTTCCTTAATCAGAACCGATCCAGCAGTTGTAGCTAAATGAATACTGAAGCCACTCACGAAAACAACGCAGCACAAACTACCGGGGAACGCCTACGGACGGCGCGCGAACAAATGGGACTTAGCCAGCAGGCGGTTGCAGAACGCCTGTGCCTGAAGCTTTCGACCGTTCGTGATATCGAGGAAGATAAAGCTCCTGCCGATCTCGCATCCACATTCTTACGTGGTTATATCCGCTCATATGCTCGTCTGGTGCACATTCCTGAAGAGGAACTGTTGCCGATGATGGCAAAACAGGCCCCACTAAAAGCAGCCAAAGTACAGCCAATGCAGAGCTTCTCGCTAGGAAAACGGCGTAAGAAGCGCGACGGATGGCTGATGAGCATTACCTGGCTTATTCTGTTCATCGTGGTTGGGCTCACCGGCGCATGGTGGTGGCAGAACCACAAGGCGCAGCAGGACGAGTACACTACCATGGCCGAGCAGGCTGGCAGTGAAACAACCAATGCCGACGGTTCTCAGAACGTGCCATTAAGTACCGGTGACAGCCAGACGGCTACTGCTCCAGAAGCTACCGCCAGCACCACTCAGCCGACGGCAACTGAAGCGCCAGCTGTTGATGCCAATGCCAACGCTAACGCCCAGCCGGTTGCTCCGGTTCAGGACCCTAATGCAGTCGTTTCTCCGGGCCAGGCTCCGGTAGACTCACTGGCAAATGGTCAGGCTCCGGTTAATGGTCAGACTGCCGCTAACGCGCAGAATCCAGCGGCTCCGGCAACAGCCGGTCAGATGCCAACCGATCCTGCCGCAGCCGCAACGCCGACTGCCGATCCTAATGCACTGGTTATGAACTTCACCGCTGATTGCTGGCTGGAAGTGACCGATGCTAACGGTAAAAAACTGTTTAGCGGTATGCAGCGTAATGGCGGCAACCTGAGCCTTTCCGGTCAGTTACCGTACAAACTTAAAATCGGCGCTCCGGCTGCCGTCCAGGCTCAGTTCCAGGGTAAACCTGTCGACCTTAGCCGTTTTATCAGAACTAACCAGGTTGCCCGTCTGACTCTGAAAGGTGAAGAAACCGCACCAGCGCCAGCGATGGCTCAGTAAGACGAGCAGGTAGAGAGAGTAGTCATGCATAATCAGGCCCCTATTCAACGTCGCGCATCAAAGCGGATTTACGTTGGGAATGTGCCAATCGGTGACGGGGCGCCTATTGCCGTCCAGTCTATGACCAACACTCGCACCACTGATGTGGATGCGACGGTGGCCCAGATTAAGGCACTGGAACGCGTCGGCGCAGATATTGTGCGCGTGTCGGTTCCGACTATGGATGCGGCGGAAGCTTTCCGCCTCATCAAGCAGCAGGTTAATGTGCCGCTGGTAGCCGATATTCACTTCGATTATCGCATCGCGCTTAAAGTGGCCGAATACGGGGTTGATTGCCTGCGCATCAACCCCGGCAATATCGGCAATGAAGAGCGCATCCGCCAGGTGGTGGACTGCGCTCGCGATAAAAACATTCCTATCCGTATAGGTGTTAACGCCGGATCGCTGGAGAAAGATCTTCAGGAGAAGTACGGCGAGCCAACGCCTCAGGCCTTGCTGGAATCGGCAATGCGCCACGTCGATCATCTGGACAGACTCAACTTCGAAAACTTCAAAGTCAGCGTTAAGGCTTCTGATGTTTTTCTGGCGGTTGAGGCCTATCGCCTGCTGGCGAAGCAAATTGTTCAGCCTCTGCATCTCGGGATTACCGAAGCCGGCGGCGCTCGTAGCGGTTCGGTGAAGTCTGCAATCGGTCTGGGCCTGCTGCTCTCGGAAGGTATCGGTGATACTTTGCGCGTTTCGCTGGCGGCCGATCCGGTTGAAGAGATAAAGGTCGGATTTGATATTCTGAAATCACTGCGTATTCGCGCGCGTGGTATCAACTTTATCGCCTGCCCGACCTGTTCCCGTCAGGAGTTCGACGTTATCGGAACCGTTAACGCTTTGGAGCAGCGCCTTGAAGACATCATCACACCTATGGATGTTTCCATTATTGGCTGTGTGGTTAACGGGCCAGGCGAAGCGCTGGTTTCCGATCTCGGTGTGACCGGCGGCAATCGCAAGAGCGGTTTCTATGAAGATGGAGATCGCAAAGATCGTCTGGATAACAACGATATGATCGATCAGCTTGAGGCGAAAATTCGCGCTAAAGCCGCTATGCTCGACCAAAGCCGACGTATCGATATCCAGCATCTGGAAAAATAATGTGCGCTGGGAAGCCGTGGGCTTCCCGTGTATGATTGAGCCCGCATGGCGCCCGCAAGCCGGGAGTTGCCTGATTTCGGGTTCATTTTTTGTATCAGACATAGAGAAATAACGTGGCAAAAAATATCCAAGCCATCCGCGGCATGAACGATTATCTGCCGGGCGAAACTGCCATCTGGCAGCGTCTTGAGCGCACCCTTAAACAGGTGTTGAGCGGTTACGGTTATAGCGAAATCCGTTTGCCGATTGTAGAGCAGACCCCGTTATTCAAACGCGCGATCGGCGAAGTGACCGACGTGGTTGAAAAAGAGATGTACACCTTCGAAGACCGCAACGGCGATAGCCTGACTTTGCGTCCGGAAGGTACCGCGGGCTGCGTGCGCGCCGGGATCGAACATGGTCTGTTGTACAATCAGGAGCAACGGCTGTGGTACACCGGCCCAATGTTCCGCCACGAACGTCCTCAGAAAGGGCGCTATCGTCAATTTCATCAGCTGGGTGTCGAAGTGTTTGGCCTGCAGGGGCCGGATATTGACGCCGAGCTTATTATGCTTATTGCCCGCTGGTGGCGTGAGCTGGGTATTTCCGAGCACGTCGCACTTGAGCTGAACTCTATCGGCTCTCTGGAAGCCCGCGCTAACTATCGTGATGCGCTGGTCGCTTATCTGGAACAGTTTAAAGATAAACTGGACGAAGATTGCAAACGCCGGATGTATACCAACCCGCTGCGCGTGCTGGATTCCAAAAATCCAGATGTGCAGGCCCTGCTGAACGACGCGCCAGAGCTTAAAGATTATCTGGACGACGAATCACGCGAGCACTTTGCAGGTTTGTGCGCCATCCTTGACGCTGCGGGCATCAAGTACACCATAAACCAGCGTCTGGTGCGTGGTCTGGACTACTACAACCGTACCGTGTTTGAGTGGGTGACCAATAGCCTTGGCGCTCAGGGTACCGTTTGTGCCGGCGGCCGTTATGACGGTCTGGTTGAACAACTGGGCGGCCGCGCAACCCCTGCGGTGGGTTTTGCGATGGGTCTGGAGCGTATGGTTCTGCTGGTGCAGGCCGTTAACCCGGATTTCGTTGCTGAGCCTCCGGTTGAGGTTTATGTCGTTTCCTCTGGCGCAGGCGCGCAAACTGCCGCGTTATTAATGGCCGAACGCCTGCGTAATGAGCTACCGGAATGCCGCGTGATGACCAACTGCGGCGGCGGTAACTTTAAGAAACAGTTTACCCGCGCTGACAAGTGGGGAGCCCGAGTGGCGCTGGTTCTGGGCGAAGATGAAGTCGCATCAGGCCAGGTAGTTATCAAAGATCTGCGTTCTGGTGAGCAGCAAAGCGTTGCTCAGTCTGAAGCGGCAGAACACCTGAAAACGCTGTTGGGTTAATCCCCGCGGGTTCACTGAAGGAGAAGGACGGCGTGGAAATATACGAAAATGAAAATGAGCAGCGTGACGCGATAAAAAACTTTTTCGCGGAAAATGGCAAAGCGCTGGTTGTTGGGGTTGTACTGGGTATCGGTGCGCTGGTTGGCTGGCGTTACTGGAGTAATGGTCAGGTTAACTCTGCTCGCGAATCCTCGCTGGCTTACGATAATACCGTTGCGGCCCTGCAATCCGGCAAAGCTCAGGATCTGACTGCCGCCGAAAAGTTCGTTGCAGAAAACAGCAACTCCTACGGCGCTTTGGCTTCACTCTCTCTGGCGCAAAAGTTTGTTAATCAAAACGAACTTGCTAAGGCCAGCGCCCAGCTGCAGCAGGGTCTGGCAAATGCCAAAGATGAGAATCTTAAAGCTCTGATTAATTTACGCCTGGCACGTCTGCAGGTTCAGCAGAAACAGGCCGATGCTGCACTGAAAACGCTAGAAAGCGTGAAGGGCGAAGGCTGGAACGCGATTGTTGCCGATTTACGTGGCGAAGCGCTGCTGAGCAAAGGCGATAAACAGGGTGCACGTGATGCATGGACGAAAGGGGCCGCCAGCGACTCCTCTCCGGCGCTGCGTGAAATGATGCAAATGAAAATTAACAATCTTTCCAGCTAACGAGGGAACCGATGCAATTGCGTAATCTATTTGTACCTGGGCTGCTTACCGTAACACTGCTTAGCGGCTGTTCCCTGTTTAACAGCGAAGAAGATGTTTATAAAATGTCGCCGCTGCCAGAAGTGCAGAACCAGATCTCCCCAAATACTTTGTGGGACACTTCTGTCGGTAGCGGTATTGGTGATTTCTACTCCAATCTGCATCCGGCCGTTCAGGATAGCGTAGTCTACGCAGCCGATCGTAAAGGTACCGTACGCGCACTGAACGTTGCTGATGGTAAAGAGGTGTGGACGGTTGATCTCTCTGAGAAAACCGGCTTCTTCTCTAAAAACCTGCCAGCGCTGCTTTCCGGCGGTGTAACGGTTTCCGGCGGTCACGTATATATCGGCAGTGAAAAGGCAAAAGTATTCGCTCTGAACACCAGTGATGGTTCTATTGCCTGGCAGTCTGATGTAGCCGGTGAAGCGGTATCTCGTCCAACCGTGAGCGATGGCGTTGTGCTGGTTCATACCAGCAACGGTATTCTTCAGGCGCTGGATGAAAACTCCGGTGCCGTTAAGTGGACTGTGAACCTGGATATGCCTGCTCTGTCACTGCGCGGCGAATCCGCTCCAGCTACCGCTTACGGTGCGGCAATTGTCGGTGGCGATAACGGTCGCGTGAGTGCGGTTCTGTTGCAGCAGGGTCAGATGATCTGGCAGCAGCGCATTTCTCAGGCTACCGGCGCTACCGAAATCTCCCGTCTGGGCGATGTAGATATGACGCCTGTCATTCAGAACGGTGTGGTTTATGCGCTGGCATATAACGGCAACCTTACGGCTCTGGATCTGCGTTCCGGCCAGATTATGTGGAAACGCGAACTGGGTTCAGTCAACGATCTGATTGTTGATGGCAACAATATCTATGTGGTTGACCAGAATGACCGCGTGATGGCTATGACAACCGACGGCGGCGTTACCCTGTGGACCCAGAATGACCTGGCACACCGTAATCTGACCGCACCAGCGCTGTATAATGGCTACCTGGTCGTTGGTGATGCTGAAGGTTACCTGCACTGGATTAATAACTCCGATGGCCGTTTTGTGGCTCAGGAGAAACTGGATAGCTCTGGTCTGCAGACCGAGCCAGTGGTTGCGGAAGGCAAACTGTTCATTCAGGCAAAAGACGGCACGCTGTACGCTATCTCGAACTAACTGATAGTTGCTGCCATACTGAAACGGCGCCTGAGACTCAGGGGCCGTTTCCTGTTTTTTGTTACCGGCGCTAACTGCGCGGATAACGATAATTTTTTGGTAATGAGGTTTTTACATGATTCCTGTGGTCGCGCTGGTAGGGCGCCCTAATGTCGGCAAATCTACACTGTTTAACCGGTTAACCCGCACCCGCGATGCGTTGGTAGCGGATTTCCCGGGGCTGACCCGCGATCGCAAATATGGTCGCGCAGAAATAGAGGGCCGCGAGTATATCGTTATCGATACCGGTGGTATTGATGGTACTGAAGAAGGCGTAGAAACCCGCATGGCGGAACAGTCGCTGCAGGCGATTGAAGAGGCCGATGTGGTGCTGTTTATGGTTGATGCGCGCGCTGGCCTGATGCCTGCGGATGAGGGCATTGCCCAGCATCTGCGCTCCCGTGAAAAACCTACTTTCCTGGTGGCGAATAAAACTGATGGTATGGATGCAGACCAGGCGGTGCTGGATTTCTACTCTCTGGGGTTGGGCGAAATCCATCCGATTGCAGCTTCCCACGGGCGCGGTGTAACTTCTCTGCTGGAGCACGTACTGCTGCCGTGGATGGAAGACGTAGCACCGGTGGAAGAAGTCGATGAAGATGCGCTGTATTGGGCGCAGTTTGAGGCTGAAAACGGTACGGGTGAAGAACTTCCTGAAGAGCCGGAAGACGACTTTAACCCTCAGGACCTGCCAATTAAACTGGCGATTGTTGGTCGTCCAAACGTTGGTAAGTCAA
Organism: Salmonella enterica subsp. enterica serovar Choleraesuis; assembly: GCA_022846635.1. Classification (GTDB taxonomy): domain Bacteria; phylum Pseudomonadota; class Gammaproteobacteria; order Enterobacterales; family Enterobacteriaceae. The sequence goes on from AP025685.1 coordinate 1,084,583, forward strand.
CGCTTACCAACCGTATTCTCGGTGAAGACCGCGTTGTGGTCTACGACATGCCGGGTACTACCCGCGATAGCGTATATATCCCAATGCAGCGTGATGAGCGGGAATATATCCTGATCGATACCGCCGGGGTGCGTAAGCGCGGCAAAATTACCGATACGGTTGAGAAATTCTCAGTAATCAAAACCCTGCAGGCTATCGAAGATGCTAACGTCGTGCTGCTGGTGATTGATGCCCGCGAAGGTATTTCTGACCAGGATCTGTCCCTGCTTGGCTTTATTCTCAACAGCGGTCGCTCGCTGGTGATTGTGGTCAACAAGTGGGATGGCCTGAGCCAGGAGATTAAAGAACAGGTTAAAGAGACCCTGGATTATCGCCTGGGCTTTATCGATTTCGCACGCGTACACTTCATTTCTGCTCTGCATGGCAGCGGCGTGGGCAACCTGTTTGAATCAGTTCGCGAAGCATACGACAGCGCCACCCGCCGCGTAAGTACTGCGATGCTGACCCGCATTATGACCATGGCAAGCGAAGACCATCAGCCGCCGCTGGTGCGTGGACGCCGCGTGAAGCTGAAATATGCTCATGCCGGTGGTTATAACCCACCGATTGTGGTGATTCACGGAAACCAGGTTAAAGACCTGCCTGATTCATACAAGCGCTATCTGATGAACTACTTCCGTAAATCGCTGGAAGTAATGGGTTCACCGATTCGTATCCAGTTCAAAGAGGGTGATAACCCGTTTGCCGGTAAGCGAAATACTCTGACGCCAAACCAGATGCGTAAACGTAAGCGCCTGATTAAGCACATCAAGAAAGGCAAATAACGACTTACCAGAAATCGTTAGCTTAATAAATTTAAGGCCCGCATTAGCGGGCTTTTTAGTACCTGATTCATGGTTATAATCAAGGGTTAAAAATACTTTTCCAGGTAAGGGCATTAAATTTCTAATATTTATATTATAGCTGGAGAGCGATTTTAAAAATCACTGCTTGCTCTTAAATATGATCATTAATTTAAATGTGCTCATTAATTTAAATATGCTCATGAATTTGGAAATGATTTTTTATTATATTTTAAATATAAAAAACAAAGCCGTGGCTTTATTTACCTAGGTCCAAAAGTTTATTGGTGAAATTTTTGGTGGCTGTATTGCTATACATGTGAAATGATTTTTATCGATATTAATCTATTGATTATGTTGTATAAAAAGCGGATTGAGATGCCTGAGCTAATTATCTATACGCAATAACAGTTATTGCAATCAGCTGTACATTACCTAAATAATCTATGCTTTTGTTATATCCATGGGGTGGCATTGTAATGTGAGCTTAGCAAGCCTGGTAATAAGTGAGTATTTTGTTTTTTTCTAATAAACAATAAAAACGATATCTTTGTAGCGATAGGCATATTATTAGAGCCTGTAAGTCATCATTGAGTATTTTATATATACAGCCAAAGCCTGCCCCCAACCAGCAGGTAATATAGCTGCCTTATCCAGAATGCCTTCCAAAAACAGCGTTATCCTATTAGAGCCAACAAGACGATGGGGCAGATACCGCTGTAATTGCTTGTATTACGAGCTTTTATAATCTTTTGGCTATTGCTCTAATAGCGCGAAAAGTGCGATTGATCCGGGTAATCTGGTTGTCATATCTATACTGGAAAGTTTCTGCTTGTGATTGTTCAAATGCTTGTCTCCCTTATCAACCACTGGCCATCGGCTTTAGTGCTGTTATTGTTAGCACTATGTCTGGCGCGTGCATTTGCCCCTCGCTGGTTAACACTGATTGTTGCCTTCCTTGCTTTGGGCATCGGCTTTTTTGTTGTATTCATCGGGATAGTTTTTGTATAGATGTGGCTTCACCCCGCGCTGGGGGTGAATGATAAGGAGCTGATATGGAACTAATTTGTCCTTCCTGCCATCAGGCATTAGCTGAGCCAGAAGAGGGAAAACCCTGTACGCACTGCGGTGCCAGCTATCGCCTGGCCGCTTGTTGCCCCGAGTGTCGCAAGCCGCTGGAGGTGCTAAAAGCCTGCGGTGCTGTAGATTATTTTTGCCAGCACGGGCACGGTCTGGTGTCGAAAAAGAGCGTGCTCTGGCTGGCAGTTGCTGAAGATTAACGGCGGGGGCGTTTGGCCTGACGTGTTAGCTTCACAACGGCGCTCTCGATTATCCCATCGCCGGTTCTGGTTGTGAGTACATCGCCCGGTGCTAACTGCTTAATATTTTTAACCACCCGACCATCAGGGCCGCTGGTGACGCTGTAGCCTCGGGCCAGCGTGGCCAGCGGGCTAACGGCTTCCAGGTGAGTCAGTGCGCTGGCAAATCGCTCTCTTGTCGCGGCAAGCCTGGCACTCAGCGTTTGTGACAGCCGAAACTCCAGCTGCTGCAGCCGGGTTTGCTGGCGGTGAATTTTGCCCAGCGGCTGTTGCTGATTAAGGCGGGTTGAGAGCCTGTTTTGGCGCTCCTGGCTGCGCTTCATCTGGCTTTCTACCGCCGAGTTCATGCGTTGCTGAAGGCGCATGAGTGCCGTTTGCTGGCGCGCCAATCGCAGCTGCGGATGTTGCTGTTCAAGCCGATGGCGGATGCGGGCAAACTGGCTGGTACGCTGAGCCAGCAGATAATCCATCGCCATTTCCAGCCTTTGCTGCTGATGCGTCAGCTGGCGCTGTAATTCCTGCTGATTACGGCTGACCAGTTCGGCTGCGGCGGAAGGGGTAGGGGCGCGCAGATCGGCGACAAAGTCGGCAATGGTGACATCCGTTTCATGGCCCACGGCGCTCACAATAGGAATACGGCTGGCAAAAATTGCGCGCGCTACCCGCTCATCGTTAAAGCACCACAAATCTTCTAGCGAGCCGCCACCGCGGCCAACTATCAGCACATCACACTCATTGCGCTGGTTGGCAAGCTCAATCGCACGGACTATCTGAGCACTGGCCTCAGCGCCCTGTACCGCAGTGGGGTAGATAACCACGGGCAGTGAAGGATCGCGACGGCGCAGAACGTTCAGCACATCGTGGAGCGCAGCGCCGCTTGGAGAGGTGATGACGCCGACCTGAGTTGCCGGCACGGGCAGCGGTTTCTTGGCGGCAGGCGCAAATAAGCCTTCTTCATTGAGGCGCTGCTTAAGCTGTTCAAACTGCTGCTGTAACAGACCTTCACCGGCAGGCTGCATGCTTTCGGCGATAATCTGGTAATCGCCCCGCGGTTCATAAAGCGTTACGCTGGCCCGAACCAGCACCTGCTGACCGTGCTGGGGGCGGAAGGTGACGCGACGGTTAGCATTGCGGAACATCGCGCAGCGGATTTGAGCGCCGTCATCTTTCAGGGTGAAATACCAGTGGCCGGAAGAAGGCTGACTGAAATTGGATATTTCGCCGCTGACCCAGACTTGCCCAAGTTCCTGCTCAAGTAGCAGACGGACACTCTGGTTCAGGCGACTGACGGTGAAAATTCCTGGGGTAGAAGTTTGCGACATGTGAGCCAGATCAAATTTTAAATCAGCAGGTTATTTGTTCGATGTTACCCTGGCATGAGCGGATGGCAAGGTATTTTCTTAAAAAGTTGTGGAAGCAATCGGTGTCGTTCTGTATAATGCCGCGGCAATATTTTATCTGTTCTCATTCACCCCAGGTTGAGATATTGCCATGCTACGTATCGCCAAAGAAGCCCTGACGTTTGATGACGTCCTCCTTGTTCCAGCTCACTCTACCGTTCTGCCTAATACTGCCGATCTCAGCACTCAGCTGACTAAAACCATTCGCCTGAACATCCCTATGCTTTCAGCCGCGATGGATACCGTTACCGAAGCGCGTCTGGCTATCGCCCTTGCGCAGGAAGGCGGTATTGGCTTTATCCATAAGAACATGTCCGTTGAACGCCAGGCTGAAGAAGTTCGCCGGGTGAAAAAACATGAAAGCGGCGTAGTTACCGACCCGCAAACCGTGCTGCCAACAACTACTCTGCGTGAAGTGCGTGAACTGACTGAGCGCAACGGTTTCGCCGGTTACCCGGTTGTCACTGACGATATGGAACTGGTTGGGATTATCACCGGCCGTGACGTGCGTTTCGTTACCGATTTGAACCAGCCGGTCAGCGTTTATATGACGCCAAAAGAGCGTCTGGTTACCGTTCGTGAAGGTGAGGCCCGTGATGTCGTGCTGGCTAAAATGCACGAAAAACGCGTTGAGAAAGCGCTGGTTGTTGACGATAGCTTCCACCTGCGCGGCATGATCACCGTTAAAGACTTCCAGAAAGCGGAACGTAAACCTAATGCCTGCAAGGACGAACATGGCCGTCTGCGCGTTGGTGCCGCAGTGGGCGCTGGTGCGGGTAACGAAGAGCGCGTTGATGCGCTGGTTGCCGCTGGGGTTGACGTACTGCTTATCGATTCCTCTCACGGTCACTCTGAAGGTGTACTGCAGCGTATCCGTGAAACCCGCGCTAAATATCCAGACCTGCAAATTATTGGCGGTAACGTAGCTACCGCAGCCGGTGCCCGCGCACTGGCCGACGCAGGCGTTAGCGCAGTGAAAGTCGGCATTGGTCCTGGCTCTATCTGTACTACTCGTATCGTTACCGGCGTTGGCGTTCCGCAGATTACCGCGGTAGCAGACGCGGTTGAAGCGCTGGAAGGTACCGGTATTCCGGTTGTTGCCGATGGCGGTATTCGTTTCTCTGGCGATATTGCTAAAGCAATCGCCGCGGGTGCCAGTGCCGTAATGGTAGGTTCCATGCTGGCAGGTACCGAAGAGTCCCCGGGTGAGATTGAGCTGTACCAGGGCCGTTCTTACAAATCTTACCGCGGTATGGGCTCCCTGGGTGCGATGTCCAAAGGTTCTTCCGACCGTTACTTCCAGAGTGATAACGCTGCGGACAAACTGGTTCCGGAAGGTATCGAAGGCCGCGTGGCATACAAAGGACGCCTGAAAGAGATTATTCACCAGCAGATGGGCGGTTTGCGCTCCTGCATGGGGCTGACCGGTTGTGGTACAATCGACGCCCTGCGTACTAAGGCGGAGTTTGTGCGCATCAGCGGTGCGGGCATCCAGGAAAGCCACGTTCATGACGTGACTATCACCAAAGAGTCCCCGAACTACCGCCTGGGCTCCTGATCCATTTCCGCGCCCGGCCATGTGCCGGGCGCTCTGTATTTGTTTTACTTGCCTCGGAAGTAGCGTTAATGACGGAAAATATTCATAAGCATCGCATCCTTATTCTGGACTTCGGTTCTCAGTACACCCAACTGGTAGCACGTCGCGTGCGTGAGCTGGGCGTTTATTGCGAACTGTGGGCCTGGGATGTGACTGAAGCTCAGATTCGTGAGTTTAACCCAAGCGGCATCATCCTCTCCGGCGGCCCGGAAAGCACCACCGAGCAAGGCAGCCCGCGTGCGCCTGACTACGTGTTTGAAGCTGGCGTTCCGGTATTCGGCGTATGCTATGGCATGCAGACCATGGCTATGCAGCTGGGCGGGCATGTTGAAGCGTCAAATGAGCGTGAATTTGGTTACGCGCAGGTAGAAGTTGTTGCTGAGAGCGAACTGGTTCGCGGTATTGAAGACTCCCTGAGCGCGAACGGCAAACCACTGCTCGACGTTTGGATGAGCCATGGCGATAAAGTTACCGCTATTCCATCTGACTTTGTCACCGTAGCCAGCACCGAAACCTGCCCGTTCGCCATTATGGCTAACGAAGAGAAGCGTTTCTACGGCGTGCAGTTCCACCCTGAAGTTACCCATACCCGCCAGGGTATGCGTATGCTTGAGCGTTTCGTCCTCGACATCTGTAACTGTGAAGCCCTTTGGACTCCAGCGAAGATTATCGACGATGCGGTTGAGCGCCTGCGTAAACAGGTTGGTAACGATAAAGTTATCCTCGGCCTGTCCGGCGGTGTGGACTCCTCCGTTACAGCGATGCTGCTGCACCGCGCTATCGGCGATCGCCTGACCTGCGTATTCGTCGATAACGGCCTGCTGCGTCTGAATGAAGCCCAGCAGGTAATGGACATGTTTGGCGACCGCTTTGGTCTGAACATTGTTCACGTTGAAGGTGAGGCTCGCTTCCTGGCCGCTCTGGCCGGTGAAAACGATCCGGAAGCCAAGCGTAAAATCATTGGCCGCGTATTCGTCGAAGTGTTCGATGAAGAAGCTCTGAAGCTGGATGATGTTAAATGGCTGGCGCAGGGGACTATCTACCCGGACGTTATTGAATCTGCCGCATCCTCAACTGGTAAAGCGCACGTTATCAAGTCTCACCATAACGTAGGCGGTCTGCCAAAAGAGATGAAAATGGGGCTGGTTGAACCGCTGCGCGAACTGTTCAAAGATGAAGTTCGCAAAATCGGTCTGGAGCTGGGTCTGCCGTACGACATGCTGTACCGTCACCCGTTCCCGGGGCCTGGTCTGGGCGTGCGCGTGCTGGGCGAAGTGAAGAAAGAGTACTGCGATCTGCTGCGTCGTGCGGACGCTATCTTCATTGAAGAGCTGCACAAAGCTGACCTGTATAACAAGGTGAGCCAGGCGTTTACCGTGTTCCTGCCGGTTCGCTCCGTTGGCGTTATGGGCGATGGCCGTAAATACGATTGGGTTGTCTCCCTGCGTGCGGTAGAAACCATCGACTTTATGACCGCACACTGGGCACACCTGCCTTATGACTTCCTGGGCCGCGTTTCCAACCGCATCATCAACGAAGTTAACGGCATTTCTCGCGTGGTTTACGATATTTCCGGTAAACCACCGGCTACCATCGAGTGGGAATAATCCCTCGCTAGTTGTAGCAACAGTGAAGCCCGCGTAATCGCGGGCTTTTTTTCAATACAACGTCTTCAACGCTTCGGTATTAAACCCTTCCAGCTTATCGAGCTGTCCGGTGCGGATCTTTTGCAGCCAAAGTGGATCCTGTAACAGAGGTCGGCCCACGGCGATGAGATCGAATTCGCCATTCTCCAGCCTATCCAGCAGCGGGTCGAGCGGTGCAGTGGCAAAGCATTTCCCAGCCAGCGAAGAAAATACGTCTCCGCTTAACCCGGCGGCACCCACGGCAATGCTGGTGACTCCAGTTAGTTTTTTCACCCAGCCGGCCATATTCAGGGTTTTATCAACTTCCGGAAATGCGGCATCCCAGTAATGGCGCTGTGAGCAGTCAAACGCATCAACACCGGCATCCGCCAGAGCCGTTAGCCATTGCTCTAAAATAGCCGGCGTTTCAGCAATCCGGGAGTCAAAAGCCTGTGCCTTCCACTGGGAGAAGCGAAACAGCACCGGGAAATCAGGGCTAACCCGCTGGCGAATAGCTTTTAATACTTCAATGGCAAAGCGCGAGCGTGCCAGGAGAGAGTCACCGCCCCAGTTATCGGTACGCAGGTTGAGGTGGCTGAAGAAAAACTGGTTAATGAGATAGCTATGGCCACCGTGTAATTCAATACCATCAAATCCCAAACGTTCGGCGTCCGCCGCTGCGGTTGCAAAGGCATCGATTGTATCTGCTATATCTTCTTCACTCATGGAGGCATCGGTAGATTCGCCTGTGATTGAAAGTCCCGAAGGGCCTTCGAAACTGGCCCCTGGGTGCCATTCCCTGTGAAAAATTGAGCGTTTGGTTCCCACATGCCACAGCTGCGGCATGATTTTTCCGCCCGCAGCGTGCACTTCATCGACGACTTTTTTCCAGCCGGTTAAGGCGGCTTCGCCGTGAAATAGCGGCACGTCAGGCTCATTCACTGATGCCGGGCGATTGATGCCTGTTGCTTCCGTGATTATCAGGCCGACGCCAGCGGCAGCCCGACGGCGATAATAAGCGGCGATTTCCTGCGTGGGAACCCCGCCTGGAGAAAACGAGCGCGTCATTGGTGCCATGACTACGCGGTTAGGCAGAAGCAGGTTTTTTAGCTGATAGGGTGAAAATAGAAGATTAGTGGAATCCATGATCGCCTCCGTAAGGCTATAAAAGCAATTTTATTGCTTTTATAGATCTCCTCTCGCATAAAAGCAACTTTTTTGCTTTTATAGGCGCAGCGACAAATATTAGGGTGGTGACGTAAATATGACGATTGAGAAAGAGGCTGCAAGCCGTGCAACAACTCGCCCAGGCGGACGGGCGGCGCGCATTCAGGCGGCAGTTTATGCGGCGGTTGCGCGCCTGGAGGCGGAGAAGGGAATTGAGAACTTGAGTGTACACGCTATCGCCCAGGAGGCAACGGTCAACCCCACCACCATATATCGGCGCTGGGGGTCACTTAACCAGTTGTTGTCTGACATTGCATTGCAGAAGCTATTACCTGATTCTGAGCCAGTTGATACCGGCAGCATGTACGAGGATTTCAGAAGCTGGCTGGAAGAGTATGTCGATGAACTGGCAACAGAAACCGGGCGCAAATTATTAAGTGAAATAGTATCAGCGCCCAATGATGAGTATCGCGTACGCTGCCAGCAGCGTCACTATTCGCAAATTGAGGCTATGCGCCAGCGTGCGCTTTTGCGGGGTGAAACACCGCCGGACACCGTCCAGGTCATGGACGAACTGGTAGCCCCGATTATTTACCGTATTCTTTTTTCTCAAAGCTTACCGGACTTCACCTGGGCCAGTTCATTGTTAACCAAGCTGCTAAAGAATTAGGCCTTTGGTAAGACGGGTTAAGACGTAGTCGAGAGGGTTCTGGAGGATAAGATAGCCGGGAGCGGTAAGAGGCGGCACTGGCCTGATGCTTATCCTGATAATGCGTCCGCCATTGAAGTGCGGGCTGAATTCATTGGATACCAGTAGGTTATGCTGCCGGTACGCGAGAACGTCTCAGGTGGGGCGTATTTGCTTAAATGGCCGATAACCTTCCGATAGATTTTACACAAGTACTGGTCAAACGTAATGAAGCGGCTAATGGCCGCTTTTTTGTTTTTGTGGCGGTGATAAAACAAAGTGGAACGTTGCCTGATTTCAGGCGTAGCAAGGCCTGCGGTATAAACCGCATAAATTATTTCAGGCTATCTAATGGATTTTGCTCAGGCGCTAATACGTCCGGTTAATTATCGGCTGGAACTACAGGCTGGGTAGTTTGTTGCGACTGAACTTTTTCCTGGTGGTGATACCAGGCACCGATTGACGAATACACAAAGCGGCCAAAGAACAGTATAAAACTGATGAGGAGAACAATGCGGGTCATGCGAGTGTTGAGATTATGTCGTTTGCGCATGGTGGTAGCTGTCACGCCGGGTTCCTTTTTATGTGCTCACGCTGGAGCGATAAGGACTATTTAGGCACAGCGAGAACATAAGGTCAATTCGTGAACATGTAAAATTGAGTAGCTGTCCTTGTTACCTTTTGCAATATAAATGAAAAAGGTAACGCCGCGGAATAACTCCAAATATGAGCCGGTGTCGCAAAATCGAAATTGACCTGGTAAGTTTTTAATTTGCCGTGATTTAAATCAATATAGTGACGTCTATCGGCTCTAAAATCGGCAGTCCGTTTAAAAACGCATAAATTGTGCACACTACCCCAGGCCAGTTTGGATGCTGCGTCAAAATTAACCGCCAGGATGGTGGTAATCTTAAGGGCGATTAATGCAACTGTCTCACTGGTACCACACCCATAAGAACAGGTGGTGGTTGTTACCCCTCATTTTGCCGGTATTGCTGCTTCCGCTGGCGATGCGTGGAAATGTCTATTCGCAAATGGATGGTTTGCGAATCGTACTGTTCTACCTTCCACCGGCATTAATGGCGGCGCTGCTGATGATCTTCAGCTGGGCGGCTATTCCCGGAATTATACTGGCGCTGCTGGTGCATTACTTGCCGATGCGCGGCGTGGTTGATTCCGTCGTTTCGGTTTTTCACTATTTGCTGCCGCTAACTATTAGCTATGGCGGTTATCGGGTGTTTGCGCCATATCGCAACCAGGTTATTTTTGGTACGCCACAGCTTACGACTATCCGTATGTTTTGGCTGGTGTTTTGTAACTCGACGCTGTTTCTGTTTTATTATCAAATAGCGCTGTTTTTCAGCCTCTTTGACGCTCAGGTAAACCTGTTGGGTACCAATCCATTTGCGGTATCGACGCTGATTAATTATCAGGGCGTGCTGGTGGGTACTCTGACGGGGCTGCCGGCATTTTATTTGCTTATTCGTCTTATCCGTAACCCACACTACCTTCGGGCGCTGATTTCGCAGATGCGTCAGCAGTTCCATCAGCGGATTTACCGCAGTGAGGTGGTGCTGTGGTCGATGATTGTTGCGGTATTGATTGGTTTGCTGCTGGCACCATTCCAGAGCAATGACACCATCTTTAATACTAATTACACCTTTACCCTTTTACTGCCGGTAATGCTTTGGGGAGCCATGCGTTTTGGCTACCTGTTTATCATCATTGCCTGGACTATGATTCTGCTGGTGCTAAGCCATTACTATTATCGCTATTTGCCGCGGCAGGCGGGTTTTGAGCTGCAACTGGCAATTACATCGGCTTGCTATGCAGTATTTTCTCTGACCGTTTTTGTAATGGCGATAGTGACCACCCGTCAGCGCGTTATTTATGAAAAATTGCAGCGCATGGCGTTTATCGATCCGGTGCTCCAGATGCCAAACCTGCGCGCGCTATCGCGCGATTTGCATCAGCATGCGGGCTCTGTATTGTGCCTGTTACGATTTCCGGAACTGGAGCTGCTCGGGCGTAATTATGGGGTCATGGTAAGGACCAGCTATAAACAGCAATTAGCGAACTGGCTGCGGGAGCTGTTGCGCCCAGGTGAGGAGACCTATCATCTGTCCGGGCATGAGCTGGCACTAAGGCTGGCTGGAGAGACCGATGTTGAGCGCATTGAAGTTATCGATAAACATATTCAGAGCTTCCGCTTTCAGTGGGATGGTATGCCGCTTCAGCTCCAGGCCGGGATCAGCTATTGCTATGTACGTAACCCGGTTTCTCATCTGCCGCTGATGCTTGGTGAGTTGAGCGCCATGGCAGACTTTTCGCTTAATACCCACCATCCTGAAAGCCTGCAGCTGCAGGGGTCGCGCCATATCCAGCGGGCAATTAAAGACAAAGTGGATATGATGAATCGCCTGCAACAGGCGCTGGATGAGGGCCGTTTTGAGCTGTTTGCTCAGCGTATTGAAGGGATTCGCGGCGACTCCTACTATGAAATTCTGGTACGAATGCTGGGTGATAACGGTGAGCTGATTTCACCGGATGATTTCCTGCCGGTAGCACATGAGTTTGGTCTCTCTTCGAGTATCGATTTGTGGATTATCGAGCAGACTTTGCGCTTTGTTCAGCGTCACCGCGACCATTTCCCTGGCCTGAGACTGGCAATCAATTTATCGCCGGCTTCTGTTTGCCGCTCGCAATTCCCGTCGGAGGTTAAGCAGCTTCTGAAGCGTTATAGCGTTGAGCCGTGGCAGATCGTTTTTGAGATAACCGAAAGTAATTCTCTAACCAACATCGAGCTGGCGAATCAAACTCTGCGGGTATTGCAGTTTATGGGCTGCCGGGTGGCGATTGATGATTTCGGTACTGGTTATGCCAGCTATGCGCGGCTAAAAGAAATGCATGCCGATATTATGAAGATAGACGGCAGTTTTATCCGTAATATTCTGTCCAGCAGCCTCGATTATCAAATAGTTGAATCCATATGCCAGTTGGCGCGCATGAAGCGTATGCAGGTGGTGGCTGAATATGTAGAAACTGAAGAGGTGCGTGAAGCGGTGATGAAGCTGGGTATCGATTATATGCAGGGCTTCTTGATTGGCGAACCACAGCGCCTGGATACGCTATTACCGGTGCCGGGCGGGGCAGAGGATGACACCGTGGTACCACAAAGTTATATGGTGCGCTGAAGCTTTTAAAGCGTATTAAAAAGCCCCGCAGTCATCAGACTGCGGGGCTTTTACATTATCCGTGTAGATTATTTTTGATGAGTACTATTTTTCAGATGCAATCCGGAAGCTACCGATCGACAGCGGATTGCTCAAGACTGGCGATCGTCAGTTCCCACTCATCAATTGCCGCCCAGTACTGTTGCTCGCGTTCCAAATCAAGCACCATCAGAACGTTTTGCGTCAGCCACTCCGTCGGGAAACTCAGCGTCCAGTGGTGATCATCGGTATCCAGCTGGATTTGCTCCGGCGTGCTGGTGGCCTGGCGCTGGTTATTCAGCAGTACGCCGAGGCGCAGTATTTTAATAAGCGGCAGGTACTGCTTTTTCTTAAACAGCGTAAAGCGTGGCAAATCGTCGAGCTTTAGCCCTTTACGGTGAAAACGCACCAGCGTCGCTACCATCAATTGCTGCTCTTGGGTAAACCCAGGCAAATCGCTATGCTGAAGAATATAGGCCGAATGGCGCTGCATGCCGCTATGGTTAATGTTCAGCCCCACCTCGTGAAGCATTGCTGCCCATTCGAGAAGCGCCGCCAGCTGTGGGTTAGCCAGCTTGGGATGCAGCGTCTGCCAGCGTTGGTAGAGATTCATAGTACTATCCCGTACCCGCCGCGCCTGATCGCTATCGATGTGGTACTGATTCGCCAGGCTTTGGGCCGTGCGAATTCGAATATCCTGATGGCGGAAGCGGCCTTCCATTTCATAAAGCACACCTTCGCGCAGGGCACCGTCAGAAAGCCTCAGCTCTTTAATGCGCAGTGCATCAAAAACCCCGCACAGGATAGCCAGGCCTGGTACGAATACCTGCTTTCGCTCATCCGACAGGCCGGGGAGGTTAAGTGTCTCCATTGAGCGGAACTTAACCACTTCATCGCATAGCATTTGCAGACGATCGGCGGTAATTAGCCCGTCTTTTTCTCCCAAAGCTATCAGTACTTCATGAGCGGCTTTGATGGTTCCCGATGCGCCTAGCGCAACGTTCCATCCGGCAATACGATACTGCCAGGAGAGGTTTTCCAGTTTCTGCTCGGCGGCCAGCCTGGCCCGCTTGAAATTCGCCTTACTGATAACGCCACCCGGGAAAAATTGCTGGCCAAAGCTAACGCAACCCATACGACGGCTTTCAACCAGCTGGGGCTCGAAATCCTCGCCGATTACCAGCTCCGTAGAGCCGCCACCGATATCAATAACCAGCTTACGCCCGCGTTCGGGCTGAGTGTGTTCGACACCCATAAAAATCAGGCGCGCCTCTTCGTTACCGGAAATTATTTCAATAGGGAAGGGGATAACCTTTTCCGCGCGAGCCAGAAAGGTTTGTGCGTTCACCGCCTGGCGCAGGCTATGGGTTCCTACAATGCTCACATTTGCCGGGCTGAAGCCCTGAAGTCGCTCGGCAAATAGTGCAAGGCATGCCAGGCCTCGTTCCATCGCTTCTTCGCTCAGTACATTGTCTGCACTGAGACCATCGGCCAGGTGCACCCGCTGTTTCAGGCGGCCAAGGATCTGTAGCGCGCCATCCACCACGCGGGCGATAACCATGTGGAAGCTATTGGAACCCAGATCGACCGCAGCAAATTCCTGCGGACGGGGATGATGTTTGCTAATCGGCATAGGTTATTCGGGTTGTTCCAGAGAGTTGATGTAATCGTAAATAGCCTGCTGGGCCCGCACTTTACGGCGGTTTCCGCGTGGGACGTAGCGGTTGCTAAGTTCTTTATCAATGATACGCGCCTTGACCGTATCGCTAAAAAGAATCTCGATAATATCCAGCACCTGCTGTTTAAGACGTGGGTCAAGGAGTCGCACTGCGACTTCAATTCGATAGTCGATATTGCGGGTCATCCAGTCGGCGGAGGAGAGGATGACTTTTTTATCGCCGCCATTTTCAAAAATATATACCCGGTCGTGCTCAAGGAAGCGGTCGACAATGCTAATTACCCGAATGTTATCGCTCAGGCCTTCAAGCTGCGGGATAAGTGAACACATGCCGCGAATCAGCAGGTTTACCTGCACCCCGGCTGCCGAAGCGGCATAGAGCCGGTCGACCAGGCCTTTATCCACCAGGTTATTGAGTTTTAGGGTAATGCCACAGGGCAGGCCCGCTTCTGCGTTGGCGATTTCGGTATCTATCAGGCTATAAAGCAGGTTGCGCGAGTTTTGCGGCGAAACCATCAGATAGTCAAAATGAACCGGACGGTATGGGTTTTCAATAAAGTTGAACACCCGGCGCACTTCGTTGGTTATGCGTGAATCGGCGGTTAGCAACGAATAGTCGGTATAGGTACGGGCGGTTTTCTCGTTAAAGTTACCGGTACCGATATGGGCATAGCGCACCACCTCGTCCCCTTCTTTACGCGAGATAAGGAACAGTTTGGCGTGGATCTTTAACCCTGGCGCGGAGAAGATAACGTGTACACCGGCTTCGGTAAGCCGTTTGGCCCAATGGATATTGGCCTCTTCATCGAACCGCGCCTGGAGCTCGACCACTACCGTGACTTTTTTACCGTTATGCGCGGCGTGAATCATGGACTCGATGATGCGTGAGTCTTTCGCCACCCGGTAAATGTTTATTTTGATAGCCAACACGCTGGGGTCGAAAGAGGCCTGGCGCAGCAGCTCAAGTACATGCTCAAAAGTATGGTACGGGTAGTAAAGCAATACATCCCGTTCGCGGATGGCATCAAAGCCGTTACGGAATTTATCGAACCAAATATGGCGCAGCCGTGGCATCGGCTTATTCACCAGATTGGCTTTACCCACATTAGGGAAGTTAATGAAATCTTTGAAATTGTGGTAGCGACCACCTGGAACGATAGAGTCATAGCGCGAGATACTTAGCTTTTCGCGCAACACTTCTACCAGCGCATCGGGCATATCACGCTGATAAACAAAGCGCACCGGCTCTGCCGTCAAACGCTGTTTCAGGCTCGATGACATTAGTTCCAGCAGGCTGGATTCCATCTCGTGGACCAGGTCGTATTCCGCGTCGCGGGTCATCTTCATCGAATAGGCGTTGAGCGAATCGTAGGTGAAGAAGCCTTTGAAAATATCGTCGAGACAGTAGCGCAGGATGTTATCCAGCAAGATCATCGGCTTGCGGCGGCGCGGGGCTTCCGGCGGCAGATTAACGAAGCGCGGTACCTTGTCTGATGGAATTTCCAGCAGCGCATAGTGATACTCTTCGCCGCGAATAATTTCTACCGCCAGATAGGTGTAATCATCTTTCAGGAACTGAACCAGGTCGGTCTCACGGGTTATCAGAATCGGAGTGATGTGCTGGCGCAGATGGTGTTTGAAATAGTGGCGTAACCACACTTGCTGATTTACTGAGAGCTGGCGTTCGTTGATAAGGAATATCTGGTTACGAGCCATTTCTAACAGCAGCTCGTTGTAGAGCGCGTCGAACTCTTGATCGGCTTTTAGCACCCGGCTTTGTATTTTGCTTAACAGGTGGCGGGAATGAGAGTTAGAACCCTGCTCCTCGCTGATGAGGATGCGCCGCTTCAGCTCGGCAAAACGGACCTTATAAAACTCGTCCAGGTTATTAGAGTAGATGCCAAGAAAGCGCATACGCTCGATAAGCGGGTTGCCTTTATCAGCCGCTTCCTGCAGCACTCGTTCATTAAACGATAACCAGCTTAACTCTTTTTCGGTATAAAGCTTTTCCTGACCCATTACGACTTACACTCCGCTGCGTTGATTCCCGCCACATATTCGTGCCGGGCGATCATTATGGCGACCAATAGCCGCAGATGTCCAACTCTCTGCTTAGTCTAAGATATTTGGGAGACATCCGCCCTAAAGTCTGCGCGACGATGGGGCGAATGAAAAGGATGGTATTACTCGGCGGCGTAACCGCTGGCGGGAAGCGGATGGCCATCAAGCCACGCTTGCTGTGAGCGCATGGTAAGACGCCCGGATAGCAGCCAGCCAATGGCCATAGGGTAAATGGCGTGTTCCTGGTGCTGAACCCTGGCTATCACGTCATCTTCATCGTCGCCGGGAAAAATTGGCACCCGAGCCTGAAGGATTACCGGGCCACCGTCGAGCTGTTCGGTCACGAAGTGGACCGAGGTACCGTGTTCGCTATCTCCATTTTCCAGCGCCTTGCGATGAGTATGGAGCCCCGGGTATTTCGGCAGCAGGGAAGGGTGAATATTCAGCAGTTTCCCCGCGTAATGGCTGACAAACTCCGGCGTTAGAATGCGCATATAGCCCGCCAGAACGACGGCATCGGGCTGATACTGGTCGATAGCCGTCATGAGCTCTCGGTCAAACGCCGGGCGATCGGCATATTCGCTCGCTTGCAGCGTATGGGCAGCAATTCCAGCATTTGCTGCTCGCTCCAGCCCGTAAGCATCGGCGCGGTTACTGAATACCGCGCACACTTCGCCGGGCAGGCTCTGGCGCTTGCAGGCATCGATAATTGCCTGCAAGTTGCTGCCGTTGCCAGAGATCAGCACCACGATGCGTTTCATCAGGCAATAACCACCTGTTCTGCGCCGTCGGAGGCTTTGATTTCGCCAATCTTCCACGCCTGCTCGCCCGCAGCATTCAGGCGCTCAATTGCCGCAGTGGCTTCCGCCGCGGGCAGGGCGATAACCATGCCCACGCCGCAGTTAAAGGTGCGGTACATTTCGTGGCGCGTTACATTGCCGTTGCTTTGTAGCCAGTTAAACACGGATGGCCACTGCCAGGAGGACTCATCGATAACCGCCTGGGTGTGTTCTGGCAGTACGCGCGGGATGTTTTCCCAGAAACCGCCGCCGGTAAGGTGGGCTATCGCGTGCACATCATGGTGAGCGATAAGATCCAGCACCGATTTCACATAGATACGGGTAGGAGCCAGCAGGTGATCGGCCAGCGGTTTACCGTCCAGTTCAGCCGTTGCCGGATTGGTGCCGCTTACTTCGATGATTTTACGTACCAGAGAGTAGCCGTTGGAGTGGGGACCACTGGACGCCAAAGCAATCAGTACATCGCCGTCGGTCACTTTGCTGCCATCAATAATTTCTGACTTCTCAACTACACCGACACAGAATCCGGCTACGTCATAGTCATCGCCGTGGTACATGCCCGGCATTTCAGCCGTTTCGCCGCCCACCAGCGAGCAGCCACTTTGCAGACAACCTTCGGCAATGCCTTCCACTACGCTTGCTGCAGTATCGACATCCAGTTTGCCGGTCGCATAGTAGTCGAGGAAGAACAGAGGCTCGGCGCCCTGAACCACCAGGTCGTTTACGCACATGGCAACCAGGTCAATACCAATGGTGTCGTGACGTTTGAGGTCCATTGCCAGACGCAGCTTGGTGCCTACGCCATCGGTGCCAGAAACCAGAACCGGCTCGCGATATTTCTGCGGCAGGGCGCACAGCGCGCCGAAGCCTCCCAGCCCCCCCATAACTTCCGGACGGCGGGTTTTCTTGACGGCACCCTTAATGCGGTCGACCAGAGCGTTGCCTGCGTCAATGTCCACGCCGGCGTCTTTATAGCTGAGAGAGGTTTTATCGGTCACAGGAGTCCCCACGCGTTTATAATGCGAATGAACCGGCAGGCAGAAAGCGCCACGTCCGGGCTACTTCATCAAAATCGCGGCAATTCTAACAGCCAAAGCAAACGTTTGCGAGCCGATTATTTTGCCTTGTTATTGTGGGCGGTTATGAATGCCAAAGACGATAAGGTTGCGATAGATCAAAGCGATTGCAGTGGCGCTGGCTAAAAAAAGCGGTATAATCCGGCGATTTTTTTTTGCGGCGGTAACTATTCTCGGGAGAAAAGTATGAAGATCGTGGAAGTCAAACACCCACTCGTCAAACACAAGCTGGGGCTGATGCGTGAGAATGATATCAGCACCAAGCGCTTTCGCGAATTAGCGTCAGAGGTTGGTAGCTTACTGACTTATGAAGCGACCTCCGATCTGGAAACTGAAAAGGTAACTATCGAAGGCTGGAATGGCCCGGTTGATGTTGACCAGATCAAAGGCAAAAAAATTACTGTAGTACCCATTCTGCGTGCGGGTCTTGGCATGATGGAAGGCGTACTGGAGCACATCCCAAGCGCTCGTATCAGCGTGGTAGGTATTTACCGCGATGAAGAAACCCTGGAGCCGGTGCCTTACTTCCAGAAACTGGTTTCTAATATCGATGAGCGCATGGCGCTCGTGGTTGACCCAATGCTGGCAACCGGCGGCTCAATGATTGCAACTATCGACCTGCTGAAAAAAGCCGGCTGCACCAGCATTAAGGTGCTGGTACTGGTTGCCGCCCCGGAAGGCATCGCGGCGCTGGAAAAAGCGCATCCGGACGTGGAGCTGTATACCGCTTCTGTCGATCAGGGACTGAATGAACACGGGTATATTATTCCCGGCCTCGGCGACGCCGGGGACAAGATTTTCGGAACTAAGTAACGCGATTTCGTGGAGAAGCCGACTTTTGTTAAGTCGGCTTTTTTTTGGGCCATGGAACGGCCCACAATCTGATAATAACAATTGAGGATAGATTTATGACTCGCCGGGCAATTGGAGTGAGCGAAAGGCCGCCATTAGTGCAAACGATACCCCTAAGTTTGCAGCATCTGTTCGCTATGTTCGGTTCCACAGTGCTGGTACCTATTTTATTTCATATCAACCCGGCTACCGTCCTGCTGTTTAACGGTATCGGTACCTTGCTGTATCTATTTATCTGTAAGGGTAAGATCCCAGCCTATTTAGGCTCAAGCTTTGCCTTTATTTCTCCGGTGCTGCTGCTGTTGCCACTAGGCTATGAGCTGGCGCTGGGCGGATTTATTATGTGCGGCGCGCTGTTTTGTCTGGTGGCCTTTATCGTTAAGAAGGCCGGTACCGGCTGGCTGGATGTTATGTTCCCTCCGGCAGCGATGGGGGCAATTGTCGCGGTTATCGGCCTTGAGCTGGCCGGTGTTGCCGCTAATATGGCCGGGTTACTGCCTGCAGACGGGCAAATGGTTGATAGCACGACAATCACCATTTCTATGGTGACTCTGGCGGTAACGGTCTTTAGTTCGGTACTGTTCCGGGGTTTTCTGGCCATCATCCCGATTCTTATCGGTGTGCTTACCGGTTATGCGCTCTCGTTTGCAATGGGAGTGGTAGATGTTACGCCTATCGAAGATGCCCACTGGTTTGCACTGCCAACCTTTTACACCCCGCGCTTTGAGTGGTTCGCAATCTTTACTATTCTGCCTGCAGCCCTGGTGGTTATCGCCGAACACGTAGGTCACCTGGTAGTGACGGCAAACATCGTCAATAAAGATCTGCTGCGCGATCCAGGCCTGCATCGTTCGATGTTTGCTAACGGTCTGTCGACCATGTTCTCCGGTTTCTTTGGCTCTACGCCAAATACTACCTATGGCGAGAATATCGGGGTGATGGCGATTACCCGCGTATACAGTACCTGGGTTATCGGCGGCGCGGCGATTTTCGCGATTCTGCTGTCCTGCGTGGGTAAGCTGGCGGCCGCAATTCAGATTATTCCTGTACCGGTTATGGGCGGCGTATCCCTGCTGCTGTATGGGGTAATCGGCGCTTCGGGTATTCGCGTATTGATTGAGTCCAAAGTGGATTACAGCAAGGCGCAAAACCTGATTTTAACCTCGGTTATCCTGATTATTGGGGTAAGTGGGGCGAAAGTGCACGTTGGTGCGGCTGAGCTCAAAGGTATGGCGCTGGCGACCGTAGTTGGCGTAGCACTGAGCCTGATCTTTAAGCTGATAAGTGTTTTCCGTCCGGAAGAGACCGTTCTGGATGCTGAGGATGCCGAGCAGTGATTTGATGTCAGCCGGGCGCGTTCGCGCTCGGTTCATTCACGCCGTGGTTGTGTTACAATTACGGCGTTTGCAATTATCTCCGACTGAGGTTCCCCTGAACGCACCGGCACAGCTCTCTCTGCCACTCTATCTTCCTGACGATGAAACTTTTGCCAGTTTCTGGCCAGGGGATAATCCCTCCCTGCTGGCGGCTTTGAAAAATTTGCTGCGCCAGGAACACAGCGGCTATATCTACTTTTGGTCACGCGAAGGCGGCGGGCGTAGCCACTTGTTGCACGCAGCCTGCGCTGAGCTATCTGCTCGCGGCGAGGCTGTCGGTTATGTTCCCCTTGATAAGCGAACCTGGTTTGTACCCGAAGTGCTTGAAGGTATGGAACAACTGGCTCTGGTCTGCATTGATAATATCGAGTGTATTGCCGGGGATGAGCAGTGGGAGATGGCTATTTTCAATCTCTATAACCGCATTCTGGAGTCCGGAAAGGCGCGGTTAATTATTACCGGCGATCGTCCGCCGCGTCAGCTTAATCTGCAACTGGCGGATCTGGCTTCGCGCCTGGACTGGGGGCAAATTTATAAGCTTCAGGGGTTGTCGGATGAGGATAAACTCCAGGCACTGCAACTGCGGGCCGGTTTGCGCGGCTTTGAGCTTCCGGAGGACGTAGGGCGCTTTCTGCTTAAAAGACTCGACCGGGAAATGCGCACTCTGTTTGTGACACTCGATCAGCTTGACCGGGCGTCGATTACCGCCCAGCGCAAGCTGACTATTCCCTTCGTTAAAGAGATCCTCGGGCTGTAAACCAGCCCGATTTTCAGGCTAAAACTTCCAGCACCTGCTCTGGCGGGCGGCCAATACGTGCGCGACCATTGGCGACGGCGATGGGGCGTTCGATAAGCCGTGGATGAGAAACCATTGCCGCAATCAGCTCATCTTCGCTTAATGCCGGATTACTCAGACCAAGCTCCTGGTATTCAGCTTCTTTGTGCCGCATCAAATCCCGGGCGCTGCTAAGGCCCAGCATGTTCACCAGACGGCCCAGCATCGCGGCATCGGGCGGCGTTTCCAGATAAAGTACCACCGATGGCTCTACGCCGTTATCGCGCAGCAGTTGCAACGTTTCACGGCTCTTGGAGCAGCGCGGGTTGTGGTACAGCGTTACCTGTTCTGTCATGTGGTCTCCTTAACCTTTGTCATAAGCGCGGAAGCGGGTTTGTAGCCCGCGCAGCTGGTCGATACGCGCATCGTAGCGAGCCTGTTGCAGGCTGCCCAGTTTCACCTGGGAGCTGGCGCTGCTTAGCATAGTAATCGCCTGATCAAGCTGGCCGTTAAGCGCCAGCAGTTCGGCTCGTGCCGCCAGTTCCTGGTCCCGATGACCGAGAGCGGCTTCAGCCTGAGCCAGCAGATCCCAGCCGTTGGTGTCATCTTTATTATTAAAGGTGTAGCGATTAAGAATCGTCGCCGCCGGGCCGGGCTGATTTCCCTGAATATAGGCATTAGCCAGGTTGAGCTGCAGCACCGGGTTAGCATTTAAACCGGGTGCATTTTTCAGACGGCTGATGGCGGCGTTTGGATTATTCAGCCCTAAATCGATATCAGTAGAAAGGTCCAGGTACCACTGATTACCTGGCTCTGCGTTGAGCAGAGGCTGCAACAGAGTGCGGGCATTGCTGTAATTTTTGGCCTCCATCGCCTGTAGCGCCCGGCCATACTGGGCGGCGTGCTGCTCGCGAATGTTGCCTTTATTCATGGTATCGAGCATATCGTCGGTCAGCTGGTTACGCCCGGAGTTATACATCCCCAGGGTACGCACCTTTGCCATAAAGAAATCGGCAGAGGATTGAACCACGACCGGACGCATTTGGTTGGCGCGGTTACGGGCATCGGCAAGACGGCTATCAGGTAACGGGTGCGTCAGCAGCATTTCCGGCGGGCGGGTAGAGAAACGAGTTAGATCCTGTAGTTTGCCGAGAAACGCCGGCATTGCCTGTGGGTCAAAGCCACTGCGTTGTAAAACCTGGATCCCTATCCGGTCGGCTTCTTCTTCATTCTGGCGGGTAAAGCTAATCATGCCTTGCTGTGTACCGGCCAGAGTCCCGGTTAATGCGGCCATACCGGCCTGCGGATTGGCCATTGTCAGCAGGATAGAGCCTAATGCTCCAACCCAGGTCAGGGGAGCACTGCGTTGCTGGGACTCCATGGCACGCGCCAGGTGGCGCTGGGTGACGTGCGAGATTTCATGCGCTATGACCGAGGCCAGCTGACTTTCGTTATCGGCATAGCGGAACAGCGCCGAATGCAGCACGACATTCCCACCGAAAAAGGCGAAGGCGTTTATCTCATCGTTATTAATCAGATAAAAATGAAACGGTGTGCGTACCGAGTTGGCGTGTGCCACCAGGCGCATTCCCAGTGTGTTGATGTAATTCATCAACAGCGGGTCGTTGATAAGCGGTGCGCTGCCGCGCAGCTGGCGCACGTAGAAATCACCCATTTGTAACTCCTGGGCAATTGAGAGTGTGCTGCCTGCGGTGGTGCCGATATCGGGTAGTCCGTCGCCATCGTCAGCCAAAAGTGCCGGAGAAAATACGCTGAGCAGTGAAATGGTGAGCGTGGCTATTACCGTTTTTTTAAATCGCCTGAGCATAACCGCTGTCCTAAATGGGTTCACTATGAAGGGGCGCCTTACGTGAGCCAGTGTTTATAACCTGAATCCGCACAGGAAGTGTAGCCAGTTCCCGGGCGGGAATAAATGCTAATTGAATATGGGAATAAAACCGAGGGTGCTGAACGTGACATTTCGCTACAATCTGGTTTCATTACGGCACTTGGATAAGGTTCACGGAAGGCGAATATGCTCGAGATGTTGACGCAGTGGTATCGCAGACGTTTTAGCGATCCCGAAGCCATTGCGCTACTGGTTATTTTATTAGTCAGTTTTGGGATCCTCTTTTTCTTCCATGGGCTGCTGGCACCGCTATTAGTCGCCATTGTTCTTGCCTATCTGTTGGAGTGGCCGACGGCGCGCCTGGAGCGGATTGGGATGCGGCGGGCATGGGCTACATCGCTGGTGTTGATACTTTTTGTCGGCATTTTACTGCTGCTTATGCTGGTGGTCGCACCTATTGCCTGGCAACAGGGTATTAACCTGATTCGCGATATGCCCGGAATGCTGAACAAGCTTTCGGATTTCGCCGCCACTTTACCGCGGCGTTATCCGGCATTGATGGATGCCGGGATAATCGATGCGATGGCTGAAAACCTGCGCGCCCGGATGACCAGCGTAGGGGATTCGGTAGTGCGCTACTCGCTGGCCTCGCTTGTCGGGCTGCTGACGCTTGCGGTCTATTTGATTCTGGTTCCGCTGATGGTCTTTTTCCTGGTTAAAGATAAAGAGCAAATGCTGAATGCCGTGCGACGGGTTCTGCCGCGCAATCGTGGCCTGGCGGGTCTGGTATGGGCAGAAATGAACCAGCAAATAACCAACTATATTCGCGGCAAAGCGCTGGAGATGCTGATAGTCGGTATTGCCACTTATGTGGGCTTTTTGCTGTTTGGACTTAATTATTCACTGCTGTTAGCGGTACTGGTGGGCTTCTCGGTTCTGATTCCTTACGTCGGCGCGTTTGTTGTCACTATTCCGGTGATTGGCGTGGCTCTGTTCCAGTTTGGGCTGGGTACTGAGTTTTGGAGCTGCTTTGTGGTTTACCTGGTTATTCAGGCGCTGGATGGCAACTTACTGGTCCCGGTACTGTTTTCTGAGGCGGTCAATCTGCACCCGCTGGTCATTATTTTGTCGGTGGTGATTTTTGGCGGCCTGTGGGGAGTTTGGGGGGTGTTTTTCGCCATCCCGCTGGCGACGCTGATAAAAGCGGTAATCCACGCCTGGCCGGATGGGTTAGTGGCCAGCGAAGATTAGCAAACACAAAAAAGCCGGGGATATCCCCGGCTTTTTTAAATAGTTAATATCAGGCAACGTTAGCCTTAATCCAGCCCAGAACGATATCGCTGTGGTTGCTGGTCTTGAAGTCATCAAACACGTGTTCGATGGTGCCTTTACCGTCAATCAGGAAGCTGACCCGGTGGATGCCATCGTAGGTTTTACCCATAAAGCTTTTTTCACCCCAGATCCCGAACTGCTCGCAGACCTTATGGTCTTCGTCCGACAGTAGGGTAAAGTTCAGCAGCTCTTTTTCCGCGAAGCGCGACAGCTTTTCAGGCTTATCGGTACTGATACCCAGCACCTCAACGCCTGCAGATTTTAACTCATCCATGCTATCGCGCAGTCCACAGGCCTGAACAGTACAGCCCGGCGTCATTGCCTTAGGATAAAAATAAACCAGTACCCGCTGTCCTTCGAAATCGGACAGACTGACCTGTTCGCCATCCTGATCTGGCAGGCTGAATTTCGGTGCGAGTTCACCGGCTTTCAGTGGATTCATCACTACTCTCCGTCTGTTCATCTTGTGGTGGATAATTCACGACGCTAATAGTGCCTTGCGCGTCCAGTTCTGTACAGAGTGCCCTAAATGCAGACTCAATATTTGTCGCATCTTGTGCAAAAGGGCTATGGGCGCTGATTTGAATATACAGCTGTGGCGTGACGCCGCTCTCATCCGACTGAGTTCGCGAAATAAGCTCGGCGATATTCATCTGGTGCGAGTCAAACAGGTCGGTAAAGCGTTCAATCAGATGCGGCGAATCCGGCACTTCAACCTGCACCCAGACGGTTGCAGGCATAGGTGGCCGGGCCTGCGCCTGGGTACGCTTCATCACAATCAGCAAATCCAGCTCCGCGCCTTTTAACGGCAGGGTAGACTCAATGAGCGTAATGGCGTTCCAGCTACCGGAAAGCAGCATAATGAATGTGAACTCTTCACCCAGCATCGCCAGGCGGCTGTCTTCAATGTTACAGCCGCAGCTACTCACGTGACGAGTAATGGTATTGACGATGCCTGGGCGGTCGGCGCCCAGTGCCGTGATAACCAGGTAGTGTTGCGATGAGGCAGTCAAACGTTGTTTTCCTGTAATATTTGACCCCCTCCCATTAGCGTCGTTTACTTGGCCACTCCCGGACGGTTGTCGGTATTACTACCGAATATCGTCCGTTTGCACCGGTTATTTGGTGCGGTTTAGCTTTAAGAGTTTCCGCGGCCATTACGCCCTAAGGGATAGGTTGTCAGTAGGGAATCGGCGTTGAACATTAGGAAAGCATAAAAAAATCTCGTATACAACCATACATAGCGCCATGGCCGCTTGCTTTTGATACGGCTCCAAACGTACCATTACGGGACTTGTTTGCACAGAGGATGGTCAATGTTCACGGGAAGTATTGTCGCGCTCATTACGCCGATGGATGAGAAGGGTAAAGTCTGTCGGGCGAGCCTTAAAAAACTGGTTGATTACCACGTCGAAAATGGAACCTCGGCAATCGTTTCGGTGGGCACCACCGGTGAGTCGGCAACCCTGAGTCATGAAGAACATGTTGATGTGGTGTTGCAGACGCTGGAACTGGCCGCTGGCCGGATCCCGGTGATTGCAGGAGCTGGGTCCAATGCTACTGCAGAGGCCATCTCTCTGACTACGCGCTTTAATGATACCGGCGTTGCCGGATGTCTGGCCGTCACTCCGTACTATAACCGTCCTACTCAGGAAGGTTTGATTGCTCACTTTAAAGCAATCGCGGAGAGCACCGACCTCCCGCAGATTCTGTACAACGTGCCTTCCCGTACCGGTTGCGATATGCTTCCGGCCACGATTGGTCGTCTGGCGTCGGTACCAAATATTATCGGCGTTAAAGAGGCCACTGGTGATTTGCGTCGGGTGTATGAAATCCGCGAGCTGGTGGGCGATGATTTCCTTATCTTAAGCGGTGATGACGCCAGTGCGCTGGACTTCATGCAGCTGGGTGGGGAAGGCGTGATTTCTGTGACCGCGAACGTTGCGGCGCGCGAAATGGCCCAAATGTGTGAACTGGCAGCCGCTGGCGACTACGCTAAAGCGCGGGCTATCAACGCACGCCTGATGCCGTTACACCATAAATTATTTGTTGAACCCAACCCTGTTCCGGCCAAATGGGCCTGTAAAGAGTTGGGGCTGATTGCGACCGATACACTTCGTTTGCCAATGGTACCGTTGACTGAGCAAGGTCAGAATACGGTTACTGGCGCGCTGAAACACGCCGGTTTGCTGTAAAGTTTAGGGAGATTTGATGGCTTACTCATTTCAGAAGTCTACGCTTGCCAAAGCGCTGGGTGTATCTCTGATTATGCTGCTTGCGGCATGTAGTTCTGACTCGCGCTATAAGCGCCAGGTTGATGGCAACGAAGCATATCTGGAGGCAACTCCGCTGGCAGAACTTCATGCGCCAGCCGGGATGATCCTTCCGGTCGAGAACGGCGACTATACTATTCCGCCAACCCGCACCAGCGGTCAGATTGGTAAAGCGCTGGATATTCGCCCACCGTCTCAGGCGCTGGCGCTGGTTTCCGGTACCCGGACTCAGTTCCGTGGCGATACCGCTACCATGATGCTTGAAGGGCGCCAGGCTTCTGGCCTGTGGGCTCAGGTTGTCAGCGCCGTTCAGGCCAGCAACTTCCCAATTGAAAAACGTGATGATGCTTCCCAGACCTTAAATACTGACTGGGTACAGTGGAATCGTGCCGATGAAGATCAGCAGTTCCGTGGCCGCTATCAGGTTGCCGTTCAGCAGCAGGGCTATCAGCAGGCGCTGGTGGTCAAACTGTTGAATCTGGAACAGGGCGGTAAGCCTGTGTCCGATCCGGCTTCTATGCAGCGCTATAGCACCCAGATGCTGAACGCGATTGCCGCTAATCTTGACCGCTCCATCACGGCGCGTGAAAACAGCGCTAACACCAATAGCGTTAGCCAGATTAACGTCCAGAGCGGTGCCGATGATACTGGCCTGCCGGTGCTGGTAGTGCGTGCGCCATTTAACACCGTATGGAACCGCCTGCCGGACGTACTGGGTAAAGCCGGTATGGAAGTCACGGATTCCACGCGTTCTCAGGGCAGCCTCGTGGTGAAATATAGCGCGCTGTCCAGCAGCGCCTGGACATCATTGGGTGCCAGCGACCCTGGTCTGGCCGATGGCGAATATAAGGTTCAGGTCGGTGACCTGGACAACCGCAGCAGCCTGCAGTTCATCGATCCGAAAGGACATCCGCTGACTCAGTCGCAGAACGATGCGATGGTGGCGGTGCTCCAGGCCGCATTTAATAAGTAACCCGAAAGGGCCGGTTGCCGGCCCTTTTTTATTGCCGACGGACCGCCTCCACTGAGAGGCAAAAGTCGCTAAGCTGGCCATTCTCCACCTCGCCTGAGGTTAACGTTGGAGATTGAATATTTATTTCCTGGCCTGCTTGCCCCCCTGGGGCGTTGTGCTGTGCCACCAGTTACGGTGGAGCGTTACGTTTTCGTTTTGAGCCAGTTGTTTTGGCTCTTGAACCCTGGCCGCGCGAGCGGTCGTCACCCCCTGGAGTAAGAAAGATGCAAAAGCAAGCTGAGTTGTATCGCGGCAAGGCGAAGACCGTCTACAGTACCGAGAATCCCGACCTGCTGGTGCTTGAGTTCCGCAACGATACGTCAGCAGGCGACGGCGCCCGCATTGAGCAGTTTGATCGTAAAGGTATGGTGAACAACAAGTTCAACCATTTCATCATGACTAAGCTGCAGGAAGCCGGGATCCCGACCCAACTGGAAGCGTTGTTGTCTGATACCGAGTCGCTGGTTAAGAAACTGGATATGGTACCGGTTGAATGCGTTATTCGTAACCGTGCTGCGGGTTCGCTGGTTAAGCGCCTGGGCGTAGAGGAAGGCATGCTGCTTAATCCTCCGGTATTCGATCTGTTTTTGAAAAATGATGAGCTGCACGACCCTATGGTCAATGATTCTTACTGCGAGACATTTGGCTGGGTAAGCCAGGAAAATCTGGCACGTATGAAAGCACTCACTTATAAAGCCAATGAAGTTCTGAGCAAGCTGTTTGACGATGCCGGACTTATCCTGGTTGATTTCAAACTGGAGTTTGGTCTGTTCCACGGTGAAGTTGTGCTGGGCGATGAGTTTTCACCCGACGGTGCACGTTTGTGGGATAAAAATACCATGGATAAAATGGACAAAGACCGCTTCCGACAGAGCCTGGGTGGATTAATTGAAGCTTATGAAGAGGTTGCTCACCGTCTCGGCGTTAATTTAGGCTAACCGCGCAATCGTTTACGTTCAGGGCGGCGCAGGATACACTCTTCGTCGCCCTTAGCTTTTACTAATTGTGTGGTAATTCTTCTCCGTTCCGCCTACGATCTCACTAGTATTACTAATTGCTCTGTCCGGCGGTGCGGCTTTGCCGCATATTTAATTCGGTCAGGGCCCTTATATGGTGGGATTTTTTATGCGTTGGCAAGGGCGTCGCGAAAGCGAGAATGTTGAAGACAGACGGAATGAAAACTCAGGCGGCGGCATGCCGGGTGGGTTGCCGGGCGGAATGCGGATACCGCGCGGTAAAGGGGGGCTTATCCTCCTTATTGTCGTATTAGTGGCTGGCTATTATGGCGTGGACCTCACCGGTCTGCTGACCGGCGGCCAGGTAGGGCAAATGCAAAGCCAGACTCAGTCATCTGGCGGCAGCATCAGCCCTAAAGATGATGAAGCCGCTAAATTTACCTCGATCATTCTGGGTACTACCGAAGATACCTGGACTCAAATTTTCAAAGAGCAGGGCGCAACTTACCAGAAGCCTAAGCTGGTAATGTATCGCGGCGCTACTCGTACCGGTTGTGGTACCGGTCAGTCCGTAATGGGGCCGTTCTATTGCCCGGCGGATAGCACCGTTTATATCGACCTCTCTTTCTATGATGAGATGCGTAGCAAACTGGGCGCTGATGGTGATTTTGCTCAAGGCTACGTAGTGGCTCACGAAGTGGGGCACCACGTTCAGAAGCTGCTGGGTATTGAGCCAAAAGTTCGCCAGCTGCAACAGCAGGGGAATCAGGTTCAGGCAAATAAACTGTCCGTAGATCTGGAACTTCAGGCTGACTGCTTCGCTGGCGTCTGGGGCCACAGCATGCAGCAGCAAGGCATCCTGGAAGCTGGCGATTTACAAGAAGCGCTGAATGCCGCCGAAGCTATCGGTGACGATCGTCTGCAACAGCAGAGCCAGGGGCGTGTGGTGCCGGACAGCTTCACGCACGGTACTTCTGAACAGCGTTACACCTGGTTTAAACGCGGTTTTGACAGCGGTAATCCAAGCCAGTGCAATACCTTCGGCAACCAGCTTCAGTAAATCCTGTCCGGGTGGATATTTCCGCTCTGCTTAATGAAATGCGGCAGAGCGGTACCCGGCGATTAATGGTTATCAGCGGCGATACGCCGTGGACGACCGAACGGGTGCATGAGCTTATGGCTCAGGCGCCCGGTGACTGGCTGTGGGTAACCGAGAGTACAGCGCAGAACGTACCTGAAAATAAGCTGGCACCTTCTGCGGTGAAAACTCTTCTGGGGCGTGAGTTCCTCCACGCGGTATTTGATGCTCGTGATGGTCTGGATGCCCAGGCTCTTGCTATCCTTTCCGGCACGCTCAAAGCCGGTAGTTTACTGGTTCTCCTTACCCCATTTTTTGAGGACTGGCCACAGAGGCCAGACGCTGACAGCGTACGCTGGAGCGATACTGCACAGCCAATCCCAACGCCTAATTTTATTCGTCATTTGCTGACTTGCTTACAGCGAGATGCCGAAACCGTCGTCTGGCGTCAGGATGTACCCATTTTGTCCACGCTACGGGTTAATCGTCCACTCTGGCAGCCAGGCAGCGGCACGGCGCATAGCGGGCAGCAAAAAATTTTACGCCAGCTGCTGGCAATGGATAACGGCGTTGCGGCGGTAATTGCCGCGCGTGGCCGGGGGAAATCAGCGCTGGCCGGAATGCTTATTCGCCAGGCTGATGCCGCGGCGATTGTCACCGCACCCGCGAAGGCGGCAAGTGATGTGCTGGCTGAGTTTGCCGGTGAGCGATTCAATTTTTTCGCACCAGACCGCCTGTTGGAGATGATTGAGCTCGGGGATAAGCCTGCGGCGGAGTGGCTGATAGTCGATGAGGCAGCGGCTATTCCCGCGCCGCTTTTAAAGCGGTTGATTACTGCATTTCCAAAAGTGCTATTGACCACTACGGTGCAAGGTTATGAGGGGACCGGGCGCGGGTTTGCCTTGAAGCTATGCGCCGGATTCCCTGACTTGAAACAGTTTGCTCTCGATGTTCCTCAGCGCTGGGCGCGGGGATGCCCGCTTGAGCGCATTATCGATACCTTGCTGGCTTTTGATGATGCGGAGCCTGCAAAAGGGGATGCAGAACACCAGCCTCCCCATCGGTTGTTGCTAAGAGATGCTCATCTTCTGCTGCCATTCTATCGGCTGCTGTGCAGCGCTCATTATCGTACGTCGCCTAACGACCTTCGTCGCCTATTGGACGCGCCTGGCCAGCATCTGTGGTTAGCCGGAGATACCAATGCCCCCTGCGGCGCGCTGTGGGCGACGGAAGAGGGCGGTTTGAGCCACGAGCTGAGCCGTGCCGTATGGGCAGGATCCCGCCGTCCGCGCGGTAATCTGGTGGCCCAGTCGTTGGCAGCACATGGCGGTAGTCCGCTTGCTGCAACGCTGCGCGGGGTGCGGATTACCCGGGTTGCGGTATCACCTGACAGACAACGTCAGGGGCTGGGAAGTGAGCTGGTTGCGGCCATAGCGGCGCAGCTAAACGACGTCGACTATCTGGCAGTGAGTTTTGGGTTTACCGATGAGCTATGGCGTTTTTGGCAACGGGCCGGTTTTCGGTTGGTGCGCATTGGCACCCATCGGGAGGCCAGCAGCGGTTGTTACAATGCGATGGCTTTGCTGCCGCTGACCGCCCAGGGAGAAGCTCTAACAGAGCGGGAGTCAACTCGCCTGGCCAGAACGCTTCCCTGGCTGTTGCCGTGGACAGATCTCACCCTGGAGACGGACAAGTCTCTGGCGACCGGACTGGATGAAGAAGACTGGCTAGAGCTTGCCGGGTTTGCCTGGGCTCTGCGCCCGCTGGAGGCTTGTCTGGGATGTCTGGGGCGGCTTTTAGCCACCAGTTCGCTACCGATTGCCGCCCTGCGCGGTGAGCTGGAACAACGCCTGGCCCGCAGCGATCTGAGCCAGCGCCTGGGCCTGACGGGCCGTAAAGCGCTGCTCACACTTCAGCGTTCAGAGTGTGCGGAGGCACTGATAGGGCTGGACCAAACTCAGGCCGCGCAGCTGCAATCTCAAGTTTCGCAATGGAAAAATTTCGATTAACTCCATCAAATGCTGCGTATGGTGATTAAGTAACAGGCGCGTAAACTAACGCTCAGTAAACTTAAGGAGTCCACCATGAAATATGACCATTTTGTCGTTCAAAGTCCCGCCACACCGGCTCAACAACTGGTATTGCTGTTTCATGGTGTTGGCGATAATCATACTGCGATGGGCGAGGGGATTGGCCGTTACTTTGCTGAAGCCTTCCCGGAAGCCATGGTTGTTAGCATCGGCGGCCCATATCCGCATACGGTAGCTAATGGCCGTCAGTGGTTCTCCGTTGCGGGAATTACCGATGAAAACCGCCAGGCGCGGGTCGATGAAGCAATGCCGCTGTTTGTTGAAGCAGTGCGTGAATGGCAAACTGCCAGCGGCGTGATGCCTGCGGCCACGGCGCTTATCGGCTTCTCTCAGGGCGCGATTATGGCGCTGGAGAGCACCAAACTGCATCCTGGGCTGGCTTCGCGTATCGTTGCTTTTAATGGCCGGTTTGCCACCGTGCCGCAGCAGGCAACAACGGCCACCACCATTCATATGATTAATGGTGATGAGGATAAAGTGATTGAGGGGCTGTATGCATTTCAGGCCCAGGAAGCGCTGATTGCCGCTGGCGGCGATATGACGCTGGATATGGTGGAAGGGCTTGGCCATGCCATCAATGACCGTAGTATGGAGCTGGCGTTAAATCACTTGCGCTATACCGTGCCTAAACACTATTTCGATGAGGCGTTAAGCGGCGGTAAGCCGGATAATGACGACCTGATTGAGATGATCTGACAGAGCTTTGCGCTGTTTGCAGATAAGAAATAAATAACGGCTTCTTGAAGAAGCCGTTATTGTTACTGGAGTTACTTTTTCTTTGGCCAGTCGTCTTCATCATCCCACTGGGCATTGTTGTCGCGGTGCGGCGGCAACTCAGGTTTGTTATCCAGATATTTTTTCGGATCGATACGCGACAGGTCTTTAATCACGTTGATAAAGATACCAACCAAAATCACCAGTACGAAAATCCACCAGTAGTGTTTAAGCCACTCCATGTACTTGTCCTCTTCTGGAACCCGGTCAGGCGACCAGTTGTTCCATAATGCGTTGATACATTCGCGCCAGCATCTGTAAATCCGCAGCGTTTACGCATTCATTAATCTTGTGAATGGTGGCGTTAACCGGGCCAAGCTCCACTACCTGGGCTCCCATCTGAGCGATAAAGCGTCCGTCAGAGGTTCCGCCGGTAGTCAGCAGCTGAGGCTCTATTTCATTATAGTGTTCAATAGCATTAACCACCGCCTCGACCAGTTTACCGCGCGCCGTTAAAAATGGCTGGCCGGAAAGCCACCAGTCAATGCTGTAACGCAGCTGGTGGCGGTCAAGCAGCTCTGTAACCCGCGCTTTAATCAGCTCATCGGTCAGCTCAGTACTGAAGCGGAAGTTGAACTGAATAAACAGATCGCCAGGAATAACGTTATTGCTGCCGGTACCGGCCTGAATGTTCGCCACCTGCATACTGGTTGGCGGGAAGAATTCGTTGCCGCGATCCCACTCAATGGCCACCAGCTCGTTGAGCATTGGGGCTGCGCGGTGAACGGGGTTATCCGCCAGATGGGGATAGGCTACGTGCCCCTGCACGCCGTGAATCGTCAGGTTGCAGGTCAGGGAGCCGCGGCGACCATTTTTGACGACATCGCCAACAACTTCAGTACTGGACGGTTCACCTACCAGGCAGTAGTCCAGACGCTCGCGGCGTGCCATTAACTCTTCAACTACGCGCACCGTGCCGTTTTTAGCACTGGCTTCTTCATCAGAGGTGATTAAAAACGCCAGACGCCCTTTGTGATCCGGGTTTTGGGCGACGAAGCGCTCTGCGGCAACCACCATCGCGGCCAGTGACCCTTTCATATCCGCAGCGCCGCGGCCAAAAAGCATTCCGTCGCGAATGGTTGGTTCAAACGGCGGGTTTATCCAACGCTCGACGTCACCGGCCGGAACCACATCGGTATGACCGGCGAAGGCCAGGGTTTCGCCGTTTCCGCGCCAGGCCCAGAAGTTTTGGGTATCGTCAAAATCCATCCGCTCAATAGTGAAGCCAATGGCGCGCAGCCGCTCGATAAGAAGTTCCTGGCAGCCTGCATCATCAGGGCTGAGAGATGGACGACGAATAAGTTGTTGAGTCAGCTCGATAACCGGACAAGACATACCTTAAACCTCACTAAAAAAGCGCTGATAACTGTTCTCATCAAAACCCAGCAGCATAGGCTTACCGGGAGCGTGGAGCAATGGTCGTTTTATCATCGCCGGGTATTCCAGCAACAGTTCTGCTGCATGGGCGCGGTCGGTGATAGTCTGCTGACGCTCAGAAGGAAGCTGACGCCATGTGGTTCCGCGCTTATTGAGCAGCGCTTCCCAACCCAGCTCATCAATGAAGCTTGCGAGTAATTCCGGAGTCAGTCCCTGTACCCGATAATCATGAAACTGGTATTCGATGCCTTGTTGCTCCAGAGCGCGGCGGGCTTTTTTGATGGTATCGCAATTTTTAATGCCGTAGAGAGTAACCACAGTTTGCATCCTTTACTGTTACAGAGAACCATAGCGAGCGATATTTGCTCAGGCTGTGCATAAATATACAGAAATTCTTAGTCGATGTAGCTACGAATAATCTCCCAACCGGAAGCGATGAATAAATGGTCAGTTATTTTGCGGGCATTATTCATAGCATTTAATCATTTCGGAATTATGCCTGGTGCAGTTGTATAAAATATGTGCGTCAATTAATGCGCAGAGTGTGTGAAAGTGAAAATACCGTTGGGATTAGTGCGCTCGATCACATCTTGAGACCAGCCGGGATACCATAGTTAATTCATGAAGCTGCTGACTCAAGACGGATAGGTTATCAGTGCGATTGGTGAAATTAGCTTCACTGGCACGACCTGTTACCGTATAATCCGCTCATAACAACGAAGAGAGGTCAGTATGATTGAGCACGAATTAGGGAACTGGAAAGATTTTATTGAAGATATGCTTCGTAAATGATCAATTCAGATTAACAACTAAGATCGTAATGTAATTTCGAAGGTTGAAAAGCATTGTGAATGAGATAAAAAAAGGCGGCTTAAAAGCCGCCTTTTTTATACCTGAAATTAATCTTTTGGCCGTGGTTTATAAGGGAATCGCCATCTCACTAATGAGAAGAAAATAGGCACAAATACTACAGCCAGAACGGTGGCTGAAACCATCCCGCCGATAACCCCGGTACCAACCGCATGCTGGCTACCTGAACCGGCACCATTACTGGTAGCCATTGGCAGAACCCCGAATACAAAGGCCAGAGAGGTCATCAGAATGGGCCGCAGGCGCTGGCGACATGCTTCCAGCGTCGCGGATATCACGTCTTTACCTGCCGCATTCAGGTCGTTTGCAAACTCGACAATCAAAATGGCATTTTTCGCCGACAGACCGATAACCGTTAACAAGCCAACCTGGAAGTAAACGTCATTTTCCAGCCCGCGCATCCAGGTTGCGAGCAAAGCGCCGATAACCCCAAGCGGCACCACCAACATCACCGAGAATGGAATTGACCAGCTCTCATAGAGCGCCGCCAGACACAAGAAGACCACGAGCAGTGACAGGGCATAAAGCGCCGGTGCCTGAGCGCCGGAAAGACGCTCCTGGTAAGACATCCCCGTCCATTCCAGACCAAAACTACCGGGAAGCTGGTGGACCAGGTCTTCCATAATATCCATGGCGGTACCGGTACTGACTCCTGATGCCGTTTCACCGATAATTTCCAACGCCGCATAACCGTTATAGCGTTCCAGGCGCGGTGAACCGGTTTCCCAGCGCGATGTGGCAAAGGCCGAGAATGGAACCATGGTGCCGCTGTTGTTTCGCACGTACCACTGGTTAATATCCTCAGGCAGCATGCGATATTTCGCGGCGGCCTGAACATACACTTTCTTAACGCGCCCCCGGTCCATAAAATCATTAACGTAGTCCGAACCCCACGCGGTTTGCAGCGTATCGTTGATATCATCTACCGTGACGCCCAGCGCCTGAGCTTTATGCTGATCGATATCTATCTGCAACTGCGGGCTGTCATCCAGACCATTGTGGCGAACGCGCGCCAGCCGCGGATCTTTTGCCGCCATATCCAAAAGCTTATCACGGGCCGTCATCAGCGCGGCGTGTCCGGCACCCGCGTGATCCTGAAGCTCCATATCAAAACCGGCGGCATTGCCCAGGCCGCTGATAGCCGCTGGACTGCTGGCGATGACCCGCGCCTCTTTGATTTTGGAAAAGGCTTTGGTAGCCCTGTCGATAATGGCAAAGGAGGTTCCGGTTTTTGTATCCCGCTCGTCCCAGCTTTTCAGGCGCACAAACATACGAGCCACGTTCTGACCGTTCCCGCCAGGGCCTGCACCGATGGTGGCAAATACCGATCGCACGTTATCTTTTTCCTGAGTCAGGAAGTATTTCTCAATTTGCTCAACCACTTTGAGCGTCTGATTCTGAGTCGATCCTGCTGGAAGCTGAACTGAGGTCGTAAATACCCCACGGTCTTCCTGGGGCAGGAACGATGTCGGCAGGTTCATAAACAGTGCCACCATGCCGCCCAAAAGCACGACGTAAAGCACCAGCCAGCGCCCGGTTTTTTGCAGGATACGTGCAATGCCGTTTTCATAGCGATTGGTGAAGCGCTCAAAACCGCGGTTAAACGCCCCAAACAACCCGCGCTGGCCGTGCTGTTGCCCTTTTTTTAACGGCTTAAGCAGGGTGGAACACAGCGCCGGGGTCAGGATCATTGCCACCAGTACAGAGAGCACCATCGAGGAGACAATAGTAATTGAGAACTGGCGATAAATAGCCCCGGTAGTGCCGCCGAAAAAGGCCATTGGCACAAACACCGCGCTCAGTACCAGGGTGATGCCAACCAGCGCTCCCTGAATTTGGCCCATCGATTTACGGGTGGCCGCCCGCGGCGAGAGACCCTCCTCGCTCATGATACGTTCTACGTTTTCCACCACCACGATGGCATCATCCACCAGCAAACCAATTGCCAGTACCATCGCGAACATCGTCAGGGTATTGATGCTGTAACCGAAGATATACAGCACGGTAAAGGTTCCCAGCAGAACCACCGGTACGGCGATGGTAGGGATGAGCGTGGCGCGAAAGTTTTGCAGGAACAGGTACATGACCAGGAATACCAGCAGCACCGCTTCCAGCAGCGTTTTCACCACGTCTTCGATAGAGGCCTGGACGAAAGACGTGGTTTCATAGGCAACCCGATATTCCAGACCGTGTGGGAAGAAGGGTACCAGGCTGTTAAGGCGGGTTAGCGCCAGCTTAGCGGTTTCCATCTCGTTGGCACCGGATGCCAGCTTAATACCCAACCCCGATGCCGCTTTGCCGTTGTAGCGGCTCAGGTAATCATATTTCTCAGCGCCCAGCTCTACGGTTGCCACGTCGCCCAACGTCACGTAAGAACCGTCGCTATTTACCCGCATGGTGATAGCCCGGAACTGCTCCGGCGTTTCCAGCAGTGACTGAGCATTAATGGTGGCATTCAGCGCCTGGTGGTCGACTGATGGAGTCCCTCCTAATTGACCAACGGCCACCTGTACGTTTTGAGTCTTAATCGCTGCCACCACATCCTGGGTGGTAAGCTGATATTTCGTGAGTTGATACGGATTAAGCCAGATTCGCATGGAGTACTGGCTACCATAGGCATCTACGTCACCAACCCCTTCAACACGACTCAGAGGGTCCTGAATGTTACTGGCAACATAGTCGGCGATATCCTGCTTATCCATACTGCCGTCCGTAGAAACGAAGGCCAGCATCAGAATATTGGTATCCCCGGTTTTACGAACCGTTACCCCTTGGGTTTGCACGGCCTGCGGTAATTTACGCAGGGCCGATTGTAACTGGTTCTGTACCTGCTGTACGGCCTCATCAGGGTCGGTTCCCGCCTGGAAGGTGAGGGTGACGCTTGCCTGGCCGGTGTTACTGCTTTGGGAAGACATATACATCAGATTATCGAGACCAGTCATATTCTGTTCGATAACCTGGGTAACGGTATTTTCCAGGGTTTGGGCCGAAGCGCCGGGATAGTTGGCGGTAATGCGCACATTAGGAGGAGCCAGTTCCGGATACTGCTCCACCGGCAGAGAAAGTATTGCCAGTGTGCCAGTCAGGCAGAGCAAGATGGCGATTACCCATGCAAAAATCGGGCGATCGATAAAGAAACGCGCCATGTATCAAAAACCTCATCATCAACGCTCCGCCAGACGTCAGCGCACGCGGAGTTAAACATTATTATTTTTACCGTTGCCAAATGTATCCGCCAGACCCTCCCCAAACGTGGAGAAAATAAGGAGATAATGTAAAGACGAATTTCCGATAAGCGGTCTGATGCTCTGAAAAAGCCGGTTATTTGGTGCTTTTTTAATTAAACCAACGGTAAATGGTGTAATAGTTTACAACATATTATTTGTTATTCCGGCTAAAAAAACGAATTTTCTTATGGCCCTGCGCGGCTGTATATATAGCGTTCGACATTCTTTACTTTGCCAGATACGATGGCTGGCTCCGATTAATTTAAGGAGCAGAGCAGCATGCCAGCGATTCGCGTTATTAAAGATAAACTCCTCTCTGACAACTATTTCATCCTGCGAAATTTCACCTACGAAATTACTAATTCAAATAATGTGACTACGCTTCAGCGCCGTGAAGTTTACGACCGGGGTAATGGGGCCACCGTGTTGCTCTATAACCCAAAGCGCTCAACGGTGGTGTTGACCAGACAGTTTCGGGTCGCTACCTGGGTGAATGGCAATCAGGACGGAATGCTTATCGAGAGTTGCGCCGGGCTGTTGGATAACCACGCCCCGGAAGCCTGCGCCCGCATCGAGGCGATGGAAGAGACCGGATATCGCGTGGCCGAGCTGGAAAAGGTGTGTGAGCTATACATGTCGCCGGGCGGCGTGACGGAGCTGATTCACTTCTTTATTGCCGAATATGATGATGAACACCACACCGGGCGCGGGGGTGGCGTTGAAGATGAAGATATTGAAGTGCTGGAACTGCCATTCACCCGCGCCTTAGCGATGGTCAAAAGCGGTGAAATCCGCGACGGAAAAACGGTTATTCTGCTCCAGCATCTGGCACTCAGCGGGCGTATGGGCTAAACGATATCTCAGAACTAAACCCAGTCGCGCGGCGTAAGGAAGGCGGTTAGCGCTGCCTCCTCGCTGCCGGGCTCTGGCTGGTAGTCATATTCCCAACGCACCAGCGGCGGCATCGACATCAATATAGACTCGGTTCTCCCGCCGCTTTGCAGACCAAAATGCGTGCCCCTGTCCCAAACCAGGTTAAATTCCACGTAGCGCCCGCGTCGGTATAACTGGAACTGGCGTTCGCGCTCTCCCCACGGCATAGCGCGTCGTTTTTCGACTATCGGCAGGTAAGCGTCCTGATAACCCTGACCTACGGCCTGGATAAATTGCAGGCAGTTATCGAAATTAGGGGTATTGAGATCGTCAAAGAATAATCCGCCGATACCGCGCGCTTCCTGACGGTGTGGCAGATAAAAGTAGTCATCACACCACTTTTTGTAATGAGCATAGCGCTCCACACCAAATGGTTCGCACAATGCCTGGGCGGTGAGGTGCCAGTGGCGGGCATCATCTTCAAAGCCATAGAACGGAGTTAGGTCGAAGCCGCCGCCAAACCACCATACAGGCTCACATCCTGGTTTTTCGGCAATAAAGAACCGCACGTTGGCATGGCTGGTGGGAATATAAGGATTACGTGGGTGGATAACCAAAGAAACGCCCAGTGCTTCAAAGCTACGCCCGGCAAGCTCCGGGCGGTGCGCAGTGGCAGATGCGGGCATCGCCGCTCCCTGCACGTGGGAGAAGTTAACCCCCGCCTGCTCAAACAGCTCGCCGTCGCGCAGTACCCGGCTGCGGCCACCGCCACCGGCTTCCCGCACCCAGTTGTCCTCGCGGAATTGCCCACCGTCCAGGCGGGTAAACTGTTGGCACAGGCTATCCTGCAATTGAAGCAAATATTCTTTTACCGGTGCGATATCGGGTCTGTTATTCATGATTAACGGCGCTTGCTATGGGCTTTATGGTTATCGAACCAATTGAAATAGCTGATGATTCCATCGGCGATAGCGCTGGCTATCTTTTGGCGGAACGCGGCGGTGCCTAACAGGCGCTCTTCTTCCGGATTAGTAATAAATGAGGTTTCCACCAGCACCGACGGAATAGAAGGGGACTTCAGCACTACGAATGCCGCCTGTTCAGTGCTGCTGCTGTGCAGGCGGTGCACCGGTTTTATCTGCTTAAGGATATGTGAACCCAGCGTCAGGCTGTTTTTAATGGTGTCGGTTTGCACCAGGTCGAATAAAACCTGTTGCAGATACTGGTCACGCTTTTTCACGTTGCTGCCGGCTACATCATCCGCGGCGTTCTCCTTATCGGAGAGATATTTTGCCATGGCGCTACTGGCACCGCGGTTAGACAAGGCAAATACCGAAGAGCCTGCGGCTGATGGGTTAGTGAACCCGTCGGCGTGAATCGACATAAACAGATCGGCACCGTGCTGATGGGCAATTTCTACCCGGTCATACAGCGGGATAAAGGTATCGCCGCTGCGAGTCAGGCGCGCATCGATGCCATGATTGCGCAGCATACTGCGTACATTTTTGGCAATCGCCAGTACCACATGTTTTTCTTTGGAGCCATTGCGCCCGATAGCACCGCTATCGATACCGCCGTGACCGGGGTCAAGCACCACGACCCGGCGGTTGCCAGATTTAGCACGCGGTTTGCTGTGCCCATTGCTGGTGGTTAAAGCCGGAGCTTCGCTTTTAGCCTGAGCTCCACGAGCGCCAGCAAGCGCCAGCGCAGCAAGGCCTGTTAATAGAAAACGACGACGTGAAGTTAGCGGTTTTACGGCTTTAATGTTTTTCATGCGCGGTAATTGCCAGTTATCTAATGCTGAAAATGTTGTTATATCGTATCAAATATGTCGAAACGACCATTATTGGTGTTAATTGTTTTACTTTTCATTTCAATTCAGGTCGGGCGCTATTATGCCATTAAACTTTGCCAGCCGCGCCTTTAAAGAAACTGCCGCTGTTAAAAATAGCCCGGATTATCCATCTTTGCTGCAAGAACAACATACTTAGGTATAATTATTCTTTTGTGCGTAAGGTCAGGCAAATCATGGAAATTCGCGTTTTTCGCCAACAAGACTTTGAAGAGGTAATAACGCTCTGGGAGCGCTGTGATTTGCTGCGTCCCTGGAATGATCCCGAGATGGATATTGAGCGTAAGCTTAATCACGATGCTTCCCTGTTTTTAGTGGCGGAAGTCGGTGGGGAAATCGTGGGTTCAGTAATGGGTGGCTATGACGGCCATCGCGGTTCGGCCTATTATCTCGGCGTACATCCTGAATTCCGCGGCCGAGGTATTGCCAATGCGCTGCTGAACCGACTCGAGAAAAAGCTGATTGCGCGCGGTTGTCCAAAGCTTGTGGTAATGGTGCGCGAAGAGAACGATGTGGTGCAGGGGATGTATGAGCGGCTGGGTTACGAAGACCAGGATATCTGCTGTCTCGGTAAGCGCCTTATTGAAGATCAGGAGTATTAATATTCCCCGCCGTGTCTGGCGGGGAGTGAAGTGTTAGCGGCGGGTGATGCGCTTAACGTCGATTTCAACCTTGTTATGGTCTTTATCTACTTCACCTTCCAGGCGGACGGTATCTTTTGGCGTTACCGTCAGACCCTGCCATTTGTCGTTATCAATCTCAACGGTCAATGAGCCGCTGGTATCGCGAAACTCATAATGTTCATTGTCGATTTTACGGACAATCTGTCCTTCGAGAGTAATTTTGCTGTCATCAGGCAGCGTTTTCGCCTGCTGCACGGTGGTGATGCCCTGTCCGGCAGGGGCTTCGCTACCTGGTCCAACAAAGCCGCCATTCTGTGCCAGAACCGGCGCGCTGAGAAAAGTACCTAATATGATCGCAGCAAATGTTTTTTTCATTTCCATATATATCTCCATTAAATGTCTGCGGAATGACCAATGATATGAAAGCACTAGTATCGCTATCCAGTATATCCAGACCAGGATGATTCGCCATGTATTCACCACAACATTATGATGGGCATGGTTTATTAAAGCTGCCGATATTATTTTGGGGCGTGCTGATTTTGCAGGCTTGAAGCTGGCTGATTTTAGCGATGGCTGCCGCTTCACGCGGGCAGGGAGACA
Source organism: Salmonella enterica subsp. enterica serovar Choleraesuis (assembly GCA_022846635.1). Taxonomy (GTDB): domain Bacteria; phylum Pseudomonadota; class Gammaproteobacteria; order Enterobacterales; family Enterobacteriaceae. The sequence goes on from AP025685.1 coordinate 1,125,840, forward strand.
CATTATTAGGATTATTTTATCCGGAACGGAATGCCTTTTACTGTGGTCTAATCGCCGGACTGCCTGCCGTCGGCGCTTTTTTGCTCAGCGGACGGCGCCATCTTTATCCACGGATATGGCAAAGCTGGTATTGGTGGCTCATCGTGGCACAATTAGCGCTGCTTATCTGGCAGGGTTACGTCTGTATTACGGCCCCCGACGGAGTTGGGCTGTTATTGCTGGTGTTAGATGGGATAGGGCTGGTGTGGTTGTTGACCCAGCCGCGGCTGCGGGCTGCGTTTCGCCCATCGAATACCGACTGAATTATTCACGCGCCGTGACTGATGGCGTGGTTTGCTTATTAAGGAATTGACGATGAAATGCCTGAGAATGATGGCTCTGTGCCTGCCTATGGTACTCGGCGGGTGCTCCACCCTCTCTTCGGTCCACTGGTCGAAGGCCTTACCGTGGAACTGGTTTGGTTCCAGCCTCGAAATTAGCGACCAGGGGCTGGGTAATATCACCGCCGGTACGCATATGGATCAGGATACGATTAGCGATGCATTGGGCAGTAGCTACCGGGTGCGCAGCGGTATGAAAACTCACAACGGCGGCATTGTCTCTTTCTACGAAGCGCTGCGGGACGATCGCCTGTCGGTGGTTGTGGAAGGCGAGAACAGCCAGGTGAGCAAAATAACGGTGATGGATCCCGAAATTGAAACCGCAAATGGCGTTAAAATTGGCACTCAGTTCAGCGAACTGTATAGCAAAGCCTTTGGCGCATGCAGCCGGGCAACCGGTGATGACGCCGCGCTGGTGGCATGTAAAGCCCCCGGCAGCCAGCATCTGATTTATCTGTTCAGCGGTATGTGGCATGGGCCAGATGGCTTGATTCCATCTGATGATGCGTTAAAAAACTGGAAACTTAATAAAATTATCTGGCAACGCTAAGTTAGGTAATTGTTGCGCCGCCGCAAGGCGGCGTATTTGTATCTGGCTACAATAGGCCGTTTTTAGCGATTAACCTGAAGTTTTTTTGGAGGAGTAATGTCCCGGGAACAAAGTGGCATTCTGCCTGAACATTGCCGCGCGGCTATCTGGATTGAAGCGCGTCTGACAGGGGATCTTGATGGGCTGCGCCAGAGTGTGCGCGCTTTTTATGACAATCTTAGCCAGTTTCAGCACGGTTTTGCCGACGCGCATCTGGGGGCGGTTATCGCTTTCGGTAATGACCTGTGGCGTGAGCTGAGCGGCGGCAAAGGTGCCGGTGAGCTGAAAAGCTTTACGGCTATGGGCAAGGGGCTTGCTCCGGCAACTCAGCGCGATGTGCTGATTCATATTCAGTCACTGCGCCATGATGTTAACTTCTCTGTGGCTCAGGCAGCGGTAGCGGCTTTTGCCGGGGTACTGGAGGTTCAGGAAGAAGTTCACGGTTTCCGCTGGGTGGAAGACCGGGATCTCAGCGGTTTCGTCGACGGTACGGAAAACCCGACAGGATTAGAAGTGCGCCGCGACGTCGCTATTATCAACGATGGCGTGGATGACGGCGGCAGCTATGTCTTTACCCAGCGCTGGGAACACAACCTCAATCAGCTTAATCGCCTGAGTGTCCATGACCAGGAGATGATTTTTGGCCGCACCAAACAGGCCAATGAAGAGATTGATGGTGATCATCGCCCGGAGACTTCGCACCTGAGCCGTGTTGACCTGAAAGAAGATGGTAAAGGGCTGAAGATTGTGCGTCAGAGCCTGCCTTACGGCACCGCCAGCGGGACTCATGGCCTGTACTTCATTGCGTACTGCGCCCGTCTGCATAATATCGAGCAGCAATTACTGAGTATGTTCGGTGAAACCGATGGTAAGCGCGACGGCATGCTGCGCTTTACTAAGCCTGTCACCGGCAGCTATTTCTTCGCTCCTTCTCTGGATCGCCTGCTGGCCCTTTAATGGCCCGTTTGGAGGCGGCTATCGTCGCCTCCATCTTCCTCCGCTGACCCCGCTCAGCCGCCTGTACTCAGGCTTAGAATCTTTTGCACTTGAACATCGCCAAACGATATATAAAAGCGTTACAACTTTGTCACCCGTTATAAATAAACTGTGCTTAGTTATTCCACCGGCACGTTTCTTTTGAGGGTGAACCCATGGCTGTGAAATCAATTAAGCGCACAGGCGGCGCATTGCTCGTAGCACTATTGTTAAGCGGGCAGGCGCAGGCCACGGAACTGCTAAACAGCTCTTACGACGTTTCTCGTGAGCTGTTCAGTGCATTGAATCCGCCATTCGAACAGCAGTGGGATAAACAGCACCCAGGCGATAAGCTGACCATCAAACAGTCACACGGTGGCTCGTCAAAACAGGCACTGGCAATCCTCCAGGGGCTCAAGGCCGATGTAGTGACTTATAACCAGATAACGGATGTGCAGATCCTGCACGATCGGGGCAAGCTGATCCCTGCCGACTGGCAGAGTCGCCTGGCCAATAATAGCTCTCCGTTCTATTCCACCATGGCGTTCCTGGTGCGTAAGGGTAATCCCAAAAATATCCATGACTGGCAGGATCTGGTGCGCCCGGATGTGAAGCTTATTTTCCCAAATCCGAAAACCTCCGGTAATGCGCGCTACACCTATCTGGCGGCGTGGGGTGCTGCCGATAAGGCCGATGGTGGCGATAAAGCGAAAACTGAAAAATTCATGACGCAGTTTTTGAAGAACGTTCAGGTATTTGATACCGGCGGTCGCGGCGCAACCACCAGCTTTGTAGAGCGTGGGCTGGGTGACGTTCTGATTAGCTTTGAATCAGAAGTCAATAATATCCGTAAACAGTATGAAGCCGATGGCTATGAAGTCGTGGTGCCAAAGGTCAACATTCTGGCTGAGTTCCCGGTAGCGTGGGTTGATAAAAACGTAAAAGCCAAGGGTACGGAACAGGCTGCGCAGGAATACCTGAAATACCTTTACAGCCCGCAGGCGCAACAAATTATCACCAGCTATTACTACCGGGTGAACAATCCGGAACTGATGAAAAAACTGCAGGCCCAGTTCCCGCAGACTGAGCTGTTCCGGGTAGAAGATAAGTTTGGTTCATGGCCTGAGGTGATGAAAACGCACTTCAACACCGGCGGTGAGCTGGACAAATTACTGGCGGCGGGGCGTAGCTAATGTTTGCTGTCTCATCGCGTCGGGTTTTGCCGGGCTTTACGCTGAGCCTGGGAACCAGCCTGCTGTTTGTCTGCCTGATCCTGCTGCTGCCGCTGAGCGCACTGGTTATGCAGCTGGCGCAGATGAGCCTGGCGCAATACTGGGAAGTGGTGACCAATCCGCAGGTCGTCGCGGCGTATAAAGTGACTTTACTTTCGGCGGCGGTTGCTTCGGTTTTTAACGGGTTATTTGGCATGCTACTGGCGTGGATCTTAACCCGCTACCGTTTCCCAGGGCGCACATTACTGGATGCGCTTATCGACCTGCCATTTGCTCTTCCAACCGCAGTCGCGGGCCTGACCCTGGCCTCGCTATTTTCGGTACACGGTTTCTACGGCGAGTGGCTGGGGCACTTTGGCATCAAAGTGACTTATACCTGGCTTGGTATCGCCGTTGCTATGGCCTTTACCAGCATTCCGTTCGTGGTGCGTACCGTTCAGCCGGTTCTGGAGGAGTTAGGCCCGGAATATGAAGAAGCCGCTGAAACTTTGGGCGCTACACGCTGGCAAAGCTTCCGGCGCGTGGTGTTGCCAGAGGTCTCTCCGGCATTGATGGCCGGTGTGGCGCTGTCGTTTACCCGCAGCCTGGGTGAGTTCGGGGCGATTATCTTTATCGCCGGGAATATTGCATGGAAGACAGAAGTGACTTCCCTGATGATTTTCGTGCGCCTGCAGGAGTTCGATTATCCGGCAGCCAGCGCCATCGCATCGGTGATTTTGGCCGCGTCGTTGCTGCTGTTGTTTAGCATCAATACATTGCAGAGCCGGTTTGGGCGCCGGGTAGTGGGGCACTAATGGCACAGGTGATTCCGTTGAAAACCGAAATTCCAGCCCGTATCGATTGGGTTAAATGGCTACTGATAGGTCTGGGTGTTTTGGGCGCGCTGTTAATTCTGGTTGTGCCGCTGATATTTATCTTTGTTACCGCTTTTGCCGATGGGCTGGGCCCGGTGCTGACCAACCTGTCAGACCCGGATATGCTGCACGCCATTGGCCTGACGGTCATGATTGCTCTGATTACCGTGCCGGTAAACCTGGTGTTCGGCATTTTACTGGCCTGGCTGGTTACGCGCTTTAATTTCCCAGGCCGTCAGCTATTGCTGACTTTGCTTGATATTCCGTTTGCCGTCTCGCCGGTTGTTGCTGGTCTGATTTATCTGCTGTTTTATGGCTCCAACGGCCCGCTTGGCGGCTGGCTTGATGCCCATGATTTGCAAATTATGTTTGCCTGGCCGGGTATGGTGCTGGTCACTATCTTTGTTACCTGTCCTTTTGTTGTACGTGAGCTGGTGCCGGTAATGTTGAGTCAGGGCAGCCACGAAGATGAAGCAGCAATTCTGCTGGGCGCTTCCGGGTGGCAAATGTTCCGCCGGGTCACGCTGCCAAATATTCGCTGGGCATTGCTCTATGGCGTTGTGCTAACCAACGCCCGCGCTATCGGTGAGTTTGGCGCGGTATCGGTCGTTTCCGGTTCGATTCGCGGCGAGACGCTATCTCTGCCGCTACAAATTGAGATGCTGGAACAGGATTACAATACGGTTGGTTCTTTTACCGCAGCGGCCCTGTTGGCGCTGATGGCAGTAGTTACATTGTGTTTAAAAAGCGCGGTGCAATGGCGTACGGCGCAGTTAGAGAAACGTGGGCAGGAGGGGACGCATGAGCATTGAAATCGCCGCGATTAAAAAGTCTTTTGGCCGGACTCAGGTATTAAAGGATATCAACCTGGATATTCCGTCTGGTCAGATGGTGGCGCTGCTGGGGCCGTCTGGCTCCGGTAAAACGACCCTGCTGCGTATTATTGCCGGCCTGGAGCATCAGACCAGCGGTCATATTCGCTTTCATGGTACCGATGTTAGCCGCCTGCATGCGCGTGACCGTAAGGTTGGATTTGTGTTCCAGCACTATGCGCTGTTCCGCCATATGACGGTTTTCGACAATATTGCCTTCGGGCTGACGGTGCTACCGCGGCGCGAGCGACCGGATGCGGCCACGATTCGTCGTAAAGTCACTCAGCTTCTGGAGATGGTTCAGCTGGCTCACCTGGCTGACCGTTTTCCGGCTCAGCTTTCAGGCGGTCAGAAACAGCGTGTCGCTCTGGCCCGAGCGCTGGCGGTAGAACCACAAATCCTGCTGCTGGATGAGCCATTCGGAGCCCTGGATGCCCAGGTACGTAAAGAGCTGCGCCGTTGGCTGCGTGAGCTGCATGAAGAGCTAAAATTTACCAGCGTGTTCGTGACCCACGATCAGGAAGAGGCGATGGAAGTTGCTGACCGGGTGGTGGTAATGAGCCAGGGCGACATTGAGCAGGTTGATACGCCAGAGCGGGTATGGCGTGAACCGGCAACGCGCTTTGTACTTGAGTTCCTGGGGGAAGTTAACCAGCTTGAAGGTAAAATTAGCGGCGGCCAGTTCCACGTGGGAGCGCACCGCTGGCCGCTGGGCTACACCCCGGCATGGCAGGGCGATGTGACGCTGTTCCTGCGCCCTTGGGAAGTTGATGTCAGCCGTCGCACCAGCCTCGAATCCCCTTTACCAGTACAGGTTCTTGAGGCCAGCCCGCGCGGTCATTTTATTCAACTGGTAGTACAGCCTATTGGCTGGGGGCATCAACCGCTGACGGTGGTATTACATGAAGAGATCCCCCCTGCGCGCGGCGAGCGGCTGTTTGTTGGATTACAGAATGCGCGGCTGTACCATGATAAGACTCGTATCGAGAGCGTTGCTCTGGCACGCAGCGCCTGATAGCTTTAAGAACACCCAACGGGCGACCTCTGGGTCGCCTTTTTTATGCGTGGACGCACCTTGAATACTTTACAGCAAACTATCGGTAATACGCCGTTAGTCCGGTTGCAGCACCTGTGCCCGGCCAATGGCAGCGAAATCTGGGTCAAACTGGAGGGCAATAATCCGGCCGGTTCGGTTAAAGACCGGGCCGCGCTATCGATGATAAGCGAAGCCGAGAAGCGGGGCGATATTCGCCCGGGCGATGTGCTTATCGAAGCGACTAGCGGGAATACCGGCATTGCACTGGCAATGATTGCGGCCCTCAAGGGCTATCACATGAAGCTGCTCATGCCGGACAACATGAGCATGGAGCGCAAAGCAGCGATGCGGGCCTATGGCGCGGAGCTTATTCTGGTCTCTAAAGAAGAGGGGATGGAAGGGGCTCGTGAACTGGCTCAAAGCATGGCGGCGCGCGGTGAGGGCTGGTTGCTGGATCAGTTTAATAACCCGGATAATCCGCAGGCACACTACCGCACCACTGGCCCGGAGATCTGGCAACAGACTAACGGGCGGATTACTCATTTTGTCTCCAGTATGGGGACTACCGGAACCATTACCGGCGTTGGGCGCTTTCTACGCGAGCAACCGGGGGCCGTGAGCATCGTCGGTTTACAGCCCGACGAAGGGAGTAGTATTCCGGGTATTCGCCGCTGGCCGCAGGCCTGGCTGCCGGGCATCTTCGATGCTTCGGTCGTGGATAAAGTGCTGGATATGAGCCAGACCGAAGCGGAAAACTGTATGCGCGAACTGGCACGTCGGGAAGGATTATTCTGCGGGGTTAGCTCCGGCGGTGCGGTTGCCGGCGCGATCCGCGTAGCGCTGGATCAGCCGGGATCGGTCGTGGTGGCGATTATTTGCGATCGTGGAGATCGCTACCTATCTACCGGCGTCTTTAATGATGAAAGCTTTCACCACGGTTCGGGGATCTAGCTTTCAAATAAGCTCTGCTAATGCATTGCTACTTTATTCCTCGCTTGTCTGAACGCTTTTAGCGCGGCACTATGGCAGCAAAATTATAGTTACCGCGCCGTCAAGTGCGCGGAGCATACAGGGAATGAGGTATCAAATGTCAGTCGCTATCGCTATGTTTAACGATCCCGCCAGAGCCTTTCAGGCGGATATTGTCGCGGTTCAGTCGCAGGTTATTTATGGCAGCGTGGGCAACAGCGTGGCGGTACCCGCCATCCGTCAGCACCAGCTAAACGTGCTGGCGGTGCCTACCGTCTTATTCAGCAATACTCCCCATTACAGCTCCTTTTACGGCGGCGTCATTCCTGACGACTGGTTCAAAGGTTACTTACAGGCCCTGAATGAACGCTCGGCTCTGGGCCGTCTCAAAGCGGTAACCAGCGGCTATATGGGCAGCGCATCGCAGATTGAACTGCTGGCTCAATGGCTAAAGACGCTTAAAGCCAGCCATCCTGACCTGCTAATTATGGTCGATCCGGTTATTGGCGATACCGATAGCGGTATCTACGTGAAACCGGGCATTCCGGAAGCCTACCGCGAGCACCTGGTTCCGCTGGCCCAGGGCATTACTCCTAACCATTTTGAGCTGCAAACGCTGACCGGCATGACCTGCGACTCCCAGGAGAGCACGATTGCGGCGGCTCGCAGTCTGCTTTCTGAAACCTTGCGTTGGGTAGTGGTTACCAGCGCGGCAGGAAGCGTAGCTGACAGCATTCAGGTGCTGGTGGTGACTAAGGATGAGTATGTTGCCGTTGAGCACGAGAAAATAGCGACTGAGCTAAAGGGGACTGGCGATCTGTTTTGTGCCGAACTGGTCAGTTCGTTGGTTCAGGGGCTGGAGCTTAAAGACGCCGTAATCCACGCCGGTAACCGGGTGCTGGAAGTGATGCGCTATACGCTGGATAACGGCTTTTATGAGCTGGTTCTGCCACCAGTTGCGTAATTCAGGCATAAAAAAACGGCGCCGGAGCGCCGTTTTCAATTGAGATAAGCAACTTACTTCTTGATACGCATTACCGGCGTTTCAGCCAGAACGACGCTACCAGTCAGTTTGTTCAGCTCTTTGATCTCGTCCATGTTGGAGATAACTACTGGAGTCAGAGTAGATTTTGCTTTCTCTTCCAGCAACGGCAGATCGAATTCGATTACCGGATCGCCAACTTTAACGCGCTGACCTTCTTCAGCAATACGTTTGAAACCTTCGCCTTTCAGTTCAACGGTATCGATACCGAAGTGAACAAACAGCTCAATACCACTATCAGATTCGATAGAGAAAGCGTGGTTGGTTTCAAAAATCTTGCCGATAGTGCCATCTACCGGAGCGACCATTTTGTTACCGGTAGGTTTGATTGCAATACCATCGCCCACAATCTTTTCAGCGAACACCACATCCGGCACGTCTTCAATGTTGACGATCTCGCCAGATAACGGAGCAATAATCTCAATGGTTCCGGTGTCTTTCTTCTCATCGGAAACCAGAGATTTCAACTTATCGAACAACCCCATGATCTTCTCCTAACAGTAATTTGGGCCGCATCTCGTGGATTAGCAGATTGTTTTTTCTTCAATAAACTTGTTAACCAGTGCCATTAACTCGTCCGTTGTCGGTTGAGCCAGCGCCTGATCTGCTAACACCTTCGCATCTTCGAAGTTAGTGTTGCGGATTATCTTCTTGATGCGCGGGATAGAAATGGCACTCATACTGAATTCATCCAGCCCCATCCCAAGCAACAGAAGTGTAGCACGTTCATCGCCAGCAAGCTCTCCACACATTCCGGTCCATTTACCTTCAGCATGAGATGCATCAATAACTTGCTTAATTAGATTAAGCACAGATGGAGACATCGGCTGGTAGAGATGGGAGATCATATCATTACCGCGGTCAACTGCCAGAGTATATTGCGTCAGATCATTGGTGCCAATACTAAAGAAATCAACTTCTTTGGCCAGATGATGAGCAATTGTCGCGGCAGCAGGGGTTTCTACCATCACGCCAATTTCAATAGTTTCATCAAAGGCTTTACCTTCAGAGCGCAGTTCGGCTTTATAACCTTCCAGCGCTTCTTTCAGTGCGCGCACTTCTTCCACGGAGATAATCATCGGGAACATGATGCGCAGTTTACCGAAAGCCGATGCCCGCAGAATCGCACGCAGCTGATCGCGCAGGATTTCACGACGGTCCAGCGCGATACGTATTGCACGCCAGCCGAGGAACGGGTTTTCTTCTTTCGGGAAGTTCATGTATGGCAGCTCTTTATCACCGCCAATGTCCATGGTACGCACGATAACTGCCTGAGAACCGCAGGCTTCCGCCACGGCTTTATAGGCGTTGAACTGCTCGTCTTCGGTTGGCAGCGCGTCGCGGTCCATAAACAGGAATTCGGTACGGTACAGGCCTACGCCTTCAGCACCGTTACGCTCAGCACCGGCGACATCGCGCACGGTACCAATGTTAGCAACCACTTCGACCTGATGGCCGTCGAGAGTGATAGCCGGTAAATCTTTAAGTTTAGCCAGTTCAGCTTTCTCTTCTGCAACCTGAGCCTGCGCGGCGCGCATAGCTTCAATTTCGTCGTCAGAAGGGTTAACCAGAACTTTGTTGTTTACCGCGTCCAGGATCAGGTAATCACCGTTTTTCACCTGGGTAGTAACGTCGCCAGTACCTACGATAGCCGGCAGCTCAAGCGAGCGGGCCATGATAGAGGTATGGGAGGTGCGGCCGCCGATATCAGTAATGAAACCCAGAACCTTTTTCAGGTTGAGCTGTGCGGTTTCAGACGGCGTTAAGTCGGCTGCTACCAGGATAACTTCATCCTGAATAGAGCTTAAATCGATGATGGCGAGACCCAGGATGTTACGCAGCAGGCGTTTGCCGATATCGCGCACATCAGCGGCACGTTCTTTCAGATACTCATCGTCGAGTTCTTCCAGTGCGGTGGCCTGGCCTTCGATAACTTCGTAAGCAGCCGCGTCGGCAGTTACGTGCTTATCTTTAATCAGGGCTACGATTTCCTGCTCCAGCTCCTCATCTTCGAGCAGCATGATATGCCCTTCAAAGATGGCCTCTTTTTCTTCACCGAAAGTCTCACCAGCCTTAACTTTGATGGCTTCCAGCTGGGCGGCAGCTTTGGTGCGACCGCTCAGGAAACGTTCTACTTCCTGATCAACCTTATCGGCAGAGATTTTTTTCCGGTCGATGACAATTTCATCTTCTTTCAGCAGAAGTGCCTTGCCAAAAGCGATACCCGGGGATGCTAAAATGCCTGAAATCATAACCCTTCCTTACTTATAACTGATTGTAAAACGAACCCGCTAATCGCTTACTCGAGCTCAGCCATCAGTTTTACCAGATGCTCAACTGCTTTCTGCTCGTCTTCGCCTTCAGCGGCGATGGTGACTACAGTCCCCTGAGTCAGACCCAGAGTTTGCAGTTTGAACAGGCTTTTAGCGCTCGCGCTTTTGCCGTTAGAGGTTACGGTGATATCAGACGTGAAACCTTTCGCTTCTTTCACAAACTGTGCAGCAGGGCGGGTGTGGAGGCCGTTCGGAGCGGTGATGGTAACTTCTTGCTGGAACATTGTATTTCCCCAACTTATAGGTTTAGTGTTCTGGAACTAAAGTTTAGCCTGGTGACTAAAATTTAGCCTTTCCTGATAGCGCTGGTGTGACGGAACATTTCACGAGAAGCCTTTCTCGATGATGCCTGCAACAGACATCCATTCATCCTGATTATGCTCTCGAAACGTTAATCATTATGCCGCGAAAAGAGAGTCGTAACCAAACCAATAAATCGATTCAGCATTGGGCGGCGTCAATGATTAATTTCGCGCACCAAAATAATTACTGGGTTAAATACCAGACCGGGATAGGGGACGCAATGGCAGGGTGGGTAAAACTTTGAGGAAATCCACAAAAAAGCACCCGCGCGGGTGCTTTTTTAAGCATGTTTTTGCCGTGAGTGCTATTAACCGAGCTCCTTCTCAGTGAACAGATCGGCGAACAATGCGGTGCTCAAATAACGCTCACCAGACGATGGCAAAATGACCACGATGTTCTTATTGGCGAAAGCTTCGTCTTTCTGCAACTCGAGTGCAGCAGCAACGGCAGCACCAGAAGATATACCGGCCAGGATGCCTTCTTCTTCCATCAAACGACGAGCGGTTGAGATGGCGTCCTCATTAGAGATACCGATAACCCGGTCGACCAGATTCAGATCAAGGTTGCCTGGAATAAAGCCTGCGCCGATGCCCTGAATTTTATGCGGGCCGGGTTTTAACTCTTCACCGGCCAGCGCCTGAGCGATAACCGGAGAGTCGGAAGGCTCAACGGCAATGGACAGCAGATCTTTTTTACCTTTGGTGTTTTTAATATAGCGGCTGACACCAGTCAGCGTACCGCCGGTACCCACGCCTGCGATAAACACATCCACTGCGCCATCGGTGTCTTCCCAGATTTCCGGGCCGGTGGTTTTTTCGTGGATTTCTGGGTTTGCCGGATTGCTAAACTGTTGCAGCAGCAGATATTTCTGCGGATCGCTGGCCACAATCTCTTCGGCTTTCTGGATTGCGCCCTTCATTCCTTTAGCGCCTTCGGTCAGCACCAGGTTTGCACCCAACGCTTTTAGCAACTTGCGGCGCTCCACGCTCATGGTTTCCGGCATGGTCAGGGTCAGCTTATAACCGCGGGCAGCAGCTACGTAGGCAAGAGCGATACCGGTGTTGCCGCTGGTAGGTTCGACCAGTTCAACGCCAGGTTTCAGCACGCCGCGTTTTTCTGCATCCCAAATCATATTGGCGCCGATACGGCATTTAACGCTGAAGCTCGGGTTGCGCGATTCCACTTTCGCCAGAATACGACCGTTGCCGATGCGGTTGAGTCGAACCAGCGGCGTGTGGCCGATAGTCAGCGAGTTATCTTCATAAATCTTACTCATGGCCCGTCCTTAACTCTATGAATTTTGAGAACAGCTTGCTGTGCTCCACCTTGTTATCGGTCTAGAATAACCGCTCAGGATTTATGCGGAAGTAAGCAATTCGTATATCTATATGCTTATCTGAAATAATAGGTTGTTTCCAGGAATAAAGGGCGGCATAAGCGTGAGCCCGCCCTTTTCGCCAACTTATTTCCAGCGGCCGTGGCGTGCACGGTAACGGTCAACCCATAGCGCAGTCGCACCGCAAACGGCAACGGGCATAATCACCAGATTAAGAATCGGGATGAGGGTAAACAGGCTGACCAGGCTGCCAAACTGCATGTTGACCACTTTCTCTTCGCGCAGCGCAACGCGCATTTCCGGGAAAGGAACTTTGTGGTTATCAAACGGATAATCGCAATACTGAATGGCCAGCATCCAGGCACTAAACAAAAACCATAACACTGGGGCTACGGTCTGGCCGATACCCGGAATAAAATAGAGCACCAGCAACACAATAGCGCGCGGCAGATACCAGATAAATTTTTGCCATTCGCGTTTCATAATGCGCGGTATGTCGCCAATAACACTGAGAATGCTGGCATCGGGTGGCTCTGAGCCGGTTAATTGGGCCTCTAGTTGCTCAGCCAGCAGGCCGTTAAAAGGCGCGGCTATCCAGTTAGCTATAGTTGAAAAGAAATAGCCAAATACCAATAAAACCGAAACAACCGCCAGCGGCCACAGCAGATAGCTTAGCCATTGCAGCCAGTCTGGTACATGGCTCAACAGGGAAGGGATCCAGCTCTCTAATTGGGTAAACAGCCACCAGAACGCACCGCCCATGAGAATGATATTGACCATGAGCGGCAGAATGACAAACCGACGAATACCGGGTTGATGAATCAAGCGCCAGCCTTCGGAAAAATAACTCACCCCATTTCGGGGGGCGACATCGCGGCGAGAAACCATGTTGCGAATAACTCCAGAGGTTCAGTAAACAGGCGCGAGCCTATCACACACCAGGCGGTCTGTGGAACTCACCAGGAAATGGTCGAAAAAACAGCAAAAAACCACTTTTCAGATGACTTTCTGCAAGTATGAACGGCCCTACACTTGCACTAAAGCAATTGGACAAATACTCTTAGTGAGTAAATGTTTGCCGTAGTGGCAAGGTGTTAGAACAACAGAGAATATAATGATGCAGGATTTGCGTCTGATATTAATCATTGTTGGCGCGATAGCCATAATAGCGCTGCTGGTTCATGGTTTCTGGACCAGTCGTAAAGAGCGTTCATCAATGTTCGGCAACCGTCCATTAAAACGCGCGCAGTCTTCGCGTGAAGATGACGTAAACGACATTGGCGATGAAGGCGTGGGTGAAGTCCGCGTGCGTCGGGTTGCGCCTCCCGCTCAGGAACAGGTTCCAGCCTCCTTTAAGGACGCCCCGCGCCCTGGAGATGCGTCTGGTCATCAATATCAGCCGCCATATGGCGCTCAGCCCCAGCGTGCGCCGCAGCAGCCTCAGGTTCAGGCTCAACCGGAAGGTTATCAGCCCCAGCCTTATCAGGCTCCTGTTCAGCATCCTGCTCCGCAGCATCCTCAACAGCCAGCTCCGCAGCAGGCCCCTCAGCCATTTGCGCCAGCGCCTGCGGCCTCTGAGTATCAGCAGCCGTCACAACCGGCACCACAGCAGCCAGCCCCGGCATTTGCTCCGGCAGAGCCTGTGCAGCAGCCCGTTGCCGAGCCGCAGCCGGTTGAAACGCCAGCCCCAGCGCCGGAAAGCGCGCCTCAGCCAGAGCCAACGCTGAAAGAGACCGTTATCGTGATGAACGTTGCGGCTCACGCGGGTAGCCTGTTAAACGGCGATGTGCTGTTAAATAGCATTCAGCAGGCTGGCTTTACTTTCGGCGATATGAATATTTTCCATCGTCATCTGAGCGCAGACGGCAGCGGCCCTACGCTATTCAGTATGGCGAATATGGTGAAACCGGGAACTTTCGACCCGGAAAATATGGCAACCTTCGCAACGCCTGGCGTTACCATCTTTATGCAGGTGCCTTCTTATGGCGATGCGATGCAAAACTTCAAGCTGATGTTGCAGTCAGCTCAGCATATTGCAGATGAGGTTGGTGGCGTAGTGCTTGATGACCAGCGGAAAATGATGACTCCGCAGAAGCTGCGTGAATATCAGGATCGTATTCGCCAGGTCATTGGCGGCTAAGCCAAAATCACCGAATCTTAGTCACACTAAACCCCCGCTTGCGGGGGTTTTTTATCTCTGATGGTAAATAGTATGGAATCAACGGAACAAAGACTCGAACAATTGCGAACCACGCTTCGCCATCATGAATATCTCTATCACGTTATGGATGCCCCGGAGCTGCCAGACGCCGAATATGACCGGCTAATGCGCGAGCTGCGCGAGCTGGAAGCGGCGCATCCTGACCTTATTACTCCCGACTCTCCAACCCAGCGGGTCGGAGCGCAACCGCTTGGCGAATTCACTCAGGTTCGTCATGAAGTCCCGATGCTGTCTCTGGATAACGTTTTTGATGAAGAGAGCTATCTGGCTTTCAACAAACGCATCCACGACCGCCTGAAAAGTGACGCGCAGATTACCTTCTGTTGCGAGCTGAAGCTTGATGGCCTGGCGGTTAGCCTGCTGTACGAAGATGGCTTGCTTACCCGAGCCTCCACTCGCGGCGATGGCACTACCGGAGAAAATATCACCGCTAACGTGCGAACCATCCGCGCGATTCCTTTGCGCCTGAAGGGCGACAACATTCCGCAGCGCCTTGAGATTCGCGGTGAGGTATTTTTGCCTCAGGCCGGTTTTGAAAAAATTAACGACGAAGCTCGACGTACCGGCGGGAAAGTGTTTGCTAACCCGCGCAATGCGGCGGCAGGCTCGCTGCGCCAGCTCGATCCGCGCATTACCGCGAAGCGACCGCTCACTTTCTTCTGTTATGGAGTAGGGATTGTCGAAGGCGGCGAACTGCCGGGCAGCCATATGGCGCGCTTGCAGCAGTTCAAGGCCTGGGGTATGCCGGTTAGTGACCGGGTGAAGCTCTGCAATAGCGCGGAGGAAGTACTCGCTTACTATCATGACGTTGAGGCGAATCGTCCAACCCTGGGTTTTGATATCGACGGTGTGGTTATTAAAGTCGACTCTCTCGATATTCAGGAGCAGCTTGGCTTTGTGGCTCGAGCACCGCGCTGGGCCGTAGCCTTTAAATTCCCGGCTCAGGAGCAGATGACGACGGTGCGCGATGTGGAGTTCCAGGTTGGCCGTACCGGGGCTATCACGCCCGTTGCGCGCCTGGAGCCGGTGCAGGTCGCTGGGGTGCTGGTCAGCAACGCAACGCTGCACAATGCCGATGAGATTGAGCGCCTGGGGCTGCGGATTGGCGACCGGGTGGTTATTCGCCGGGCGGGTGATGTCATTCCTCAGGTGGTGAACGTGGTGCTATCCGAGCGCCCACCCGAGACGCGCGAAATTTTATTCCCAACTCATTGCCCGGTTTGCGGTTCAGAAGTTGAACGCGTAGAAGGCGAGGCGGTGGCGCGCTGTACCGGCGGACTTATCTGCGGCGCTCAGCGCAAAGAGGCGTTGAAGCATTTTGTCTCCCGTCGTGCGCTGGACGTCGACGGCATGGGCGATAAAATCATCGACCAGCTGGTGGAGAAAGAATATGTCCATACACCGGCAGATCTATTCCGCCTGACGGCAGGCAAGTTAACCGGCCTGGATCGTATGGGGCCTAAATCAGCCCAAAATCTGGTGTCGGCTCTGGAGAAGTCTAAATCAACGACTTTTGCTCGCTTCCTGTATGCGCTGGGGATCCGTGAGGTTGGTGAGGCGACGGCCGCTGGTCTTGCCGGGTATTTCGGTACGCTGGAAAAACTCATTGCCGCCACGACCGAAGAGCTACAGCAGGTGCCGGATGTCGGCGTGGTTGTAGCCGCACATACTCATAACTTCTTCCTGGAAGAGAGCAACCGCGAAGTTATTCGCCAGCTTACCGAGGAAGTCGGTGTTCATTGGGAAGCACCGGTGGTGGTT
This sequence comes from Salmonella enterica subsp. enterica serovar Choleraesuis, assembly GCA_022846635.1. Taxonomy (GTDB): domain Bacteria; phylum Pseudomonadota; class Gammaproteobacteria; order Enterobacterales; family Enterobacteriaceae. Next base: position 1,141,743 of record AP025685.1, read on the forward strand.
AATGTCGAAGAGATTGATAGCCCGTTTGCTGGAAAAACGCTGGTTTTAACCGGTAGCCTTAGCCGTATGTCGCGCGACGATGCGAAAGCGCGTCTGACCGCACTGGGGGCGAAAGTCAGCGGCAGCGTTTCTAAGAAAACGGATATGGTTATCGCCGGAGAGGCGGCGGGCTCCAAGCTTGCTAAGGCTCAGGAACTGGGCATTACCGTTATCGACGAAGATGAAATGATTCGCCTGCTGGGGGAATAATGGAAAAAGAGCAGCTTATCGAAATCGCCAATACCGCCATGCCCTTCGGTAAATATCAGGGGCGGATGCTGATTGATCTGCCGGAGGAGTATTTGCTGTGGTTTTCGCGCAAAGGTGAGTTCCCGAAAGGACGGCTGGGCGAATTAATGGCGATAACGCTGCTGATTAAAGTCGAAGGGCTGGAACACCTGGTGAAGCCGCTGAAACGGCACTAAGCAGGAAGAAAAAACGGGATGCTCAGGCATCCCGTTTTGCTATCGGTATCAGCCAATAATAGCGGTTACATCTCGGTATCTAACAGATCTTCCAGCTTGCGCTGATCGGCGGCAAACAGGCGAATCCCTTCCGAAAGTTTTTCAACTGCCATCGGGTCTTCATTGTGCTCCCAACGGAACTCCGCTTCGGTTAACGGCGTTGGGCGCTTGAAGCCGTGTGGCGTCGGAATAAGTTTGCGGATAACCGTCTCTTCACTTTCCTGAAGTTCGGCCAGCAGCGCCGGAGAGATGGTCAGACGGTCGCAGCCGACCAAAGCCAGCACCTGTTCTTTACGACGGAAACTGGCGCCCATCACAATAGTGTCGTAGTGATGCTGCTTGAAGTAGGAGTAGATATTACGTACGGATTTCACACCCGGATCTTCTTCAACAACATAAGGATCGATAGGTTTGCGTGCGTTGTAGTAGTCAAAGATCCTGCCTACAAAAGGTGAAATCAGATATACGCCAGCTTCGGCACAGGCGCGGGCCTGGGCAAAGGAGAATAATAGCGTCAGGTTACAGTTGATGCCCATCGCTTCCAGCTGTTCTGCGGCGCGAATGCCTTCCCAGGTCGCAGCCAGCTTAATAAGCACCCGGGATTTATCAATACCTTGTTCTTCGTACAGCGCAATCAGATGTTTGGCTTTGGCAACACTCTGTTCGGTGCTGTACGACAGCCGGGCATCCACTTCTGTAGAAACACGCCCTGGGATGCTTTTCAGTATCTCAATACCAAAGTTTACCGCCAGTTTTTCACTGGCCGCGATCACCCGCTGTTCAGCATTGTTGCCATGTTTTTGACCATAGCGAATAGCATCATCAAGCAGTGGTTTGTAGTGCTCCATCGTCGCCGCTTTCAGCAGCAAGGACGGATTGGTGGTGGCGTCCTGCGGCTGGTACTCACGAATCGACTCGATGTCGCCGCTATCGGCAACCACGGTTGTGAACTGCTTGATGGCTTCTAACTGATTCATCTGAGGTCCTCCATGGGGTATTTGAAACCGGAAAATCGGCTCTGTCTGTCCATTATCCAAAAATAGGGCAGGTATAACAGTGGAATTATCAACTCTGTGCGCTGCTGCTGGTAACACAATCACCATAAATGATTAACATAATCGGGCGCGCAAATGTCAATATTTTGTTAGCATGACGCAACCTACACCGTGAGTCACAGGATTTGGGGCGTTGGCCGCACAATCCTGCATAATTAAAAAGCAAAGGATCAAAGCAATGGATGAACAGTTAAAACAGAGTGCCCTCGATTTTCACGAGTTCCCCATCCCTGGCAAAATACAGGTTGCACCGACTAAACCTCTTGCTACTCAACGTGACCTCGCCCTGGCCTACTCGCCTGGCGTTGCCGCACCTTGCCTCGAAATCGCAGCCGATCCGCTTGCCGCTCATAAGTATACTGCGCGCGGTAACCTGGTCGCCGTAGTCTCTAACGGTACCGCCGTACTTGGGCTTGGCAACATCGGCGCTCTCGCCGGTAAGCCGGTTATGGAAGGCAAGGGCGTGCTGTTTAAAAAATTCGCCGGTATCGATGTATTCGATATCGAAGTTGATGAGCTGGATCCGGACAAACTGATCGACGTCGTGGCCGCGCTGGAGCCGACGTTCGGCGGGATCAACCTTGAAGATATTAAAGCGCCAGAGTGTTTTTACATTGAGCAGAAACTGCGTGAGCGCATGAACATCCCTGTATTCCACGATGACCAGCACGGTACCGCAATTATCTGTACCGCCGCCGTCCTTAACGGTCTGCGGGTGGTTGAGAAAAATATCTCCGATGTGCGGCTGGTGGTTTCCGGGGCCGGGGCATCGGCTATCGCCTGTATGAATCTGCTGGTGGCACTTGGAATGCAGCGTCACAACATTACCGTGTGTGACTCTAAAGGCGTTATTTACAAAGGCCGTGAAGAGAATATGGCCGAAACCAAGGCGGCGTACGCGGTTGATGATAACGGCAAACGTACCCTGGATGAGGTTATTGAAGGCGCGGATATTTTCCTCGGTTGTTCTGGCCCGAAAGTGATGACCCAGGAGATGGTCAGCAAAATGGCTAAAGCGCCGCTAATTCTGGCGCTGGCTAACCCGGAGCCAGAAATCATGCCGCCGCTGGCAAAAGCCGTTCGTCCGGATGCGATTATCTGTACCGGCCGTTCCGACTTCCCAAACCAGGTTAACAACGTTCTCTGCTTCCCGTTCATTTTCCGCGGCGCGCTGGATGTAGGCGCTACGGCAATTAACGAAGAGATGAAGCTGGCGGCGGTACATGCTATCGCTGAGCTGGCCCACGCCGAGCAAAGCGATGTGGTTGCTTCTGCCTATGGCGACCAGGAGCTGTCATTCGGTCCGGAATACATCATTCCTAAACCCTTCGACCCGCGTCTCATCGTGAAAATCGCGCCTGCGGTGGCCAAGGCCGCCATGGATTCTGGCGTGGCTACCCGCCCAATCGCCGATTTTGACGTTTATCGCGAAAAGCTTTCTGAATTCGTCTACAAAACCAATCTGTTTATGAAGCCTATCTTCTCCCAGGCGCGCAAAGATCCGAAACGCGTAGTGCTGGCAGAAGGTGAAGACACCCGCGTGCTGCATGCAACTCAGGAGCTTATCTCCCTGGGGCTGGCGAAACCGATACTGATTGGCCGCCCAAGCGTTATTGAAATGCGTATTAAGAAGCTGGGCCTGCAGATTGAAGCCGGGAAAGATTTCGAGATAGTGAATAACGAATCGGATCCGCGCTACAAAGAGTACTGGAATGAATACTACGGTCTGATGAAGCGCCGTGGCGTAACGCAGGACCAGGCTCAGCGGACAATGCTGAGCAGCACCACCGCTATCGGTGCCATCATGGTGCATCGCGGTGAAGCTGACGCCATGATCTGCGGTACTATCGGTGACTATTTGCAGCACTTCGACGTTGTTGAGCAGATTTTTGGCTATAGGGAAGGTGTGAAAACGGCAGGGGCGATGAATGCGCTGCTGCTGCCAAGCGGTGATACTTTTATTGCCGATACCTATGTGAACGAAAACCCAGGCCCGGAAGAGCTGGCGGAAATCACCCTGATGGCGGCTGAGACTGTGCGTCGCTTTGGCATCGAGCCAAAAGTAGCGCTGGTTTCTCACTCTAGCTTCGGCTCATCCAACACGCCGGGTGCGCGTAAAATGCGTGAAACCCTGGCGCTGGTGCGCGAGAAGGCTCCGGATTTGATGATTGATGGTGAAATGCATGGCGATGCGGCGCTGGTAGAGGCTATTCGCCAGGAGCGTATGCCGGACAGTACCCTGAAAGGCTCGGCAAACATTCTTATCATGCCAAATATGGAAGCTGCACGTATCAGCTACAACCTGCTGCGGGTTTCCAGCTCGGAAGGTGTAACCGTCGGGCCGGTGCTGATGGGCGTGGCGAAGCCGGTTCATATTCTGACTCAGATTGCTTCCGTACGACGCATTGTTAACATGGTGGCGCTGGCGGTGGTCGAGGCTCAGACCCAGACCAGGTAATCTGTATTAAGTCTGAATATCTTCAAGGCCTGCATAGCGGGCCTTTTTTATGGGCAGCTCAACGGTGCGTCTGGGGTTATTTTGTTTTACGTACAAAATTTGAATGCGGCGTGTCCCTTTTGCTCCGGCCAATGAGCGGGGGAGAAGGGATGTTGCACATAGCAAAAAGGCACCTTTAGGGTGCCTTTCTACATAATGGTGGGTCGTGCAGGATTATACGCCCTTCGGGCCGTTGCCGGGGCAACGTGGTCTCGCGGTAAACCGCTCGGCTCGAACCTGCGGCAGGTTCTCATCCTGCATATTTTTGCACATAGCAAAAAGGCGCCTTTAGGGCGCCTTTCTACATAATGGTGGGTCGTGCAGGATTCGAACCTGCGACCAATTGATTAAAAGTCAACTGCTCTACCAACTGAGCTAACGACCCGAAGTGGTGGGTGATGACGGGATCGAACCGCCGACCCCCTCCTTGTAAGGGAGGTGCTCTCCCAGCTGAGCTAATCACCCACTTCGGTACTGCAAATTTTATGACAAGAGACTTCAGCTGGCGAGAAATTGGTGGGTGATGACGGGATCGAACCGCCGACCCCCTCCTTGTAAGGGAGGTGCTCTCCCAGCTGAGCTAATCACCCAATTCTCAATTCTCTTGTCTACACGGCGGAGCCACTAAAGTAGTGGTGGGTGATGACGGGTTCGAACCGCCGACCCCCTCCTTGTAAGGGAGGTGCTCTCCCAGCTGAGCTAATCACCCCCGCTGTGTGGAGTCGCATTATAGGGAGAGTTGAAAATGAGTCAACGGATTTTAGGAAGTTTTTGTTTGTTCGTCTTAAAATTCGCCAATGCGATCGCGGGATAACCATAATGCACGGTTTTTAATCCGTTTATGGGAGTCGATTCCAGCATGGCGAGTAACAAGATTGAGGAATCAGCCTGGAGTGGTAGAATGTTGTCCACTTTAACTTCTCTGGTTTGCCGCACTTCGGCATCTTTTGGTTATTAAGGCCGCGTAATGAAAATCAAAACCCGCTTCGCGCCCAGCCCGACAGGCTATCTGCATGTCGGCGGTGCCCGTACCGCTCTTTATTCCTGGCTGTTTGCCCGCAATCACGAGGGCGAATTTGTGCTGCGCATCGAAGATACCGATCTGGAACGTTCCACTCAGGAAGCTATCGACGCCATTATGGATAGCATGAACTGGTTGGGTCTTAACTGGGATGAAGGTCCGTACTACCAGACTAAACGTTTCGATCGCTACAACGCGGTTATTGATGAAATGCTGGAAGCGGGCACGGCATATAAATGCTATTGCTCTAAAGAACGTCTGGAAGCCCTGCGTGAAGAGCAGATGGCTAAAGGCGAAAAGCCTCGTTATGACGGGCGCTGCCGCCACGACCATAGCCACCACGCCGCCGATGAGCCATGCGTAGTGCGTTTTGCTAACCCGCAGGACGGCTCTGTTATCTTTGACGATCAGATCCGTGGCCCTATCGAGTTCAGCAATCAGGAGCTGGACGATCTTATTATTCGCCGTACAGATGGTTCCCCAACCTACAACTTCTGCGTAGTGGTAGACGACTGGGATATGGAAATCACTCACGTTATCCGCGGGGAAGACCATATCAACAACACGCCACGTCAGATAAACATTCTGAAAGCGCTGAACGCGCCGGTACCGGTGTATGCGCATGTTTCGATGATTAACGGTGACGACGGCAAAAAACTGTCTAAACGACACGGTGCGGTGAGTGTGATGCAGTATCGCGATGAAGGCTACCTGCCTGAAGCGCTGCTGAACTACCTGGTTCGTCTGGGCTGGTCTCATGGCGATCAGGAGATTTTCTCCATCGACGAAATGAAGCAGTTCTTTACCCTGGACGCGGTGAGTAAATCGGCCAGTGCTTTTAACACCGACAAGCTGCTGTGGTTGAACCATCATTACATCAACACCATGCCGCCAGAACACGTTGCGCCTTATCTGCAGTGGCACATCGATCAGCAGAAAATTGATACCCGCCAGGGGCCAACGCTGATTGAGCTGATTAAACTGCTGGGCGAGCGCTGCAAAACGCTTAAAGAAATGGCCGAAAGCTGCCGTTATTTCTACGAAGAGTACAGCGAGTTTGATGCCGATGCTGCTAAGAAGCATCTGCGCCCGGTAGCGCGTCAGCCTCTGGAAACCGTGCGTGCCAAACTGGCCGCCATCACCGACTGGACGGCTGAAAATGTGCATCACGCCATTGAAGCTACGGCTACCGAGCTGGAAGTTGGTATGGGTAAAGTCGGCATGCCGCTGCGCGTAGCCGTTACCGGTGCTGGCCAATCCCCAGCGCTGGATGTGACCGTTCATGCTATTGGTCAGGCCCGCAGTCTTAGCCGTATCGACCGTGCCCTGGCATTTATCGCCGAGCGTGAAAGCCAGCAGTAAATCGAGTTGAATTGAATTCAGGCCAGCCTTTGGGGCTGGCCTTTTTTATGGCTGTAAGGTGGTAAATGGCAGGAGGAGGGGAGAGCAGTAAAGCTATTCGATACGGATGCCCAGGCGTTGTAATACGCCCGCGATTCCTTCTCGCAACAGCAGGGCCGAGAACTGAGATCTCTCGTATTCATTCAATTGGGTTAATGCAGACAAAAGCTGATCTTCAAGAGTAGATTTGGCCAGAGGTTGGTACTGGTTGGCTGGTTCGGAAAGGCTATCCGGTTGGTGTTGATGCACGCGTCCGGTATTGAGAAGAAAGCTTCGAACCTCAGCATCCACATGGATAACCTGCGCCTTACCGCCTTTTACGCCCGGTAGTTGCGAAGTGACCCAGCCAAAACTCCGGGCCCATTTATTAATGGTTTGCGGAGTGTAGCCAGTCAGTTCCGCAAGCTCTGCGGGTGTCATTTTACTCTTGAAGATAAGCATTATTGTTCGCTTTGACGAATCCCCAGACGCTGCAACACGCCAGCAATGCCTTCACGTAACAGCAGAGAGTTGAGCTGGCGCAGTTCACTTTCACGCGCTTCTTTTAAAGAGGTAATTAGCAGTTGTTCCAGCGGCGTTTCATTCACGCTGTAACTGGCTGCAGGTTCATAAGCACGCTGAGCGCTCTGGATAAAGTCACGCACCCGACGGTCAACGTGGATAAGGCGAGCTTTGCCGCCCTGAACGCCAGGCCGTGGTGTTGTTGACCACTGCTCCTTGCGCACCCACTTATTGATGGTTTGACGGCTGTAACCAGTGATGCTGGCCAGTTCTTCTGGGGTCATTCGTTCCTTGAGCATGACTCATCCTTATTAGTGGCTTAATTACCGGCGCATTTTACGTGTTTAAATAACACGAAACTGTGACAGGTTTAACTAGTAGCTAGCCAGAATACTGGTATTTCATTGAGTTGCTCTATTTTTCAGCGGTTAAATTCAGAAAATAAAAATGGCGTTGACAGCACGGATGGGAATTCATATTATGCCGCCCGTCAGCACGACACGGTATTTACGGGGCTATAGCTCAGCTGGGAGAGCGCTTGCATGGCATGCAAGAGGTCAGCGGTTCGATCCCGCTTAGCTCCACCAAATCTTTATCCCATCAGATTTGGTATTGCCGTAACTTCGTGGGGCTATAGCTCAGCTGGGAGAGCGCTTGCATGGCATGCAAGAGGTCAGCGGTTCGATCCCGCTTAGCTCCACCAAAATTGAAACCCTCGCCTCGGCGGGGGTTTTTGCTTTTCTGGCATCAAATGCGCGGATTTGTTCTGAATTTGCCATTTCATCGCGGTTACGTACGCCTTATGCCTTGCCACCGGGTGAGGAAAAAAACTACTATCAGGTGAGTATCAGGAAAGGAAGCCGTATGCTATCGCCGTCATGCCAGGGATTTGGCAAAACCGTTCGTCATTTCATGCTCGCACTGGTGTTATTTCTGGTGCTGATCCCTATTTCCCGCGCCATGTCACCGCAGACGATGGTGGACGGGCAATTAGTCTATTTAACCTGGCTTCCCCTCGGGGCCAGCCTTGCCATGATGCTGCTGTTCGGGCGCGTTGCTGCCGGGCCGATGCTCATTGCCCTGGGCCTGTTTTACCACTTTAATCTGGGGCTGGAATTATTCCATACCATTGTATTAGGGGCGTGCCTGTCACTTCCTCTATTGGTGATGTGCGCAGTACTGCGATGGCGGCTTGGGCGCCGCTGGCGCTATCAGTTGCTGCATAAAGATATGGGACTGCGGATAATCTGCCTGGGTTTTATTGCGCCGCTGGTAAGTAAATTTTTGATGGTTATGGTTGGCCATTTTGTTGATTACCCTTCTTCCGTAGAGCGTTATTTTGGCCACGGCAGCCAGCTGTTCTTGATTGTTGATGCCCAGAACATGGTGGCTTCAATGATGATTTTTGGGTATCTGTTCTACTATCCATTGCGTTTGCTGCTGAGTTTGCCAAGGCCCGCTAAACGCTGGTTTAACCGCGTGGTGGTCCCCGGGGAGCGTTTATACGTCGTAAGCTGGCTGGCCCTTTTGGTGATAACGCTGGTAGTGCTCTGTTACCCGGTACGGACGTTGTTGATTTCCGGATATCTGGTGCCGTTACTATTTGTTTTATTTACCCAGGGCGCACAGCGTTTTCCGCCGCGTTTACTGCTATTTCTCTGGTCGGTAAGCGCCTGGTTCCTGCTGAACTATAACGGCAACTTCCTGCTCGGCTCACAAACCGGTATGGCGGTCTCATTCGTTTTGTCGGTGATAATCTCCTTTACCGTATGTCTGCTCTATATGGTGCAAATTTTCCGCCGCAGTGAGCGGGTTAAGCGCCGCTATTTTTCCCAGTCACTTACCGATCCGTTGACTCAGCTACCCAACCTGCGGGGGCTGGGAGAGCATTTGCGCCAGCAGCAGCGCGGAACGCTCTGTTGTCTGCGTTTATCCAATCTGGATTTTTTAAGCCGTCATTACGGCATTATGATGCGCATCCACTGCGCGAAATCAGTCGCGGCTATTGTTGAAACGCATTTACAGCAGGGAGAGCGCTTATTCCAGCTGCCGGGGTGCGAAGTCCTTATCTTTCTTAAAGGGCCGGATACCGCCGGGCGCTTAAGCCATCTGGTCGATTTGCTCAGCTCACATAAAGTTCAGTGGAATCAGACCGCTCTGGAGCTGGAGTATGGCGCATCCTGGGCGGCGGTATATCAGCCAGAAAAGTCAGAGTTAGAGCGCTTGCTGGGGCAGCTAAGCTATCTGGCTGAAGAGGCCTGTGCCAGCCGTCAGATTCTGGGGCTGGATAATCAGTGTGACCAGATAACCGGTCAGCTTAGTGAAAGAGTTTTACTGCTGCACGTAATAAAAGAGGCGCTGGAGCAGGAGAGTATCGAGCTTTACGTTCAGCCGATTGAGGACAATCGCGGCGGCGGCTATTACGAGATCCTGTCGCGAATAAAACATGGTGATGGCCTGCTTACTCCGGATAAATTTATTCCGCTGATTGCTGAATTTAATCTGAGCCAGCGCTTCGACATGCTGATATTGCGTAAAGTGCTGCATAATTTGCGTGAGCATCCGGTGGATGGCAATAGGCCGCGTTTCTCGGTCAATCTGATGCCTTCAACCTTGATGAAACGCGGAGTAGCGCTCGAAATTCTGGCCCTATTTAACCAGTACCAGGTGCCGGTCAGCAGCGTCATTATCGAAATCACCGAAGCTCAGGCCTTCTCGGATGCAGAAACCAGCATTACCAATATCGCGATTCTCAACGATAGCGGTTTCCGTATTGCTATCGATGATTTCGGTACCGGCTACGCTAACTTTGAGCGTCTTAAAAATATTCGCGCCGATATTATCAAGATAGACGGCTGCTTTATTCGCGACGTTGTGAGCGATCGTCAGGACTATATGATTGTGAAGTCCATTTGTGACATCGCCTCGGTGCGGGGGCTGGGTGTGGTTGCTGAGTTCGTTGAAACGGCACACCAGCGCGAAACGCTGCTTAAAACCGGCGTTGGGTTCATGCAAGGCTATCTGATTGGCCGGCCTCGACCGCTTCACTTAGTAAACTGGCATAACGGATACAGCGCACTAAGAGCCCCGGCGTAGAGCGGGCCAGATTTACCAGGCGATAGCTTACGACAAAATTGGTAATGCGCTGCGGGTGGGAATAAAAAAAGGGGCCAATGGCCCCTTTTTAACGTCTGGCTAATGGTTAGAGAACCAGTGCCGCAATGGATGCCGACAGAATGCTTACCAGAGTAGAACCGTAAACCAGCTTCAGGCCGAAGCGGGAAACCACGTTACCCTGTTCTTCATTCAGGCCTTTGATAGCCCCGGCGATGATGCCGATAGAAGAGAAGTTAGCAAACGAAACCAGGAACACAGACAGGATACCCACGGCACGTGGCGACAGGTCGGCTGCAATTTTCTGTAGATCCATCATGGCTACGAATTCATTGGAAACCAGTTTGGTTGCCATGATGCTGCCTACTTTCAGCGCTTCGCCAGCCGGTACACCCATCACCCATGCAATTGGGTAGAAGATGTAGCCCAGAATCTCCTGGAAAGAGATACCCAGGGTTGCGGCAAACAGTGCGTTCAGTGCGGCAATCAGGGCAATAAAGCCAATCAGCATGGCGGCCACAATGACGGCAACTTTAAAGCCCGCCAGGATATATTCACCCAGCATTTCAAAGAAGCTCTGGCCTTCATGCAGGTTACGCATCTGCAGGGAGGAGTCTTTTTCGTCAACGCGATATGGGTTAATCAGCGACAGCACGATGAAGGTACTGAACATATTCAGCACCAGCGCGGCCACCACATACTGAGGTTCCAGCATGGTCATGTAGGCGCCAACGATTGACATTGATACGGTGGACATCGCGGTAGCCGCCATGGTGTACATGCGGTTGCGCGGCATCTGACCCAGGATATCTTTATAGGCAATAAAGTTTTCTGACTGTCCCAGAATCAGAGAACTCACCGCATTGAACGACTCCAGTTTCCCCATTCCGTTAACTTTCGACAGGACGGTACCAATAAAACGGATAACTACCGGCAGAACGCGGATGTGCTGAAGAATACCGATAAGCGCCGAGATAAAGATAATCGGGCACAGCACTTTCAGGAAGAAGAACGCCAGGCCTTCATCATTCATTTTGCCGAAGACAAAGTTAGTACCTTCGTTGGCAAAGCTAAGCAGTTTTTCGAACATTTCTGAAAAACCGCGTACGAAGCCCAGGCCCACCTCAGAGTGCAAAAAGAACCAGGCGAGAATGACTTCGATGACAAGTAGCTGAACCACGAAGCGCAAACGAATTTCTTTGCGGTTATTACTCACCAGCAGGGCTAAGATTGCCACGACGGCGAGCGCCAGGGCAAAGTGCAAAATGCGGGACATGTTTGCTCCAAATATGAGGCAGGTTTAATTTCGTTGCACATTTTATGAAACAAGAACTAAGAAAACGAGAACAAACGCGCACAATCGTCGGGAGCTGTGATGAGTTTCAAAATAGTTTTCCGTTTGTTGTAGGTAAATGTTATGTAAAGGTATGAAAAAACACCAATAGCAACGATGAATTAACATTAGAAGCCAAATCTCCTTTCGGCCCTGACAGGCTAAACCTATCAGAATTATTCGTGAATAGCCCATAAACAGTATTGATAATCATTATCACTTTGATATTATCAAACATAGCAAAGGCTATATCTCAGGGTGAATTATGGACAACAGTCAGATTGAATGCGGTCGCAGCAAACCGGTTTATAAGCTGCATTTGGCGTTACTTGGGCCGGCATTCATCGCGGCGATCGGCTATATCGATCCCGGCAACTTTGCTACTAATATTCAGGCTGGCTCTGCTTTTGGCTACCGGCTGTTATGGGTGGTGGTCTGGGCGAATTTAATGGCGATGGTGATTCAGCTATTGTCGGCCAAGCTGGGTATCGCGACCGGGAAAAACCTGGCTGAACATATCCGCGATCGTTTTCCGCGCCCGATAGTCTGGTTCTACTGGGTGCAGGCCGAGCTGATAGCCATTGCTACCGACCTTGCCGAATTCATCGGCGCCGCTATTGGTTTCCAGCTGCTGCTGGGGATTTCCCTGTTACAAGGAGCGGTGCTGACCGGCATCGCAACTTTCATTATTCTGATGTTACAAAGGCGAGGGCAGAAACCGCTAGAGATGGTCATCGGCGGATTGCTGGTGTTTGTTGCCGCAGCTTACATTGTGGAGTTAGTTTTTTCGCGCCCGGCGGTGGCCGACCTGGCTCGCGGAATGGTTATACCTTCGCTGCCAAATGGTGATGCGGTGTTCCTTGCTGCTGGTGTGCTTGGTGCCACTATTATGCCGCACGTTATCTATTTGCACTCTTCACTCACCCAGCATCAGGGCAAAGGTTCTTTACGCTCACGCTACCGGGCATCGAAATGGGATGTAGGTATTGCGATGACTATCGCCGGCTTTGTTAACCTGGCCATGATGGCGACCGCTGCCGCAGCGTTTCACTTCAGCGGTCATACCGGCGTTGCGGAGCTGGATAGCGCCTACCGCACGCTTGAACCCCTGCTTGGGCATTCTGCCGCCGTTATTTTTGGCCTGAGCCTGGTGGCCGCAGGGCTATCATCAACCGTGGTTGGCACCCTGGCCGGTCAGGTGGTGATGCAGGGGTTTGTCCACTTCCACATTCCACTGTGGGTACGCAGGGCAATAACCATGGCACCTTCCTTTATCGTCATTATGATTGGCATGGAGCCGACTCGTATTCTGGTCTTAAGCCAGGTGTTTCTGAGCTTTGGCGTAGCGTTGGCGCTGGTGCCACTGCTGTGCTTTACCAGCAACCGCGATTTGATGGGGGAGTTAACTAACGGCCGGGCGATGAAAAATATTGGCTGGGTTATTGTGGCACTGGTCGTGGCGCTTAACCTCTGGCTACTGCTGGGGAGCCTTGGCTAAGCGCCGGATATCTTAGTGGCGATGGTGATGGCCGCGCGGCCCGCGGTCATGGCGGCCATCGCGACGGCCTTCCCGATAACCCTGTTCCCAGGCACGCTTTTTATCCCAGCCGCGATGACGACCGTGATCGTGGCGATGCCAACCGCGATCGCGCCAGTAAAAGTTTCTGTCCCAATAGGCCCGGTCGCGCCAGTGGCCGCCGTCCCAGTAATTACCGTAATGGTCCCGATCGCCGATTTGTAATTTTATTGACGGTAACAGGGTTATTTCCCCGGCCTGACTCATTAGCGGTGCAGCACCTGCCAGCAATGCGATAACCAAAAGGTATTTTCGCAGTGACATAATTGTTTCTCCCAGAGTTCTTTTTTGTTACAAGCAGTCTATTAATCGGCGTGTTTTTGGCGATTCTCCCTAATCTTAAAACCTACCCCTGAGCACGAAAAGCCAATTGTTTTACATCTTTTCACCTGTTGATAGTTTCAGTGGGATAATTTCTGTTTCCAATATGTAAATTTAATGTGACAGGTGCTTTTTTATTCTGCGACTGGACACAGAGTGGCGCTCCTTAATACTTGTTAATGACAAATTCAGGAGGATTACGCCATGCAAGCCCCTTATTGCGTTGCAGATTATCTACTAGACCGACTCGCAGAATGCGGCATTCACCACCTGTTCGGGGTGCCAGGCGACTACAACCTACAATTTTTAGATAACGTTATTGCCCATCCCCAGGTGCGCTGGGTTGGATGCACTAACGAACTGAATGCCGCCTATGCGGCGGATGGTTATGGCCGCTGCGCAGGCGCGGCGGCATTACTGACAACTTATGGCGTTGGGGAGCTTAGCGCCGTAAATGGCGTGGCCGGGAGCTACGCCGAACAGATTCCGGTGCTGCATATTGTTGGCTCGCCGACCACCGGCGCACAGCAGCGCGGTGAGCGGTTGCACCACACTCTGGGCGACGGCAACTTCGGCCACTTTTCAGCCATGAGCGCGCAGATTAGCGTGGCGCAGGCCTCCCTGCGCGCTGCCAACGCCTGTCGGGAAATCGATAGAGTATTGGTGCAGATGCTGGCTGAGAGCCGCCCGGGTTACATTGAACTCCCGGCAGACGTGGCAAAAGTCGCCGCATTTCCCCCGCAAAATAAATTGCGCCTGAATGACAGTCAGGCGGCTCCGGCACTGCTTGAAGCATTTCGCGATGCGGTTGAAAAACAGATGGAGCAGGCGAATCGGGTCGTGGTGCTGGCCGATTACCAGGCGCTGCGTTATCACCAGCAAGAGGCACTCGCCCACTGGCTGGACGATATTCCTCTGCCGCATGCCACCTTGCTTATGGGCAAGGGATTATTTGATGAAACCCGTCCCGGTTTTCTCGGCACATACTGCGGTGGGGCCAGCCATCCATCGGTACGGGAAACCGTTGAGTCAGCGGATTTACTGTTAAGTATTGGGGTGTTGCTGACAGACACCACTACCGGCGGATTTACTCATCAGCTTGATAATCGCAAAGTGATAGAAATCCAGCCTTATGCTGCCCGGGTCGGCGATCGCTGGTTTACCGGTATTCCCATGGCTCAGTCGGTGGCCATGCTGCATCATTTATCTCGCCGCCATGGAGAACGCTGGAGCCAGGACACCGGCAGGCCTCCGGCTTTGCCGCAAAGTACCAGCGGTGCGCTGGATCAGCATGCCTTCTGGCAGGCGATACAGGCCTTCCTCAAGCCGGGGGATATTGTGATTGCTGACCAGGGAACGGCTTCATTCGGTGCCGCGTCCTTAACGCTCCCCGCTAACTGTACCTTTATCGTCCAGCCGCTGTGGGGATCAATTGGCTTTACGCTGCCCGCCGCGTTTGGTGCACAAACGGCCTGTCCAGACCGGCGCGTCGTGTTGTTGATAGGGGATGGCGCGGCACAGCTGACTATCCAGGAGATGAGCAGCATGCTGCGCGACGGTCAGAAACCGGTGATTGTAGTACTCAATAACCAGGGCTATACCGTCGAGCGCGCCATTCACGGCCCAAACCAGCGTTATAATGATATTGCGCTCTGGAACTGGACGGCGCTGCCCCAGGCAATGAGTGAGTCTGGCCAGGCTCAGTGCTGGCGCGTTAATGAGCCAGTACAGCTGGAAGAGGTATTGAAAGGGCTGACCAGCCCGGCCAATCTGTCTCTGGTGGAGGTGATGCTGCCGAAATTTGATGTGCCGGAGCTACTCTCATCTATCACCCGCGCCCTGGAGCAGCGTAATAATCAGGCCAGTTAATGTCATACCAGAGCAAGTGAGAGCCGTCACAATGCACGGGATGTTACGATTCCGTGCATTGTCGTGCGGCCCGGATGCCTCTACAGTGTGCAGGGATTCTTAATGTTTGGGAGCTGTGATTAATGACCACGTATGCATTGGTGGGCGACGTTGGCGGAACCAATACCCGTCTGGCGTTATGTGAGCTGGAAAGCGGGGCGATCGTTAAGGCGAAAACTTACTCCGGGCTGGACTATCCCAGCCTGGAAGCGGCGGTAAAAGTCTATCTCGATGAGCAAAATATCCCGGTTGAGCATGGCTGTATCGCTATTGCCTGTCCGATAACCGGTGACTGGGTTGAGATGACCAATCATAGCTGGGCCTTTTCTATCGAGCAGATGCGCACCGGTCTTGGCCTAACCACGCTGGAAATTATCAACGATTTTACCGCCGTTTCGATGGCGATCCCGATGCTGAAACCTGAGCATCTCGAGCAGTTTGGCGGCGATAAGCCGCAGGAAAACAAGCCGGTGGCGGTATTTGGTGCGGGCACCGGGCTTGGCGTTGCTCATCTGGTGCATGTCGATAAGCGCTGGGTAAGCCTGCCGGGTGAGGGCGGTCACGTAGACTTTGCGCCTAATAGCGAAGAGGAAGGCATTATTCTGGAAGCGCTGCGTGAAGAGTTAGGACACGTTTCGGCCGAACGCGTGCTCTCGGGGCCGGGGCTGGTCAATCTTTATCGCGCTATCGTGAAATCAGACGGGCGGCTGCCAGAAAACTTAAAACCGAAAGATGTTACTGAGCGGGCGCTGGCTGACAGTGACATTGACTGCCGCCGCGCGCTGTCGCTGTTTTGCGTAGTGCTGGGGCGTTTCGGCGGCAACCTGGCGCTGACCATGGGAACCTTTGGCGGCGTATACATCGCCGGGGGCATCGTTCCGCGCTTTATGGAGTTCTTTAAGGCTTCCGGTTTCCGCGGCGGTTTTGAAGATAAAGGGCGCTTCAGATCCTACGTGGAAAATATTCCTGTTTATCTCATCACCCATGAACAGCCGGGGCTGTTGGGGGCCGGTGCGCATCTGCGCCAATGCCTGGGGCAGATTCTGTAGTTACAGCCGCATAAGCTGACGGAACGCCTTAACTTTGCTGCGGCTGACCGGCACCTGAAAATCCAGGTCACGCAGCCGCAGAATGTAGGTGTTGTTAAACCACGGCTCTATTTCGCGGATTTTGTTGAGATTGACGCAATAGGAGCGGTGGCAGCGGAAGAACTGATTTTCCGGCAGGCGGCTGCAAAACTCGGTGATGTTCATCGACATCACGTAGCTCTCTTTGCGGGTATAGACGAAGGTCATCTTTTCGTGGGCTTCGACGTAATAGATATCGTCGATATTGGTCACGATAATACGCTCATCTTTTACCAGGTTTACGGTTGTTGGCGCGGCAGGCTGCATAACGGCGGCTGCCGGCTGGCTGCGATGCTGCCAGGCGGCGTAAAGCTTGTTAAGCATCGACTCGATGCGCGACTCTTCATAGGGCTTAAGGATGTAATCAAAAGCTTCCAGCTCGAAGGCTTCCACCGCATGCTCTTTCCACGCGGTAATAAAGATAATAAACGGCTTATTAGCGAACTTACTGATGTTTTGCGCCAGCAGCATCCCATCCAGCGACGGAATATTAATATCAAGAAAAATAGCGTCTACCTCGTGGTGCTGGAGGTATTTAAGTACGTCCAGTCCATCTTCAAAGGTGGCGACGATATCCATTTTCCCATGTTGATTAACCAGCCAGCTCAGCTCTTGCTGCGCCAGCACTTCATCTTCAACAATAATGACTTTCATGGCCAGTCCTTACAGCGGCAACAGCTCCACCGGAGTGGGGCGTACCAGGTGTTCATTGGGTACATAGAAGGCGATTTCCGTTCCTGGTTCCAGCCTGCGAATATGCAGCCCCTCGCCATACAGTAATTTTACCCGGTGATGCACATTGAGAAGCCCTATCTTGTTACCCGGCATTTCATTAGCCGCCACGCGCTCTATCACCTGCGGATCGATACCCGGACCGGTATCGCGCACCGCGATGCGTACCCGTTTTCCGCATTCCTGAACGCTGATGGTTACTACACCTTTACCACGAGTACGCTGGATCCCGTGCACAATAGCGTTTTCGACCAGAGGCTGGATCAGCAGGCTCGGCACCATACAGGTAACTTCCTCATCGATATCATAAATGACCGTGAGCTTGTCACCAAAACGCGCCTGCTCAATAGCGATGTAATCCTTGATCTGATATAGCTCTTTTTTAATATCTATCTGCTCATCATCTTTCAGCTCAATGTTATAACGCAGATAGCGCGACAGGTTGAAAATCAGCTGGCGCGCGGTATCTGGATTCAGGCGAATAGACGATGAAATGGCATTCAGCGCATTAAACAGGAAATGCGGATTGATCTTGCTTTGCAAGGCGCGCAGTTCGGCTTTATTGGCCATTTCCCGCAGCTGCTCGGCGCGAGAAACCTCAAGCTGCGTAGAGATAATTTGCGACAGTCCAATAGCCATTTCTTGCAGTGATGAGGTGATTTGGTGGGCGTGGCAGTAATAAATCTTCAATGTGCCTGTCACCACGCCTTTCTCCAGCAGGGGTATCACCAGCATCGAGTGAATTTGCGGTGTCCGGTGGGCCTCATCATTGTTTTTGATGATTATTTTGCCGTTATTAATTGCCTCTCGGGTAGTGGGGCTGATGCCGTCGTCATTGTCCTGATAGTTCTCTTCACCAACCCCAACATAGGCCAGCACGTTATTGGTATTGGTAATGGCGACCGCATCGGCGCGAATATCGCGGCGGATGATGTCGCAAATCTGGCGCAGGGTGTCGCTGGTTACATGGCGAAATAAAGGCAGGGTCTGGTTTGCTATCTCCAGCGCCAGTTTGGCCTGGCGGGCGGCGCTGGCCTCTTTTTCACCCTCAACGCTCTGCACCAGCAGAACGATAAAACCGATACAAACGCTGCCTAAAATCATCGGAATGCCGATTTTAGAGACAATATCGATCCCCAGCTCAGTATTTGGCGCCAGTAGAATAACCAGGATCATGGTCAGGGTTTCGCAGATCATCCCGCCGAGGATCCCAGCCCGCCAATGCCGCTCTTTCGGCACTTTACGGCTGATCCATCCAGACGCCAACCCGGCGATAATGCTGGTTATCAGGCAGGGGATTGAAGTAATACCCTCAGGATCGATGAGATAGCGGTGGGCGCCGGCAATCAGCCCGGTTATGCCGCCCACCCATGGCCCAAATAAGATACCGCCCGACATCACGGCGATAATGCGCACGTTCACCAGCGACCCTTCCACCGGCACGCCAGACCAGGTACTGAATAGCGCAAACAGAGAAAACAGAGCGGTGACAGCCAGCAGCTCGCGTGGGGTATGGGCGCTTTTGTGCAGCAGGGCGCGAAACAGGCGCAGCCGAATCAGGAAAAACAGGCAGATGAGCATGAGCGCCGCGCGGTCAAACACCGCGAGCAGCATATCGAAGATTGCGTGCACCAGTTACTCGCTTAAAGGCAGGTTGTGCTGACAGGATAGGTAATTTAATGGCTAAAGACCAGCTTCTGGCCCCGTCTGGCGGCGGTTTCAGCCAATTTTTGCAGCGGCGAAGAAACACTTTTTTCACATATGTCTCGACAAGGGATAAAAATGCAGGCTATGTTTTGACCAGACCGCTTGCGGTCGCGTCGCTCGAACGGTTCGGGCGCTTACGTTAAATCAGAGGACATCATGGCCGAAATGCATTCTGCACGTCGCTTTACCCGCATCGACAGACTTCCCCCTTACGTTTTCAATATCACCGCCGAACTGAAAATGGCCGCCCGCCGCCGTGGCGAGGATATTATCGATTTCAGTATGGGGAATCCGGATGGGGCCACACCGCCGCATATCGTTGAAAAATTGTGTACCGTTGCCCAGCGTGAAGATACCCACGGCTACTCCACCTCGCGCGGTATTCCACGGCTGCGGAGGGCAATTTCCCGCTGGTATCAGGACAGATATCAGGTGAATATCGACCCAGAAAGCGAAGCCATTGTGACCATTGGCTCCAAAGAAGGGCTGGCGCACTTAATGCTGGCAACGCTGGACCACGGGGATACGGTGCTGGTGCCTAATCCCAGCTACCCGATTCATATCTACGGTGCGGTCATTGCCGGGGCGCAGGTACGTTCAGTTCCGCTGGTGGAAGGCGTAGATTTCTTCACCGAGCTGGAGCGGGCTATTCGGGAAAGCATCCCCAAGCCGAAAATGATAATCCTCGGATTTCCGTCCAATCCTACTGCCCAGTGCGTAGAGCTGCCGTTTTTTGAGAAAGTTGTGGCGCTGGCAAAGCAGTACGACATCCTGGTGGTACATGATTTAGCCTACGCCGATATCGTTTATGACGGCTGGCAGGCCCCGTCAATTATGCAAGTTCCCGGTGCGCGGGATGTAGCAGTTGAGTTCTTTACCCTGTCCAAGAGCTATAACATGGCCGGATGGCGTATCGGGTTTATGGTTGGGAACGCGGAGCTGGTGAACGCGCTGGCGCGAATTAAAAGCTACCATGATTACGGTACATTTACCCCGCTACAGGTGGCGGCTATCGCTGCTTTAGAAGGCGATCAGCAATGTGTGAAGGACATTGCTGCCCAGTATAAGCGCCGCCGGGATGTGCTGGTGAAAGGGCTGCATGAAGCGGGCTGGATGGTGGAAGTTCCGAAAGCATCCATGTATGTCTGGGCAAAAATTCCTGAACCCTATCAGTCCATGGGATCGCTGGAGTTTGCGAAATTGCTGCTGCAAGAGGCGAAGGTTTGCGTTTCTCCGGGGGTTGGCTTTGGTGAGTATGGCGACGACCACGTTCGCTTTGCGTTGATCGAAAACAGCAATCGGATACGTCAGGCCATCAGGGGCATTAAAGCGATGTTCCGGGCCGATGGGCTACTGGCGGCACCGACGCAACACGCCACGCCTGAGGTGGAGTAGGGTAAAAACAAAAACAGGAGCCTCAGGCTCCTGTTTTTAGTTCGGGTAGGGTCATACCATAAGGAAAAAAGTACCGGCCCACAGCAGAATTATCACTGATATACCCATCAGAAAATATTTCACTTTATTCGCTCCGCACACCGCCGTGTGCTGACTAACCATGCTGACTCGAAAGCGGGTAACGCAGCTATAAAAAAACGGCGGCGCGACCAGAAAAATTGGGTTGCTTTCAACCGACGGCGCTAATGTACCCGCAATACGTGGGCTTCACAAGCACCTGGGCATTTAGAATTAATCGTTGCCAATAGGTGAGAATATTCGTCTGTCAGGAGTTAGGGTTAATCTGTACCACGGCATCATTGAGCAGAATGATGGTGTAGTCCTGGCGACTGATGCGCCAGCCGCTGGCTTTACGTTGGCTATAGGTCATCTCTTCCAGCACTCCCTGGCGATTGTCTTTTTGCGGTTCACCCATAGCCTTAATGATATCGGCGCGCGTCATACCCACATCAATATCTGACACGGTGCCTTCATGGGCGCAGGCACTCAGGGCAAATACACAAGCAGCCAAAAAGATTTTCTTCACTATTAAATAACCTGTAGGAAACGTTAGTAACAATTATAGGATGAGTTAATTCGCACCCACTACGGGATAAATCCGGAACCATGGTAAGCCAATAATTGTGGCGCAGGCAGATTAGCAGAGTAGGGTAAACTACCGGTCAACCAGGTACATTTGCACTTATTTTACCAACGCCAGGCGGCGCTATTTTCCAGTGGAAGATAGCCTCAGGGCGGGATACTCAGGATGAAACAATAGGTGCATCTGCCGGTGTCAAACAATAACTTACAGCTACATCAGGGTTATTAAGAGGCCGCGAATATGGCGGTGATAATATCAGAATATTCGCTCTAATACCCGGTTATCGAATAACTTTATGATATGAAAGAAATTAGTTTAGAAGTAAATGGTGGAGCACGGCCCCTCGTCGCCGTGTGCAACGGGGACCGGTTGGAGGAGCGAATATCAGACGCTAGCCGGTTTTTTTCGCAGATAGAAAAACCAGGTCACAACCACGCAAACCACATAAAAGGCCAGGAAGAGTTTCAAGGCGCCTTCCGCTGAACCGGTCATCGCCAGTGAAGTACCAAACGCTTTGGGGATAAAAAATCCGCCCGCTGCGCCAATTGCCGAAATAAACCCAAGAGCTGCCGCAGAATCGGTTGCCGCCTCACGGTTAGCATCGGCTTCACTGCCACCTGCCGCCAGTACCCGACGCTGAGTATCGGCGCGAATAATGATGGCAATCATCTGGAAAGTAGAACCGCTGCCCAGCCCGGCGGTCAGAAACAGGCCCATGAATACCGCGAAGAAGGCGCTAAATGAACCGCCCTGTCCATTGACCGGCAGCGTCAGGAAAATCAGCCCGGCAAAAATTACCATCAGAACAAAGTTAATTAAGGTGACGCGCGCGCCGCCAAAACGGTCAGACAGGAACCCTCCCACCGGACGGGCCAGAGCGCCAACCAGCGGTCCCCAGAAAGCGTAATGAAGCACCACAATGTCCGGGAACTGAGTTTTGGTCAGCATGGCAAAACCGGCGCTAAAGCCGATAAACGAGCCGAAAGTCGCCAGATACAGCAGCGCCATTACCCACATATGCAGGCGTTTGAGCACCGGCAGCTGAGCGCTGAGCGATGCGCGGGCGGTAGCGATATCATTCATGCCAAACCAGGCGGCAATAGCGAAGATAATCAGCAAAGGCACCCATAAAAAGGCGGCATTTTGCAGCCACATAGGCTGCCCTTCCTCAGTCGCCTGCGCACCACCGGCCAGACCGCCAAACAGGGCGATAGTTATCACCAGTGGGGCAAACAGCTGCATGACGCTAACGCCAAGATTTCCCAGGCCACCGTTAAGACCCAGTGCGCCGCCCTGGCTATGTTTTGGGAAAAAGAAGCTGATATTACCCATGCTTGAGGCGAAGTTAGCCCCCGCCACGCCGCACATCAATGCGATAACGACAAACACCCAATAAGGCGTTTGCGGGTTTTGTACCGCCATCCCCAGCCACAGGCAGGGAATTATCAAAATAATGGTGCAAAAAGCCGTCCAGCGTCGGCCGCCAAAAATCGGAATCACAAAAGAATATGGCACCCGCATTACCGCGCCCGCCAGCGCGGGCAAAGCGGTCAGCATAAAGAGCTGGTCGGTCGTAAAGTTAAATCCTACGTGGGGCATGTTGACTGAAACGGTGCTGAACAGCTGCCATACGCAGAATGAAAGCAACAGGCAGGGGATGGAGATCCACAGATTACGGCGCGCAATACGCTGTCCGCCCTGGTTCCAGAATGTAGTGTCTTCGGGGTTCCATTTATCGAGAACGCCACGTGCAGGACGCGACCCGGAGGAGTGCGGCATAAATCAGTTTCCTTAATGTCTTGCTCACAGAGTAACCGCCGGATACATCAGGCAGCCATAACTATTGATAAATGCAGTGTTTTTTAATCCCCCACTGCTTAAGGCGTAATACATCAAACTGAGTGTGGTTCAAGCTCTTTGGTTACGCAAATTAGCCGAATTCTACAAGTTGTTCACGCAGTAACCACATGGGGTTAACTATTCAGCAAAATTTAAATACCTGGCTACTCTGAAAAGGTATTTATAAAAACACCTCGTAATTAGTGATGAATATTTAATTATTTTCGTGAGCAACGGCAGATACGCACCCCAGGGATTGATTTCAAAGGGTGAGGATTTGTCGAGGAGAATGTCGCATGAGTAAATTTCTTGACCGGTTCCGGTACTTTAAGGAACTGGCGGAGCCATTTGCCGATGGCTATGGCCAGACGCTGAATAACAATCGTGACTGGGAAGACAGCTACCGCCAGCGCTGGCAGCACGACAAAATTGTTCGTTCAACTCACGGTGTAAACTGCACCGGTTCCTGTAGCTGGAAGATCTACGTCAAGAATGGTCTGGTGACCTGGGAAACCCAGCAGACGGACTACCCGGAAACCCGCCCCGATCTGCCTAATCATGAGCCACGAGGCTGCCCGCGTGGAGCAAGCTATTCCTGGTATGTCTATAGCGCCAACCGTCTTAAACACCCGCAAATCCGCCAGCATCTGCTGGAGATGTGGCGTGAAGCCCGAAGCCTTCATACCGATCCCGTGGACGCCTGGGCCAGCATCGTCAACTCGCCGGAAAAAACGCGTACTTACAAGCAGGCGCGCGGGCGCGGTGGTCTGGTTCGCCTGAGCTGGGATGAAGCGAACGAGATTATTGCCGCCGCTAACGTATATACAGCTAAAACCGTGGGGCCAGACCGGGTTGTCGGTTTTTCACCGATCCCGGCGATGTCGATGGTTTCCTACGCCGCGGGCGCGCGCTATCTGTCGCTTATTGGCGGCACCTGCCTGAGTTTTTATGACTGGTATTGCGATTTGCCTCCGGCATCGCCAATGACCTGGGGCGAGCAGACGGATGTTCCTGAATCGGCCGACTGGTACAACTCCTCTTACATCATTGCCTGGGGCTCTAACGTCCCGCAGACTCGTACTCCCGACGCCCACTTTTTTACCGAAGTTCGCTACAAAGGCACTAAAACCGTTGCCGTTACGCCGGATTACGCCGAGATAGTGAAGCTGTGTGACCAGTGGCTTGCGCCTAAACAGGGCACCGATAGCGCCATGGCGCTGGCGATGGGCCACGTTATTTTGAAAGAGTTTTATCTGGAACGGCCCAGCCAGTACTTCACTGATTATGCCCGCCGCTACAGCGACCTGCCGATGCTGGTGCTGCTTGAGGCCAGGGAAGATGGGCATCACGTTGCCGGGCGTATGCTGCGCGCCGCCGACTTAGTGGATGGCCTCGGTGAAGAGAATAATCCACAGTGGAAAACGGTAGCGATTGATGAAACCAGCAATGAGCTGGTGGCACCGCTCGGTTCTATTGGCTATCGCTGGGGTGAGAAAGGGCGCTGGAATTTGGAACAGCGCGCCGGGAATGGCCAGGATGTTTCGCTGCAGCTCAGCCTGCTCGGTAAGCATGATGGCGTGGCACAGGTTGGCTTCCCCTATTTTGGCGGCATCGAAAGCGAGCATTTTCGCCCGGTGGCGTTGACCGAAGTGTTGCATCGTCCGGTGCCGGTAAAACGCCTGACCCTGGCCGACGGCTCAGAAGCTATGGTAGCCAGCGTGTTCGACCTGATGGTTGCTAACTATGGGATAGCCCGCGACTGGGGTGATGAGCAGGTAGATGACTCCCTGTGCGCCAAAGACTACCGGGAAGTGAAAGCTTATACCCCGGCCTGGGCCGAGCGAATTACCGGTGTGCCACAGGCTAATATTTTGCAGGTAGCCCGCGAGTTTGCCGATAATGCGGATAAAACCCATGGCCGATCCATGGTTATTGTCGGCGCCGGTATCAACCACTGGTATCACATGGATATGAACTACCGGGGGATAATCAATCTGCTGGTATTCTGCGGCTGCGTTGGGCAAACCGGCGGTGGCTGGGCGCACTACGTCGGCCAGGAAAAACTGCGGCCGCAAACCGGCTGGCAGCCGCTGGCGTTTGCGCTCGACTGGACGCGTCCGCCGCGCCATATGAACACCACTTCATTCTTCTACAACCACTCCAGCCAGTGGCGCTATGAAACCCTGGATACCGCCGAACTGCTGTCGCCGCTGGCGGATAAATCCCGCTATAGCGGCAGCCTTATCGACTTCAACGTCCGGGCCGAGCGAATGGGCTGGTTGCCTTCTTCTCCACAGCTTAACGTTAACCCGCTGACTATTGCCGCTTCGGCGGAAGCCGCGGGCCAGTCGCCGCAGGATTATGTGGTCAACGGGTTAAAAAGCGGCGCGATTCGTTTCGCCGCCGAGCAGCCCGACCGGCCGGAGAACTCCCCGCGTAACCTATTTATCTGGCGCTCGAATCTGCTGGGCTCATCCGGTAAAGGGCATGAATACATGCTCAAGTATCTTCTGGGCACCGAGCACGGCATTCAGCAAACCGACCTCGGTTCCCAGGGGCGGCAGAAGCCGGAAGAGGTTGAATGGCTCGATGAAGCGCGCGAAGGCAAGCTGGACCTTATCGTTACGCTCGATTTCCGTATGTCCACGACCTGTCTCTATTCTGACATTATTCTGCCTACGGCCACCTGGTATGAGAAAGACGACATGAATACTTCGGATATGCATCCGTTTATTCATCCGCTTTCAGCGGCTATCGATCCCTGCTGGGAAGCGCGCAGCGACTGGGAGATTTACAAGGGCATCGCCCGCGAATTCTCCAAAGTATGCGTCGGCCATTTAGGTGAAGAGACAGACCTGGTGACTCTGCCCATTCAGCATGATTCGCCGGGTGAGCTGGGGCAAAGCGGCCAGATCCTGGACTGGAAAAAGGGTGAGTGCGACCTTATCCCTGGCAAAACCGCACCTAATCTGATGGTAGTGCAGCGTAACTACCCGCAAACCTATGAGCGCTTTACCTCGCTGGGGCCGCTGCTGGATAAGCTGGGCAACGGCAGTAAAGGTATTAACTGGGATACCAAAGAGGAGGTGGAGTTTCTCGGGCGCTTTAACCGCACCCACAGCAGCGGCAATGCCACCGGGCGACCGGTTATCGACAGCGCTAAAGACGCAGCCGAAGTTATTCTGTCACTGGCACCGGAAACCAATGGCGAAGTTGCGGTAAAAGCCTGGCGAGCGCTGGGTGAATTCACCGGACGCGATCACACTCATCTGGCACTACCTAAACAGGATGTCAAAATCCGCTTCCGGGATATTCAGGCACAGCCGCGTAAAATTATCTCCAGCCCGACCTGGTCAGGCCTGGAGGACGACCACGTTTCCTATAACGCCGGTTATACCAATGTTCATGAGCTTATCCCATGGCGCACCTTGAGCGGCCGCCAGCAGCTTTATCAGGATCATCCGTGGATGCTGGCTTTCGGTGAAAGCCTGGTGGCCTATCGCCCGCCGGTAGATACCCGAAGCGTCACGCCGTTGCTGCATGTTCGCTCCAACGGTAATCCAGAGAAGGCGCTCAACTTCCTCACGCCGCATCAGAAATGGGGTATTCACTCCACATATAGTGACAACTTACTGATGCTGACCCTGGCACGCGGTGGTCCTCTGGTCTGGATAAGCGAGACCGATGCCCGTGAGTTGGGTATTGAAGATAACGACTGGATTGAAGCGTTTAACACCAACGGCGCGCTATCGGCGCGTGCGGTGGTCAGCCAGCGAGTTCAGCCAGGCATGGTCATGATGTACCACGCTCAGGAGCGCACCATAAACGTCCCAGGTTCAGAGATTACCGGCCAGCGCGGCGGTATTCACAACTCGGTGACCAGGGTCAGCCCTAAACCGACTCATATGATTGGCGGCTATGCCCAGCTCGCCTATGGCTTTAACTACTACGGCACGGTGGGATCCAACCGCGATGAATTCGTGGTGGTGAGAAAAATGCGCCGCATCGACTGGCTCGACGGCGAAGGACACGATAGCGAACAACCGGCAGTAGTGCAGGGGGCTGCAAAATGAAAATACGTTCACAAGTTGGCATGGTCATGAACCTGGATAAATGCATCGGGTGTCATACCTGCTCGGTCACCTGTAAAAACGTCTGGACGAGCCGCGAAGGCGCGGAGTATGCGTGGTTCAACAACGTTGAGACTAAACCCGGGATCGGCTACCCGCTGGATTGGGAAGATCAGGACAAATGGAAAGGCGGCTGGATCCGTAAGATCAGCGGCAAGCTTCAGCCGCGTCAGGGCGGGCGTCTTGGGGTGATGGCCAATATTTTCGCCAACCCGCATATGCCGCAAATTGATGATTACTATGAGCCTTTTGATTTTGATTATCAGCATCTGCACAAAGCGAAAGATGGCAAAGTGCAGCCGGTAGCTCGCCCGCGCTCTCTGCTCACCGGCCAGCGGATGGATAAGATCACCCGCAGTGCCAACTGGGAAGACGATCTGGGCGGTGAGTTTGCCAAACGCGCCCAGGACACTAACTTCCGAAATGTTCAGAAAGAGATGTACGGCCAGTTCGAAAGTACCTTCATGATGTATCTGCCGCGCCTGTGCGAACACTGTCTGAACCCGACCTGTGTTTCCAGCTGCCCAAGTGGCGCTATCTATAAGCGCGAAGAGGACGGCATTGTTCTGATTGATGAAGATAAGTGCCGCGGCTGGCGGATGTGTGTCAGCGGTTGCCCGTACAAAAAAATCTACTTCAACTGGAAAAGCGGCAAATCGGAGAAGTGCATCCTCTGTTATCCGCGTATAGAAGCGGGCCAGCCGACCATTTGCTCAGAAACTTGCGTGGGCCGAATCCGCTATCTGGGCGTGGTGCTATACGACGCCGACGCTATCGAGAAAGCGGCATCGACCGAAAATGATAAAGACCTCTACGAACGTCAGCTTTCGGTATTCCTGAATCCACATGACCCGGCGGTTATTGCTCAGGCTGAAAAAGATGGCATACCGCACAACGTTATCGAAGCCGCCCAACGCTCCCCGGTCTACAAACTGGCGATGGAATGGAAACTGGCGCTGCCGCTGCACCCGGAATATCGCACTTTACCCATGGTTTGGTATGTACCGCCGTTGTCGCCGATTCAATCCGCCGCAGACGCGGGCGTGCTGCCGCATAAAGGTATCTTGCCGGATATCGAAGCGCTGCGTATCCCGGTGCAATATCTGGCTAACTTGCTGGCGGCAGGCGATACCAAACCGGTGGTGCAGGCGTTAAAACGCATCCTGGCAATGCGCCATTACAAACGCCGGGAAACGGTGGATGGCGTGGTTGATATCAGCGCGCTGAATGAGGTGGGGCTGAGCGAACATCAGGCTAAAGAGATGTATCGCTATCTGGCTATTGCTAACTATGAAGACCGGTTTGTTATTCCAACCAGCCACCGGGAGCTGGCTCGCGACGCCTTCCCGGAGCGTAACGGCTGCGGCTTTACCTTTGGCGATGGCTGCAAGGGAAGCAATACCAAATTCAATCTATTCAATTCAAAACGTATCGATGCTATCGATGTGGGAGCCAAAACCGGAGGGCAGGACAGGTGATTAGCTTAAAAATAATCTCCTGCCTGCTGGAGTATCCCGATGAGGGATTGTGGCAGGCGCGCGAGGAACTGTGCGCAGCGCTGGAAGATGCGCCAGAACTGGGGCCCGCGCAGCGTCAGGTGCTGCAACGGCTAATCGAAGGCTATATTCAGGGGCCGCTGCTGGCGGCTCAGGCGGAATATACTCAGCTTTTCGACCGGGGAAGGGCGCTTTCGTTACTGCTGTTTGAACATGTGCACGGCGAATCGCGCGATCGCGGCCAGGCGATGGTCGACCTGCTGGAACATTACAAGGAAGCCGGGCTGGCGCTTAATAGTTATGAGCTGCCTGACCATCTTCCGCTATTCCTGGAGTTTCTGTCGCGGCTGGATGGGGCGCAGGCCAGAGAGTGGCTGGAGAGTATCGCCCCCATTCTGGCACTACTGGGGGCGCGGCTGCATCAGCGTGAAAGCCAGTTTGGCGTATTGTTCGACCTGCTATTAAAGCTCTCAGGCAGCGATGCCCGCAGCGGTAATCTTAGTGCGACCGTAGCCGAAGAGGCGCGTGACGATACGCCCGCCGCTCTGGATGCGGTGTGGGAGGAAGAGCAGGTTCGCTTTATGACGCCCCAGGACGGGGCCGGGTGCGGCGGGGACAATATTTCCGCTCATCAGCAGCGCTTTTCAGGAGCGGTTGCGCCGCAGTATCTCAACGTCGGCGAGGCGCAGACGCGCCGCCCGGAGGGAAAATGAGCCATTTTTTAACGCTATTTTTTTTCGACATCTATCCCTATATCGCCGGGACGGTATTCCTGGTGGGGAGCCTGATTCGCTATGACTATGGTCAATATAGCTGGCGGGCTGGCTCCAGTCAGATTATGGATAAACGCTGGATGCGGGTGGCTTCTAACCTGTTTCACATTGGCGTGCTTGGCGTTCTGGTTGGTCACTTTCTGGGTATGCTGACGCCACACTGGATGTACGAGTCATTTTTACCGCTGTCGGTAAAACAGCAAATGGCGATGTATATGGGCGGCGGTTGTGGCGTCATTATGCTCATTGGCGGGCTGATGCTGCTGTACCGGCGGCTGTTTAACCCCCGGGTGCGGGCCATTTCCAGTGGAGCGGATATCTTGATTCTGGTGCTGCTGCTGGTTCAGGTCACGTTGGGTTTAAGCACCATTCCCTTCTCGGCGCAGCATCCCGACGGTAGCGAGATGATGAAGCTGGTTAACTGGGCGCAGCATGTCGTGACTTTCCGCTTTGGCGCGTCGTCATATCTGGATGGCGTGGCATTTGTCTACCGGGTACACCTGGTGCTGGGGATGACGCTGTTCTTACTGTTCCCGTTTACCCGCCTGGTCCACGTCTGGAGCATTCCGCTGGAGTATTTCACCCGCCGCACTCAGCTGGTGCGTAAACGCGGGTAATTAGGAAACGCCGTGCATTTGATATGCGCGGCGTTTTCCGGCGGTTACGTGCGGCCCATCAAGATAAAAGCGAAGGTGGCGAGCCAAATCCAAAACGGGATAGTCGACGTCTTAATATTTTTAGCTCGTTTCCAAAGATAAACCGGCACCAGCCAGCACATGCTGCCGAACCCTTCAGTATTAAATCCGCAGCGCCGCAGGCGGCGTTCATCGAGAAAGCCAAGTACAATATTGAGCAGTACCGTGACATACCAGAACTGCCCTTTATCCAGCGCTTCCAAAGAGGCCTGGTCATCCATCCCCAAAGCCGCAGTGATAAATGATTCCAGCATAAAGCCGAGAATTGGCGCGAAAGCGAGCAGCCAAATATAGGCTGACGGAACTTTACTGCCCGGCAGCGGCGGTGGCTGATCGCGCTGTAAAAGTTCACCTGCCAGTTCACTCTCTGCAAGCCTTGCCCAGTCGGCCATACCTTTCTTCCAGACCAGAGTATTGGCGTTAAGCGCGCCGGAGCGAATCAACTGCGACATCTGCTGGTCGCTAACCTGGTCGAATCTTTTGCCACCTTTTTCGTAGTGCCAGTCATTCATCAATATGCTCTCCAGCATCAATAATCGGGTATGCGCGAGGTTCCTCGTGGGGCAGGCAATGCCAGCGGTTATCAATAGCTAAAGGCCGCTGGATTTGGAGTTCTGCTCACTTTCCCTGACTCGATTAGTATATTTTTCAGCAATATAATAACTGTATTTGCCTCAGGCGTGGCAAGGTAAAAATGGGAAAGCTTTGTGCCATCGCGCTGACAGCAAAAAAGACGCTCCCGCCTCGTTGCAATCAATAAATGAACACCTGATCACAAAACAATCATTTGTCTGCATCATCTTCTTTTCATTTTTACTGTTACGCGTATACAGTTACGCGTAACAGTAGTTTGAAAAGAGGTTTTATGAAAAATTTATTCGATCTTTCCGGTAAACGAGCGCTGATAACCGGCTCGGTTCGGGGCATTGGTAATTTACTGGCCGAAGGCCTGGCCCAGCATGGCGCAGAAGTGATTATTAACGACCGTATTCAACAGCGGGCGTGGGATGCCGCCCAGCGGCTAACCGAGCTGGGGTATCGCGCCCACGGCGTGGCTTTCGATGTAACCCGCAGGGTAGAAATTGAAACGGCGGTGGAGTTTATTGAGAAAGAAATTGGGCCTATCGATATTCTGGTTAATAACGCCGGTATTCAGCGCCGCTTCCCTTTTTGTGAATTTCCCGAAGAGGAATGGGATCGGGTTATTGAGGTGAATCAGAAAGGCGTTTTTTTGGTTTCCCAGCAGGTTGCTAAATATATGATGACCCGCCGTGCCGGAAAAATAATTAATATTGGCTCTATGCAGAGTGAATTGGGGCGCAAAACAATTACGCCTTATGCGGCTTCAAAAGGCGCAGTGAAAATGCTGACGCGCGGAATGTGCGTTGAGCTGGCGGAATACAATATTCAGGTTAACGGCATCGCTCCCGGATATTTTGCCACCGATATGACCGCACCGCTGGTGAACGATAAAGCGTTTTCAACCTGGCTGTATCAGCGCACGCCCGCTGGCCGCTGGGGAAAACCGGAAGAGTTGATTGGCAGCGCGGTTTATCTGGCTTCGGCGGCCTCAAATTTTGTGAATGGGCATCTGCTATTTGTGGATGGAGGAATGCTGGCTGCGGTTTAAACCGCCTGTCAGCCCTCTCTGGCGCTAAATATCGAGATATCAGTATTAACGCAGGCCAGTGCGCCAGCCTGCGTCCGAATATGCACTGCGAATATACCCTAAGTTATTTCCGGGCCGGAAGGGACAGCCATATCTGTCATTCGGATACGGCCCCAAAATCAATGGCGGGTTACATGATTAAACCAGTTTGATTATTGACATCATCTGAGGAACTCATATGCACAAGCTCGCGAAATTACCGGCCCGGCGCTGGTGGTATTTAATGCCGATAATTTTTATTACCTATAGTCTGGCTTATCTCGATCGGGCTAATTATGGTTTTGCCGCCGCAGCGGGAATTGAAAGTGATTTAGGTATTACC
The DNA here is from genome assembly GCA_022846635.1 of Salmonella enterica subsp. enterica serovar Choleraesuis. Lineage (GTDB taxonomy): Bacteria > Pseudomonadota > Gammaproteobacteria > Enterobacterales > Enterobacteriaceae. The sequence goes on from AP025685.1 coordinate 1,173,501, forward strand.
AAAGGCACCGCTTCATTAATTGGCGCGCTATTTTTCCTCGGTTATTTCTTTTTCCAGGTGCCGGGCGCGATGTATGCGGTTAAACGCAGTGTGCGCAAACTTATCTTCGTGAGCCTGATTTTATGGGGGATATGCGCCACAGCCACCGGTTTTGTCAGCAATATTCCGATGCTGATGGCTATCCGCTTCACCCTGGGCGTGGTCGAGGCGGCGGTCATGCCTGCCATGCTTATCTATATCAGCAACTGGTTTACCAAAGCCGAACGTTCGCGCGCGAATACCTTTTTGATCCTCGGTAACCCGGTTACGGTACTGTGGATGTCTATCGTCTCCGGCTATTTGATCCAGGCCTGGGGCTGGCGCGAAATGTTTATTATCGAAGGGTTACCGGCGGTGATATGGGCCTTGTGCTGGTGGGCGCTGGTGCGCGATAAACCTGCCGAGGTCTCCTGGCTTAACGACGAAGAAAAACGCACGCTGCAACAGGCGATGGACAGCGAGCAGAGCAATATCAAGCCGGTGCGTAATTACGGCGAAGCGCTGCGTTCGCGCAATGTCATTATGCTGTGTGCGGTGCATGCGCTGTGGAGTATCGGGGTGTATGGCTTCATGATGTGGATGCCGTCGATTCTTAAAAACGCCGCGCAGATGGATATTGTGGCGGTAGGCTGGCTGGCGGCAGTGCCTTATCTGGCGGCTATCTGTTTGATGCTGACCGTGTCATGGCTGTCGGATAAGTTTCAAAACCGTAAGCTCTTCATCTGGCCTTTATTGCTGGTGGCGGCGGTGGCTTTCTTTGGCTCCTGGCTTATTGGCAACCAGGCATTCTGGTTCTCTTATGCGCTTCTGGTGGTGGCTGCCGCCTGTATGTATGCGCCATACGGGCCGTTTTTCGCGCTGATTCCGGAGCTGCTGCCGCGCAATGTTTCCGGGGTTTCCATGGGGTTGATTAATAGCTTCGGCGCGCTGGGTGCCTTCCTCGGAGCCTGGCTGGTGGGCTATCTCAACGGGCTGACCGGCGGGCCTGGAGTCTCTTATACTTTCATGGCTATCGCGCTGCTGGCTTCCGTGGTGTTGATGTATAACGTCCGCGCTGGTGACAAAGAGCCTGCCGTTATTGCGGCGACAAAAAAGCTCGCGGGCTAACCTAAAAGGGGGCCGCTGTGGTAAGGTTTGCGGCGAAGATAATCGCCGTTTACCGCAGGGAACCCGATGAAAAACAACCGGATGACATTGCAGGATATCGCGAACCTGGCCGGGCTGAATAAGATGACGGTAAGCCGTTACTTACGCGACCCGGCTCAGGTATCGCAGCGCAGCCGCGAGCTAATCTCCCGCATCATGGAGGAGAATAACTATATCCCCAATCGGGCGCCGGAAATCCTGCTCAATGCCCGTAGTAAAACCATCGGCGTACTTATTCCCTCTTTTCGCAACCAGATTTTTGCTGACGTCCTGGCTGGAGTTGAGTCCGTCACTTCTGCCCATCAATATCAGGCATTAATCGCCAATTATGAATATGACGCCCTGCGCGAAGAGCGTGAGGTGCTGAATCTGCTTTCTTACAATATTGACGGGCTTATTTTAACCGGCAAACAGCATAGCGAACGGATGATTCAGTACGTGCGCGCCAGCGGCATTCCGGTCGCGGAGCTAATGGATATTGGCGGGCAGCAATTTGATATTCAGGTCGGTTTTGATAATGAGAAAGCGGCCTGGGATATGACCAATGCGTTTTTGGACAGCGGTAAGCGCCACCTGGCATTTTTTGGCTCAATGGATGACCCACGCGATCTGAGCCGGCTGCGCGGCGCAGGCCAGGCGCTGGCAACACACGGCCTTAAGCCGTTGCATATTGCGCCGCGCGCCATCTCTTCGGTAGCCCTTGGCCGCCAGATGTTCTTGCAACTTCAACAATCCAACCCCGAAATCGATGCGATATTTTGCACCAATGACGACCTGGCGGTCGGCGTCTTGCTAGAGTGCCAGGCGCAGGGCATCGCGGTTCCACAGGAGATAGCCATTGCCGGTTTTCACGGTCTGGAGATTGGCCGAGCGCGCCTGCAAAAGATAGCCAGCGTGATTACTCCGCGTTTTGAAACTGGCAAAGTCGCCGCCGAAGCGATGATTAAGCGGCTTAAAGGGGAGGATGCGCCGGATAATGTCGATCTCGGCTATCAAATTTATTATGGCGATACGCTGTAGGGCGAAAACATAATCTGCTCAGCCGGATTATAAAAAAAGCGCGATTCAAGGGAACCGCGCTTTTGTGGCTGATATATAGCAAATAATCAGCGGCTGGCTTTGCTCCATCCACCGCCCAGTGCGCGGTACAGATAGATTCGATTCAGAGAAACGCCGGTGGTGCTGTTCACCAGCTCTAGCTGGGTTGCCAGCAGCGAGCGCTGAACGCTTAGCACATTGAGATAATCCAGCGCCCCTTCCTGGTAGCGGCTGCGGGCGGTTTGCAGTGCGATTTCATTCTGTTCTACCGCCTCGCTCAGCGCCTGATGGTGTTCTCTTTCCGCGTTGTAATCGGTTACGGCGTTATCCACTTCATGCCAGGCATTGAGCACTACCCGGTGAAAGTTCAACGCGGCTTCCTGCTGCTGACGCTTACGCAATTCCAGAGTACCGGTCAGGCGACCGCCCTGGAAAATTGGCAGATAGAGGCTGGGGCCAAATGACCACTGGCGTGAGCGCCAGTCACCGACGTCAGAACCGGCCTGTGCCTGGACGCCAAAGCTACCGCCAAGGCTGACGCGCGGATAGAAATCGGCTTTTGCGACGCCAATCTCTGCCGTGGCTTTATGCAGCTCCGCTTCGCTGGCCTGAATATCCGGACGGCGGCGGGCTAACTCCGACGGCAGACCGAGGCTGATATCATCCCGGGCCTTCGGAATAGGGCGTGCCTGCTCCAGCTCATGGCGCAGTGCGCCGGGCGTTTCATCCACCAGGAAGCTTAATGCGTTAATCAGCCGCTGTTGTTCGGCATTTAACATCGGCAGCGTGGCCTGGATAGTCGCTACCTGAGCCGCCGCGTTAGCAGTATCCAGATGGGTAGTGACCCCGTTCTGGAAGCGGTTTTGGGTCAGCTTCAGACTCTGCTGAGCGATATCCAGGTTCTGGCGGGCGACGGCAATCTGAGCCTGAACCCCACGCAGCTTGATATAGTCGGCGGCGGCCTCTGCGGTCACACTTAGCATTGCGCCATCGAGCTGCGCCTGGGTGACAGCGGTTTGAGCATCAGCCGCTTCCACAATACGCCGTACATGGCCCCATAAATCTATTTCCCAGCTGGCGTCTAGCGCGCCGCTCCATAGCTCATAGGGTTTTTGCCCACTATGGCCAGATGAATCAATCAGCCCGTCCTGGCTATTACGCGCTCGCTGATAGCCTGCATCAATGCCCACACCGGGAAATTGCTGCGCACCGCTGACCTGGCGCTGCATCCGGCTCTGTTCCAGGCGGATACTGGCTACCCGAATATCCAGATTACGCGCGGCGGCCCGGTCTACCAGTTTATTAAGCTGCGGGTCGTTAAATTGACGCCACCATTGCGCATCGACGCTGGCACCCTGGGCTACGCCCTTGGGTAACTGACCGTTCCAGCTTTTTGGTAACTCCGGCACCGGTTTGTCAAAATCCGGCCCGACGGCGCAGCCGCTTAACAGCGCGCACAGCAAAGAGAGATATATCCGTTTCATCTGTTACTCCTTCGCGGCAATTGCCATTGCGCTGCCTGAAGGGGAGCGAGGTGTTGCAGGCGATGAAGAATAGTTCTCAGCTTGCCCTTGAAACGGGGCGCTACTTTCAACTTTTTGCGCCGTATTAATGCTCACGATAACCGACAGGCCAACGCGCATTTTGTCGAGCTGTGGCTGGTCTTTATCCAGCATGATTTTGACCGGAACGCGCTGTACCACTTTGGTAAAGTTACCGGTGGCGTTATCCGGAGCAATAGCGCTGAACGACATGCCGGTGGCTGGCGCAATGCTGGCGATATGGCCTTTAAAAACCCGGTCCGGCACGCTATCAACCTGAATCTCCACCGCCTGATTTGGGCGCATCTTAGTGATTTGAGTTTCGCGGTAATTTGCGATGACATAGGCGTTTTCCAGCGGTACCACCGCCAGCAGCGGGCTGCCTGGCGTAATATAAGCGCCGACGCGCACGGTACGTTTACCTACCATTCCGTCAAACGGCGCGGTGATACGGGTGTAGGAGAGGTTCAGGTTTGCCTGTAACAGGTCGGCTTCGTTTTGCGCCAGGGTCGCTACCCGTTTTTCATACTCTGCTTTCAATACGTCCAGTTCACGGGTTGCCGCAACCCATGAAGCGCGATCGTAAGCGCTGGATGCCCGCCATTTTTGCAGCTCGGTAGCGGTTTTCTGACGCTCTTCCTGGGTACCGGCCCCTACCTTAGACAGGTTGGAGTAACGTTCGGCGTTGGACTGAGCAAACTTCAGCGATGCCGCCGTTGACTGAGTATTAGCCAGCGCCTGATCGATAACCGATTTTTGACGCTCGATTTTAGCCGTCAGGTTTTTTAACTCAGCGCGGGTGGCGTTGACGTTGGCCTCGGCCGCCGCTTTAGCCGCCTGGAAGTCGCGGGCGTCTATCTCTGCCAGCAACTGACCAGCTTTGACCTGCTGGTTATCGTCAACCAATACCTGAGTTATCTGCCCGGCGACGCGGGCGGAAACCATAACGGAATCGGCATTAATGTAGGCGTCGTCGGTGGTCTGACGAGACCCGGAGCTGAGCAGGTGATAACCAATATATGCGATGAGCAGGAGCAGAGCCGCGCCCAGAAATATAAAAGCCGTTTTATGTTTCATCATCTTTTTTAACTTTCTAACGATTAGTGGGGTTGTGGTGGATAAGCGCGTTTTGGCAGCGTCAGCAGGACGACATACATCACCGCTATAACGCCAAGCAGGGCCAGGAAGGCATCGCTATAGCTCAGGACAAATGCCTGAGCTCGCACTGCCTCGCTGAGTTCAGCCATCGCTTCCGCGCCGGAAAGCGTGACTTTGTTGCCAATATTGTCGAGCAGAATATGGGAGTGAAACCGCTCGCGCTGGGTAATCAGGTTTTCGAGAAACGATGAGGCTGCTACCGCGGAAAAACCACGGATGCTGTTAACCATCGCCGAAGCAAATGGCCCTTCCATAGGATGGACAACGCCGGTGGCATTCATCAGCAACGGTACAACGATCATCGGCTGGCCAAAGGTATGCAGTACCTGTAAGGCATAAAAGTTGTCGCGGTTCCATTCGCTGGTTAAAAGGCTGCCGCCGATGCAGGCGATGGTTAGCAACAGCAGCCCCAGCCCCATGACGTAACGCGAATCCACCCAGTTGCGATTAATAACAAAGGCAACCAGCGGTGCTACGACCAGCTGTGGCAGGGCGATACACAGTGCGGTGGGTGCGATTTCCAGCGGGCGATAGCCCTGAATTTCCGTGAGGTAGGCCGCGGGAATTGCCCCTCCGGCCATAGCCACGAAAAGAAACAGTGCCAGGGTTATGTTGCCGAAGGCAAAGTTGTGGCGGGCCAGTAGTTGCAGTTTTAGCAGCGGCAAAGGGTGAAACCACTCATTGATTAAAAACAGTGGAAATCCAAGAGCGGAGCCCAACAGCAGCCAGCATATAAGCGGTGAATTCAGCCAGTCGAGGCGTTCGCCCTGAGTCAGGGCCAGCGTCAGCATGGTAATACTGCCGCAGCCCAGTAATACGCCGCGCCAGTCAAACTGCTTAAAACGCTCCAGCTTGAGCGGATCCTGGGGCAATCCATAGGCAATCAGGGATGCGCCAACAAAACCAATGGGAATGATCACCCAAAATACCAGGTGCCAGTCGCCTATTTCAGTCCAAAGTGCTGCCAGTGACATGGCCACATTGGGGCCAAAAGTTGCGGTCAGCGCATAGGCCGATAGCCCATAAAGCTTGGCGTGCCAGGGTAAAAAGCGCAGCGCAGCGGTCATTAGCAGCGGTGGCAGAAAACCGCCAGCCAGCCCCTGAAGAGTGCGCATCACCACCAGCCCGTTCAGGCTTGTTATCAGCGGAAATATCAGGGCTAAAAAAGTAAATGCCAGCGTCGCTACCAGCGCGAAGCGCCGGAGCGAAAAAGTGACAGCCAGCCAGGGGGCAAGTAACATTGCCGAGACTTCGCCTGCGGCATAAACCGAGCTGAGCCAGCTGGCGCCATCGCGGCTGATACCATAAATGCCGCGAATATCGGCCATAGAGATATCCGTCACCCGGTCATTAATTCCGGATATTAGAGCAACTATCAAAACGCCAACCAATCCGAGTGCAAGTCGGACGGTAAAAGGGCTTTGAACATGTGGAGGGGGGGTTGATGCTGACACTTCGACTCACCTGTTAATGATATACTGCATATTTCGGTACACTGTACCGCTGTGCGGTACAAAAGGCAATTTATAGATGACGATCACAGAAACTGACCGTAATGGTATTCAGGTAATCTCACGCGCAGCGCTGATAATGCGCTGTCTGGAAAGCGAGCCGGGCGGCCTTAGCCTGGGGGCTATTGCGAAGCGCATCGATTTACCGCGCTCCACGGTGCAGCGCATTGTGGATGCATTAGCGCTGGAAGGATTGCTGGAAGTACAGAGCGCCGGGGGCATTCGGCTTGGGCCTGCGCTAATGCGCCTTGCTTCCTATAGCCATATCGATCTCACGCGTCTGGCGCGTCCTTTTCTGGAGCTGTTAAGCGAAAAAACGGGCGAAACGGTTATCCTGGTTAACGCAAACAGTAGTGATATGGTGATTCTGCATTCGGTGGTTTCTCATCAGGCGCTGCGTGTTACACCTATCTCCGGGAATTTTTTGAGCGTATATGGCACGGCGGGGGGCAAAATGCTGCTATCGCGGATGTCTAATGAAGCGGTTAAAGAGTTGCTGGGGCCGGAGTTAAAACAACTTACCGAAAATACCCCAACGCTGGATGAACTGTTAGTTCAACTGGACCAAATTCGTCGCGAAGGATTTGCTTATGATAGCGATGAGCACACTATTGGCGTGGGGGCTATTGCCATTGGCCTCGACACGCCTCAGGGAAATTATGCCATTGACCTGGTTGGCCCTTTGTGGCGAATTAAGCAACATGAGCAGGAGATTAAGCAGGCGCTACTGGTCTGTAAGGATGAATTCTCACGCGCTATGAATAGCCAGGAATAACGCTTTCCTGATATTGATTGCCCGCAGCCCATTACTTGTTGGGCTGCGGATCCTCGATACCGTCATCTTCCCCGATTGTTTCTACTCCTGCAAAAAAGCACTGTCTCTTCTATGGGCTAACCATTCCTTCACCACTATAAGGCGTTCTATTTCTCTTTCTTTGTATCGCAGTGTATCTGGTCATATGTGAAATACAGAACGAGATAAAAAGCGGGCTTAACGGAAATATCTCCGACACTTGCCATTGTTTTTATAGCTACACGCCGGTTCAAAGATAAAACTTTGCAGCGACTGGAGCTGATTAAAAAATAGTCACTATAATTTGCTGGCTAATTATCGTTTTGAAATTCTTACCATCCCTATCCATGCCTGTGTGCAGGAGTACCCGATGAACGTTTCGACACCTTCTGTTGTGCGGTTAAAGAATAAAACGGCTAAACGCGCTTTTCTGATGCTGATGATGTTAACGCCCGCACTTCCGGCGCTGGCGGCTGAGGACTATGCCAGTGAGTTTAAGCAGATTCATCAGATTAATGCCGGAGACCTTAATGTAGGTTATGTCGATATTGGCCCACGCGACGGGCAACCGGTTATTCTGCTGCACGGCTGGCCCTATGATATCCATAGCTATGCCGAGGTTGCGCCTGCGCTGGCGGCCAAAGGTTTTCGCGTCATCGTTCCTTACTTACGTGGATATGGTTCGACAAAGTTTCTTTCGGCATCCGCGCCGCGCAACGGCCAGCCGTCGGCAATGGCGGCGGATATCGTCGCTTTAATGGATGCGCTCAAGATTAAACAGGCTGATTTCGCCGGGTTCGACTGGGGGGCGCGTACCGCCGATATCGTGGCTGCACTGTGGCCGGAACGGGTAAAATCCCTGGTTTCAGTAAGCGGCTACCTTATCAGCAGCCAGAAAATTGGCGAGCAGCCGCTGCCGCCTAAGGCCGAGCTGTTGTGGTGGTATCAGTTCTACTTCGCGACGCCGCGCGGTAAAGCGGGTTATGAAAAAAATACTCATGATTTCGCCAAACTTATCTGGCAGCAGGCATCTCCAGGCTGGAAATTCAGCGACGCCACCTTTAATACCAGTGCTGCGGCGCTCGATAATCCGGATCACGTGGCGGTGACTATCAGTAACTATCGCTGGCGGATGGGGCTTGAGAAAGGGGAAGCGAAGTACGACCAGTATGAGCAGAAGTTGGCTAAGCTTCCTGCAATCACGGTGCCCACCATTACCATTGAAGGCGGTAATAACGGTGCGCCGCATCCGGATCCTAAAACCTATGCTGAGCGTTTTACCGGTAAATATGAGCACCGGACTTTTGGTGCCAACATTGGCCATAACCCGCCGCAGGAAGATCCGACCTCCTTCACCAAAGCGGTCATTGACGCCGACAAAATGTGATAACTGGAGCGGGAATGGAGCATATCGACACTATTCTGGTGGTGGATGATGACCGTGATATTCGCGAGCTTATCGTCAATTACCTCATCGATGCGGGCTTTCAGGCGACAGGTGCGGCCAACGGCAAGGAGATGCGCGCCTGGCTTTCCCACCATCAGGTAGATCTGGTGGTGCTGGATATTATGATGCCGGGAGACGACGGTCTGATGTTGTGTCGTGAGCTGCGTAGCGATCGTCATAAGAATCTGCCGGTGCTTATGCTAACGGCTCGTAGCGATGATGCGGATAGGATCCTCGGGCTGGAAATGGGGGCCGATGACTATCTGGTCAAGCCATTTGTGGCCCGGGAGCTTCTGGCTCGTATCAAAGCTATCCTGCGTCGCTATCGGGCGTTACCTCCCAATCTGCAAATAACCGATGCCGGGCGGCTGATAGCCTTTGGCCGCTGGCAGCTTGATACCGTGGCCCGCCATCTGGTGGATGATGGCGGGATGGTTGTGGCTCTGAGCGGCGCTGAATATCGGCTGCTGCGCGTTTTTCTCGACCATCCGCAACGAGTTCTCAACCGCGATCAGCTTTTGAGCCTGACTCAGGGGCGGGATGCCGAGCTGTTTGAACGCTCCATTGACCTGTTGGTTAGCCGTCTGCGTCAGCGCCTGAATGACGATGCCCGCGAGCCTGCATATATTAAGACCGTACGCAGTGAAGGCTATGTGCTGGCAATGCCGGTGGAGATTCGGGAACTGCGGGAATGAGGCTGTGGCCCAGGACGCTGCTTTATCGGCTGATACTGCTTATCCTGGCCGGGCTGCTATTGGCAAACAGCCTGACTTTAGCATTACTGCTTTACGAACGGATGAGTAGTGCCCGGAGCGTCATGCTCAATAATCTTAGCTACGATGTAGCCACTAGCGTCGCTATCCTCGATCGCCTGCCTGCGTCGGAGCGGGCGGCCTGGCTACCCCGACTGGCTCGGGGAAACTATCGTTATTTGCTGAGCGCTGGAGAATCTGGTCCGCAACTAGATAACTGGCGTTCGCGCAGTATAGTGACTTCGTTACACCAGGCGCTGGGCAATGAATATGCGCTGAATATGAGTGCTATCTCCGGCCCGCGCGATCATATTCAGGCGCATTTACGTCTCAGTGACGGCTCGCCGCTCACTATCGATATTTATCCGCAACTGCCGGCGCTGGCGCGCTGGCTGCCGGTTGTGGTGATTCTCCAACCGCTGTTACTGCTGCTGTGTGCCTGGCAGGCGGTACGCCAGGTCGTCAGGCCGCTATCCCGCTTTACTTATGCGATTGAGCGCCTGGAACCTGCGGCGGCAGAAGCGGCTGCGATGGATGAGCAGGGGCCGCTGGAAGTGCGCCATGCGGCACGGGCTTTTAACCATATGCAGGCGCGGATCCAACATTACCTGAAAGAACGAACGCAAATCCTTGCCGCTATTTCTCATGATTTACAAACGCCTATCACTCGCATGAAGCTCCGCCTGGAGATGATCAGGGATGTGAGCCTGCGCGATAAGCTCTTGCAAGATCTCGATAATATGACCGCGCTGGCGCGAGAAGGGATCGCCTATGCCCGCAGTTCAGAGCCGCTACAGGAACCGGGCTATAGCCTGGATATCAATGCCTTTCTCGACAGCATCGCCTGTGATTATATTGATACTGGCCGTCCGGTGGTTTTTCATCGGGCCGATGATATTCCTCCGCTTGAGAGCCGCCCGCAGGCGCTGCGCCGCATTGTTACTAATCTTCTGGATAATGCGCTCAAGTATGGCGGCCAGGCCGAACTCATTGCGGTGCGGCGGGATAAGGAGTGGCTGGATATCAGCGTGCTGGATAATGGCCCCGGCATTCCCGAAGAACAGCAGCAAGCGGTGCTCGAGCCCTTTTATCGGATTGAAAACTCGCGTAATCGCAACACTGGCGGTACCGGGTTGGGGTTGGCAATCGCCGCACAGCTTAGCGCTCAGTTACAGGGGCGGCTGACTCTGGCAAACAGTCCACAGGGTGGCCTGACGGCGACGCTCTCGTTACCGCTTAATTAAATTGTATTCTCTTGTATCTCACACCGGCACAGATACCTGATTCGACAAAACGGCCTTTAGCCGACACATCCCACACATATCTCCGCGTTTAAATCATCTCACCGCCTGATAACCAGGCCAGAGAAAGGTGAGGTTGCAAGATGAATATCAGAACAGGTTTTTTCCTCGGCGCTATCTCCGCTGTTTTGCAGCCACTCGGCTGCCTGAGTGCCGATCTGCAAACGCTGAGCTCACGCCTTAGCGGCGCGACTGCCCCTCAAGCGCTGGTGGCCGAAAGGCCGACTGTTATTCGCAAAAATGCACAAGGAGACTTCTGATGGCTATCCTGATTGCGTTTGTCGGCGGCATGCTGACGTTACTTAGCCCCTGCACATTGCCGGTTATTCCTTTTTTATTTGCCAGTGTGAAAGGGCAGAAGCGCCATTTGGTGGCGTTGCTGGTGGGAATGGTGCTGATGTTTACCCTGGTGTCATCGCTGGTAACCGTAGCCAGTGCCTGGGTGGTTCAGGCCGCCGCGATTGGCCGCTGGCTGGCGCTGCTGTTTTTAGCGGTTGTGGCTCTGTCGCTGATCTCTCCTCAAATAGCGCAGCGGCTGGCCAGCCCGGTTGTGCGGCTGGGAAATAGAGTTAACGATTCAAGTAATCGTAATCGCGGCATGCTGGCGGCGCTGCTGGCAGGGATGGCAACCGGGTTGCTATGGGCACCCTGCGCAGGCCCAGTGTTGGGGGCCATCCTCAGCCTGGGGCTGTTGCAGGGGAGTGCGGCATCCAGCGGCATTTTGCTGGCGGCTTATGGCTGTGGCTGTGCGGTGATGCTGGCGCTGTTGTGGCTGAGCGGGCAGAAAGTCATGGTTTGGCTGCGGGCGAAAACCGGAGTCGTAGAACGGCTGCGCCAGGGGGCGGGCATCGCGATGCTGGCTTCGGTCGCGCTGATAGCGACCGGTACAACCAGTATTCTCCAGGGGGCAACCGGCTTTTCACAGCGCCTTGAGCAACACCTGGTGGGCTGGCTGCCTGCGGAGCCTGCCCGGCTTCAGCCAATTGTTGATACCACTCCCAGCAGCCAGCTGCCGCCGCTCACCGGAGGCACCGGCTGGATTAACAGCGTACCGTTATCCTCAGATTCACTGAAAGGGAAAGTCGTGCTGGTAGATTTCTGGACTTTCGACTGCATTAACTGCCAACACACGCTGCCGCACGTGCGCGAATGGGCGCAAAAATATCAGTCTCAGGGGCTGACGGTCGTTGGGGTACACACGCCTGAGTATCCATTTGAAAGAAAACCTGAAGCGGTAAAAGCGGCGGTTAAAAAATGGGGGCTGACCTATCCGGTCGTGATGGATAACGACTATCAAATCTGGCGCGCCTTCGGCAATCAGTACTGGCCTGCACACTATTTGTTCGATACCAAAGGCCAGCTGCGTTACACCTTCTTCGGTGAAGGTAATTACGTCGAACAGCAACAGGCAATCGAGCAGTTGTTAAAGGAGGCCAGGGCTTAAACTGATGATCGTGCAGGTTCAATGCGGGCAGGGTATACCGGCGAAACCGGGGGGAAGAAACTATTCTGGCAATGTGAACAGATATTTAAATTGTTCTATGCCAGCATAATTCTCCCGGTACATCAGTTAATGCTTGCTCTATAAATTTATTCGCTGGATAACTTTCTTGAAGTTGAAAGTAAAATAGAGGGTGAATTAATTTTATATGAAAGAGTTTTGTTTTAAGTAATGTTTGAAATAAATATGGCGCGGTCCGCGCTTTGCTTCACAAATTAACTTGTGCCAGAAGGAAATATCTTAAGATCGCAAGAATTGATGTTTTGTTTTTCTCACGATTACGCATACTGTACATGCATACAGTGGTGTATGCGTAATCAAGGAGAGATATTATGAACTTTAATTCAGTAACAGACGTCATCACATCTATCACTCACGTACAAGGCAACGGCGGTGGTTCTGACTACGGTATAAAAGTAGTACTTAACCCTATGTTAAATGAAGATGTTTATGTTCATCGTTATAAGCTAGGGTTTGCAGTTACCGACCATTCATTAGACAATGCCTGGCCACAGCCTATGCGTAATTTAAATAATAACGGCAAATTGCTAATTCCTAATTATGCTTTCCCAACGATGCCTGAAACTATCGGTGAGTTCGTTTCTCGTATTGCAACTGAAGGGGATATTAGCACTAACTCAATTACTTTCACCCTTCCGGGAATTGCGGATCCAGATCGTGCCGGAGAAATTGTAGTATGTTTATTTGATCCAGATGATTGGACGCTGGCAAGCGGCACTCTTACCGCAGAATATAGCTTATATCAAGGTTGATATTCTTCTTCGCCCCGCAATAGCGGGGCTTTTTATATTTTCAGTTTGCTCTGGACTTTTTTCATCGATTTTTTGTGATTCAGGCATGGGCGACTATACGCATAGGCCACAGAGCCAGGCACATCAATGGCTGGTGATACAAATAGCTGGGATTATCAGGGGGGATGGCCAAAAGAGAGCTTTAAATGGTGACCCCTGCAGGAATCGAACCTGCAACTAGCCCTTAGGAGGGGCTCGTTATATCCATTTAACTAAGAGGTCGGGCGCGCTTAGTATACCGAATTTATGCCCGGCGTTAAGCTTAGTGCGTCCGTTTGTTCAAACTATCGCCAGTAACCTGCTGATTAAGCACAATTCCCGGATTTTTCTCTCATTTACTTACGGCTGTGGCTGGCCGATGCCGCCTTTCAGCAGCGTCAGGGCGTGATTGACGATTGCCTGGCGGTCAAAATTGAATGGCTCCTGGGTATTCTGCTGCTGTCGTAGCATGCAGAAAGGCACCAGTATCAGGCTCAGCAATGAGGTGAAAATCAGCGCCGGTTCCAACTCTCGGTTAAGTTTGCCCTCGTTTTGCCAGCGAATAATGGTTGCCAGCGTGTTGTTGCGCTCGGTTTTGCCGAATCGGGCATGCATATGCTGGCGCAATTGGTTGGTCTCGCCCAGCACTTCCTGGAGCCATAGCGGGGCGAACCAGGGGTAAGTGTCGGCGAGTTCTGCCAGCCGTTCGGTCATTAGCAACAGGGCCGTTGATGGAGATTCAGCGTTATCGGCCAGAACAGTAGTGATATCACGACGCAGCGGCAGAAAGCGCTCCTCAATCATGACATCCAGTAGCTGCTCGCGAGAGTTGAAGTAGTAATGCAGCATAGCCGAAGTAACGCCCGCCTCGCGCGCTATGGCGTTAAGCGAAGTTTCGGCAATCCCCTGGCGGGCAAATAAACTGAGCGCAGCATCCAGCAATTTATTACGGCTATCGGCGTTTACCGATGCGCCGCGCGGGCGTCCTGGACGACGGGGACGGGGTTGTGGCTGATGTTCGCTATTTGCTTTTTGTGCTGTCATTTACCTGTTTTCCATTGACGGGGTATATGAATTGAATAAATATTAATTGGTCAGTTAATTAATTTCAAGTGAGTGCCTTTTATGGCGTCAGACAATCAGGTTAGCCCGCAGGTGGCTACCGGGGCGGCAATGCCGTCAATACGCCTGCTTTTTAGCGCTCTGCTACTGGTCATGCTGCTTTCTGCGCTCGATCAGACCATCGTTTCCACCGCGCTGCCTACAATTGTGGGCGAGCTGGGCGGGCTGGATAAACTTTCCTGGGTGGTCACTGCCTATATCCTTACTTCGACTATCGTTGTGCCACTGTATGGTAAGTTCGGCGATTTGTATGGCCGGAAAAAGGTATTACAGATAGCTATCATCCTGTTTCTGCTTGGTTCTGCGCTGTGTGGTCTTGCCCAGAATATGACTCAGCTGGTTATCATGCGCGCCATACAGGGATTGGGCGGCGGCGGGTTAATGGTTATCAGTATGGCCGCCGTGGCCGATGTGGTGCCTCCGGCCGATCGTGGCCGTTATCAGGGACTATTCGGTGGCGTTTTCGGCCTGTCGACGGTGCTTGGCCCGCTGATTGGCGGTTTTATTGTGCAGCACGCTAGCTGGCGCTGGATATTTTATATAAACCTGCCGCTGGGCATTTTTGCGTTGATGGTTATTGGTGCGGTATTTAAGGAGCAGGGGCGGAGGACGAAGCATCAGGTTGATTTTATGGGCGCTTTTTATCTGAGCCTGTTGTTGCTGTCCGTGGTGCTATTTACCAGCCAGGGTGGGACGGTGCTATCGTGGTCTGACCCTCAACTGTGGTGCATTTTCGCTTTTGCCGTGATGGGAGGCGTGGGCTTTGTATATGAAGAGCGCCTGGCGTTTGAGCCTATTATTCCGTTGTCACTGTTTCGCGACCGCAGTTTTCTGCTGTGTAGTTTGATTGGTTTTATTATCGGTATGTCGCTGTTTGGATCGGTTACTTTTCTGCCGCTCTATTTGCAGGTAGTGAAATCCGCCACCCCAACCGAAGCGGGGATGCAGTTGATCCCGCTAATGGGCGGGCTGCTGCTAACTTCAATCATTAGCGGGCGGATTATCAGTCGTACCGGTAAATATCGCCTGTTCCCGATTATGGGGACGTTGATGGCGGTGGCGGGTATGGGTTTGCTTACTACGATTACCATCCATTCGCCGACCTGGCATCTGTACCTGTTCACCTGCCTGCTGGGTATGGGGCTGGGGCTGGTGATGCAGGTTCTGGTGCTGGTAGTGCAAAATAATGTTTCATCCAGCATGGTTGGCGTCGCGACTTCTGGCGTGACGCTGTTCCGTTCGATTGGCGGTTCTATCGGCGTGGCGCTGTTTGGGGCGGTGTTTACCCATGTTTTGCAGTCAAATCTGGATAAGCTGTTGCCCGAAGGTACCGTGTTGCCTTCGTCGCTGAATCCGGTGGCGGTTCATCACCTGCCGGCAGATTTACAAAGTGATTATCTGCAATCTTTCGGGGCGGCGATTCACTCGGCGTTTACCATGGCGGCTGTTGTGATGGTGCTGGCATTTATTCTCTCCTGGCTGCTGCGCGAGGCGCCGCTGAGAACGGCCAACGATTAAGTTGTCAGGCGTGATGAATTAAAAGAACGGGGCCGCATATGCGGCCCCGTTTTTTATCATGAATAAGCGCTTGCTTACTTTTTCTGGCTCATATCACCGCGAATCTGAGCGTGGCTTATCAGGGCAAAGATAAACGTGCCTCCGACAATATTCCCGGCCAGCGTAGGCAGGGCAAATGGCCATAAAAACTTCAGCCACGAGGTGTCACTGGTCAGGATCAGATATAGCGCTTCTATACTGCCGACCACGATGTGGGTGGTATTGGCGACGGCGATGAGCCAGGTTATCAGGATGATTATTATAATGCGCGCCGAGCCAGCGGCCGGAAACATCCATACCATCGTGGCAATAAGCCAGCCGGAGACGATACCGCTGGCAAACATCTCCCAGGCGGTGAAGGCCATCATCTCTTCAGCCAGAGCGGTAAACGCTTTCTGGACGGGCTCATCAAATGCCGGCAGCCAGGCCAAAGCCATAGCGGCAAGCGCGGTACCGGCCAGATTGCCCACTAATACCACGCCCCATAATCGGCCTAACAGTAGAAAATTATTGGCAGTGGGGTGCTGCATTACCGGAAGTACCACGGTCAGCGTATTCTCAGTAAAAAGCTGTTGGCGAGCCATGATGACGATAATAAAGCCGAAGGTATAGCCGAGGCACTCCAGCAGAAATCCGCCCGGAATACCTTCCAGGTTAGCGTGGAATATGCCACGCGCCAGAAAAGAGGCGCCCATTGATAATCCGGCCGCAACTGCCGACCAAAGCAGCGCCATCGAGTCGCGCTCCAGCTCCTGCTCTCCGTGTTCGCGGATATGCTCGTGGATTGCCATCGCTCGCGATGGCATCTCCTCCCCGGAATGGCTCTTATTACTTTCCAGATTGTCTTCATTCTCGACTTCCCGTTCGCTTGGGGCGTTACCACTTATTGTTTTCATTAAGGGTATCCAACTGTTTTTATAGGAGATAACTATAATAGTAGTGCTTTTTTGAACAATTGAACGAGGACGCAACATAATATGCACAATCCTTACGGCTTGTACTGATTAAGGTTTCTGTGGTGTGGAAAGCCTATGATATGCTTGTTGCACTTTTGCAAACCGGGGCCTGGTAACGATGTTTGAGGCGCAAAATTTGACCTGCATTCGCGATGAGCGCGTGTTGTTTTCGTCGTTATCTTTTTGCGTAGACCCGGGTGAAATTGTTCAGATTGCCGGGCGCAATGGCGCCGGAAAAACCTCCCTGCTACGTATTCTTATCGGGCTGACTAGCCCGGCCGAAGGCCAGGTTTGCTGGCAGAAAATGCCCGTGAATCGCGACCGGGAAAATTTTCACCGTAAGCTTCTGTGGTGTGGCCATCAGCCTGGGGTAAAAAGCACCCTGAGCGCCGAAGAGAACCTCCAGTTCTATCATCCTGACAGCGACAGGGCCGCCCGGTGGCAGGCTCTGGAAGCCTGCGGTTTAGTGGGTTACGAAGATGTAGCGGTAGGCCAGATGTCGGCAGGCCAGCAGCGTCGGGTAGCGTTGGCGCGTCTGTGGCTAACCAAAGCGCCGCTGTGGCTCCTGGATGAGCCATTTACTGCGCTAGATCCCCACGGAATTGAGCGGTTAACCACCCGCTTTGAACAGCATGCCGCCGCGGGGGGAATGGTAGTTCTGACGACTCACCAACCGCTGCGACCGCTCGCTGTGCCGCTGCGCCAGATTTTTCTGGGAGAGGGGAACATGCCCCAATGATGCTGCTGGTCTTTCGGCGCGAGATGCGCCTGGCATTTCGTAATCTGGCGGAGATTGTTAACCCACTGTGGTTCTTCCTGATAGTGATTACGCTGTTCCCATTAGGCATAGGCCCTGAGCCGCAAATGCTGGCGCGCATTGCTCCCGGCATTATCTGGGTGGCGGCGCTGCTCTCTTCGTTATTGGCTATGGAGCGCCTGTTTCGTGATGACTATCTTGATGGCTCTTTGGAGCAGCTTATGTTGCTGCCTCTGCCCCTTCCTGCCGTCATCATGGCGAAAGTCATCGCTCACTGGGTGGTGACTGGATTACCGTTATTATTGCTGTCCCCACTGATAGCTATGCTGCTGGGGCTGAATTTTGACAGCTGGAAAGTCATGGCGTTAACGCTGTTATTAGGGACGCCAACCCTGAGTTTTTTAGGGGCTATTGGGGTTGGACTGACGGTAGGTTTACGGCGCGGCGGTGTGCTTTTAAGCCTGCTGGTGCTACCGTTAACTATTCCACTACTTATTTTTGCCTGCGCGGCGTTAGACGCGGCGGCAATGGGCCTGCCGGTAGAAGGGTATCTTGCCATTCTGGGAGCCTTCCTGGCCGGTAGCGCCACGCTGAGTCCTTTTGCGACTGCGGCCGCTCTGCGGGTCAGCGTACAATAATTATGGCCTGTGGAAGCGGGCCTCAACGAAAAGTGTGTGAGCGATAAATCATGTGGAAAGCATTACATCAGCTTGCTAAGCCGGAGCGTCTGTTCCATTTGTGCGGACGCTGGATTCCCTGGCTGGGCTTATTAAGCGCCTTATTACTGGTGGTCGGTTGTATCTGGGGCTTTGTCTATGCGCCGCCCGATTATCAGCAGGGACAGAGCTACCGCATTATGTATCTGCACGTCCCGGCCGCCATGTGGTCAATGGGGATTTATGCGTCGATGGCGATAGCGGCCTTTATTGGTCTGGTCTGGCAAATGAAAATGTCCGATCTCGCTATGGCGGCGATGGCACCCGTTGGGGCCGTGTATACCTTTATTGCACTGGTCACTGGCTCGGCCTGGGGTAAGCCGATGTGGGGCACCTGGTGGATTTGGGATGCGCGTCTGACTTCTGAACTGGTGCTGCTGTTTCTCTATATCGGCGTTATCGCGCTCTATAACGCATTTGATGACCGGCGCCTGGCCGGGCGTGCGGCGGGCATTCTGGTGCTGGTCGGCGTGGTCAATCTCCCGATTATTCACTTCTCGGTTGAGTGGTGGAATACCCTGCATCAGGGTTCAACCAATATGCAAAAAACTATCGACCCTTCAATGCGCGTGCCTTTGCGCTGGACTATCTTTGGTTTTCTCAGCCTGTTCGTGACGCTCACATTAATGCGTCTGCGTAACCTGATTTTATTCCAGGAGCGCAGACGGCCGTGGGTTGCCGAACTGGCGGCAAAAGAAGGAGGAAAACGCGGATGAATAGCGCATTTTCCAGCTGGCAGGAGTTCTGGGCAATGGGTGGCTATGCGTTTTACGTCTGGCTGGCAGTTGCCTTTACCATTATTCCACTGATTTTTTTAATTACTCATATCCGCTGGCAACGTAAGGCGCTGCTGCGTGAAGTCAGCCGCCAGCAGGCGCGTGAGCGGCGTATTGCCGCCGCTCAGGATAAGGAAACCCGGAGAGTGACGCCGTGAATTCAAGACGTAAAACGCGCCTGTACCTGGCGATTGTCGTGCTGATGGGGCTGGGTATTACCGTTACCCTGGTGCTATATGCGCTGCGTTCTAATATCGACCTGTTCTACACTCCCGGCGAAATTATTTACGGCAAGGGCGAGAGCCTGCAAAAACCGGAGCCGGGCCAGCGGCTGCGCGTCGGCGGAATGGTGATGCCTGGCAGCGTGAAGCGCGATAGCCAGAGTCTCAAAGTCACTTTTAAACTTTATGATGCGCGCGGCGTGGTTAGCGTGAGCTATGACGGCATTCTGCCGGATCTGTTCCGCGAGGGGCAGGGCGTTGTGGCTCAGGGTGAGCTGGAAGACAAAGACCACGTTATCGCCAAAGAGGTGCTGGCGAAGCACGATGAGAATTACACGCCGCCGGAAATTAAAGATGCGATGCAGGAGAACCACCATATGCCCGCAGAGGCTTATAAGGGCAATCAGTCATGATGCCGGAGATTGGTAATTTTCTGCTCTGCCTGGCGCTGGGGATTGCGCTGCTGCTTAGCGTATATCCGCTAATTGGTGCCAGCCGCCAGTCGCAACGTTTGATGGCGCTGGCCCGTCCGCTCTCCTGGGCGCTGTTTTTTAGCATCCTGGCGGCCTTTGCGGTGCTGATTCACGCCTTTGTGGTCAATGACTTTAGCGTGGTTTATGTCGCCAGTAATTCCAACACCCAACTCCCGGTCTGGTATCGGGTTGCTGCGACCTGGGGTGCGCACGAAGGTTCGTTGCTGTTGTGGGTGCTGTTGCTCAGCGGCTGGACTTTTGCCGTGGCGATATTCAGCCGGGGGATGCCTGCTGATTCAGTCGCCCGCGTGCTGGCAGTCATGGGCATGATTAACTTCGGCTTCCTGCTATTTATTCTGCTTACCTCGAACCCATTTGCCCGCACGCTGCCGGACTTCCCGATAGAAGGGCGCGAGCTGAATCCGCTGTTGCAGGATATTGGCCTGATTTTCCATCCGCCGCTGTTGTATATGGGCTACGTCGGGTTCTCGGTTGCCTTCGCCTTCGCCATCGCCTCGCTGATGGCCGGACGGCTTGATACCGCCTGGGCGCGCTGGTCACGTCCCTGGACGCAGGCGGCCTGGGTATTCCTGACTATCGGTATTGTGCTTGGTTCAGCCTGGGCCTATTACGAGCTGGGCTGGGGGGGCTGGTGGTTCTGGGACCCGGTAGAGAACGCTTCGCTAATGCCGTGGCTGGTGGGTACTGCCCTGATGCACTCGCTGGCCGTAACAGAGAAACGCGGCAGTTTTAAAGCCTGGACGGTACTGCTGGCTATTACCGCGTTTTCGCTGTGCCTGCTGGGGACTTTTTTGGTGCGCTCCGGCGTGCTGGTTTCGGTGCATTCGTTTGCCTCCGATCCGGCGCGCGGTATGTTTATCCTCGCGTTTCTGGTTATCGTTATCGGTAGTTCACTGCTGCTGTATGCCATTAAAGGCGGCAGCGTGCGTGCGCGGGTAAATAATGAGCTGTGGTCGCGCGAGAGCTTCTTGCTGGGCAATAACGTATTGCTGGTGGCTGGGATGCTAATTGTACTGCTGGGCACACTTCTGCCGCTGGTACACAAGCAGCTAGGCCTTGGCAGCATCTCGGTAGGCGAGCCGTTTTTTAATACCATGTTCAGTATGCTGATGGTGCCTTTCACCTTAATGCTGGGCGTTGGGCCGCTGGTTCGCTGGCGGCGTGATGAGCCGCAAAAGCTGGTTAAAAGATTAGTGATTGCGGCGGTGATCACCGTGATTCTGGCGCTGGTGCTGCCATGGTTATTGCAAGATGAAATTAAGGCCATGGTAGTTTTGGGGCTTGTTATGGCGGTCTGGGTTTTTGTCCTGACGGTAATGGAGCTTTACGAGCGTGCGACGCATCGCCATGGCCTATGGAGCGGGCTGAAGTCCCTATCCCGTAGCCATTGGGGAATGGTGCTGGGGCATGTAGGCGTGGCGGTAACGGTTGTGGGCATTGCATTTAGTCAGAACTACAGCATCGAAAGAGATGTGCGCATGAAAGCCGGTGATAGCGTGATGATTCATGATTATCGCTTTGAGTTTCGCAATGTTTACGATATCTCAGGCCCTAACTATCGTGGCGGCGTGGGGCTTATTGATGTTACCCGCAATGGCCGGTTTGAGGCCACGCTGCATGCGGAAAAACGGTTCTACGATAATAGCCGCATGATGATGACCGAAGCCGCAATCGACGGCGGCCTGACCCGCGACCTGTATGCGGCGTTAGGTGAAGAGCTGGATGATGGCAGCTGGGCCGTCCGCCTGTATTACAAACCGTTTGTTCGCTGGATATGGTACGGCGGGGCGTTAATGGCGCTCGGCGGCCTGTTGTGTATGCTCGACCCGCGTTATCGCCTGCGCAAAACGCTGCGGGAGGCGCAATGAACCGCAAATTATTGTTTATCCCGTTAGGCGTTTTTTTACTGCTGGCAGCAGCGTTGCTTTGGCAATTGGTCAGAAATGCGGATGGTGATGACCCAACCCGGCTTGAGTCGGCGCTGATTGGCAAACCGGTGCCGCAGTTCCGCCTTGAGGCGCTGGAAACCCCCGGCAAAATATACGACCAGGCGGTTTTAACCAATGGTAAACCGCTGCTGTTGAATGTCTGGGCAACCTGGTGTCCTACCTGCCGTGCCGAACATCAATATCTGAATAAGCTGTCGGCGCAGGGCGTTCGGGTGGTTGGGCTGAATTATAAAGACGATCGCCAGAAGGCCATTACCTGGCTTAATTCGCTTGGTAATCCTTATTCTCTGAGCCTGTATGACGGGAACGGCATGTTGGGGCTGGATCTTGGGGTGTACGGTGCGCCGGAAACCTTCCTGATCGATGGGCGTGGGATCATCCGCTATCGCCACGCCGGGGATCTTAACGATCGGGTATGGAGCCGGGAGCTGAAGCCGCTGTGGGATAAATATAGCAAGGAGGCCGGGGAATGAAGCGTCTTGGCGCATTACTATTTGGCCTGATGATAGCGTTCGCCAGCCAGGCAGCCATCGATACTTATCAATTTGCCAACGAAGGGCAGGAGCAGCAGTTTCGGGAGTTAACCGAGCAGCTACGCTGTCCGAAATGTCAGAACAACAGTATTGCCGACTCTAATTCAATGATAGCGGCCGATATGCGGCTTAAGGTCTATGAGCTGCAACAGCAGGGCCAGACCCGTCAGCAGATTATTGATTATATGGTGGCCCGTTACGGTAATTTCGTGACTTACGAGCCGCCGGTTACACCGTCCACCATTATTTTATGGGTATTGCCTGCGCTGTTTATTCTGTGCGGGGCGCTGGTCATTGTGCGCCGGGCAAAGCGCCAGACGGTACAGAAATCGCCAGAGCTCGATCCTTTGCAGAAAGAGCGGTTGGATAAATTATTAAAAAATAAAGGGCAGGAGCAATGATACTGCTGATTAGCGTTATTATTATTCTACTGCTGGCGGTGACTTTACTGCTGTTTTATCCCTGGAAAGGGGAGCAAACCGCCAACCGCGATCGGCTTAATCAGGCATTTTATCAGGCGCGATTGCGCGAGCTGGAGGAGGATAATCCTCCGGATAGCCCGGCGGTGCGGGCGCAAATGCAAACCGATTTACAGCAGAATTTACTGGATGATATTCCTGAGGTTAACGCCGAAGCCTGCAACCGCGAGCCGGGGCGTTGGATTCTGATACCCGGCGTGGTGGCGCTTATCGCTTTGAGCATAGGCATCTATTATAAAACCGGGAGCAGCGCCCAGGTAGTTGCCTGGCAGCAGGTTGCCGATGAGACGCCAGAGCTGTTACAGAGGGTGATGAACCCGCAGGCGAAGCCGCTAAATGCCGAGGATCTGGCGCGACTGGGGCTTGGGTTGCGCACTCGTTTACAAAGCGACCCTGATAATCGCGAGGGCTGGTCAGTGCTGGGAAGGATTGGCGTGGTGCTAAATAACGCCACTTTATCCACTCAGGCATTTGAAAAAGCATATAAACTGGCGCCCGAGAATCCAGATGTTAAGCTCGATTATGCGGATGTACTCGCGCGAGGCGGGGATGAAGAGAGCCGGGAGCAGGCCGGGCGGATGTTACGCGCGTTGCTCAAGCACTCACCCGATAATCTTCGGGCGCTGAGCCTGCTGGCGTTTAATGCATTTCAGCAGCAGCAATACCCGCAAGCGATTGAAGCCTGGGAGTCCATGTTGCGGTTAATTCCGCAAGACGATCCGCGGCGGGAAGCCATCGCTAAAAGTATTGAGAAAGCGCGGGTTGAGTCCGGCGCAGATAAAGCACAGATGAAGGTCACCATTACCCTTTCACCTGAGGCCCAAAAGGCTCAGGCAGAAGGTGGCGTGATATTTATCTCGGTGACTGATGGTCAGTCGCCGGTACCGGTGGCGGCGAAAAAAATACCGCAGGGGCACTTTCCTCTGACGGTAGTCTTAAATGACGACGACGCCATGATGCCAGAACGTCTGTTATCTGGTCTGCATAGCGGTGTGGTGAGTGTGCATCTTTCCGCATCGGGCAATATTAAGCGTCAGAAGGGCGATTGGTATGGGCAGACCACGGTGAATAATATTAATGCGACTGCTCCGGTGGCGGTGACAGTCGCCCAATTACAGCAATAATAACGATCCCTGAAACGGAGAAAACTATGAACTTTCGTCTGACTGGGCTTGCACTGGCCACCACGCTGCTGGTGGGGTGCGCCAGTTCATCTTCACAGCAACAACAAGGACGGTCAGATCCGCTTGAGGGGTTCAACCGCACGATGTACAACTTCAACTACAACGTGATGGATCCATATGTTGTGCGTCCGGTTGCTGTGGCCTGGCGTGATTACGTGCCGCAGCCGGCTCGTACCGGTATCAGCAACTTTACTGGTAACCTTGAAGAACCTGCCCAGATGGTGAACTCCTTCCTGCGGGGCGAACCGTACAAAGGCGCAATTCACTTCACCCGTTTCTTCCTGAACACCATTCTTGGTATCGGTGGCCTGTTTGATGTGGCGGGCGCAGCCAACCCGAAACTGGCGCGCGAAGAGCCACACCGCTTCGGCAGCACTCTTGGGCATTATGGCGTCGGTTACGGCCCGTATATGCAGTTGCCGTTCTATGGCAGCTTCACGCTGCGTGAAGACGTAGGTGACTATGCGGATGACATGTATCCGGTTCTGTCGTGGCTGACCTGGCCGATGTCTATCGGTAAATGGGTTGTTGACGGTATTGAAACCCGCGCCCAATTACTGGATTCCGACGGCTTGCTGCGCCAGTCTGCTGACCCATACATTACGGTGCGTGAGGCTTACTTCCAGCGTCATGACTTTATTGCTAACGGTGGAACAGTTAAACCGGGCGAAAACCCGAATTACAAAGCTATCGAAGGCGATCTCAAAGATATCGACTCGGAATAACCGGCCGATAAATAAAACAGGGAACCTTCGGGTTCCCTTTTTTACATGGGTATTAATGTGCTAAGTCGGGCGAAAAATGGCCATATTCCGTCAGGGGTAAAATGGATTCGGCGTATTGGGGGACGGGATATTTCGGGTATAAAAAAGCCGACCAGATAACCGGTCGGCTTTTTAATATGTCAGCTCAATTAGAAAGCGTAGTTAAAGTTCATACCATACAGCCACGCGTGGCCATCGGATTCAAACTTGTACGGGCCTTCGTTAATTTCCACGTGCTTACCGTGCATGTAAGAGACACCTACATCCAGGGATGCATCGTCGTTAAACGCATAGGTAGTACCCGCGCTCAGCCACAGGCGATCCTGGTCTGGAATTGAGATGGAACGCTGGTCGGCCGGTACCGGGCTGTCATCAAAAGCGATACCGGTACGGAAGGTCCAGTTCTTATCCATGTAATACGTGGTACCCAGCGCAATACGGTAGGCGTCTTTGAAGTTTTCTTCTTTATAGAACAGCGTCTGGTTGCCACGGCCTTTCGCTTTCAGCTCTTCAAACTGGCTCCAGCTGGTGTAGGTCAGGCTGTAATGGATAGCCCATTTTGGCGCTACGCGGTTATAGCCAGACACTTCCCACATTTCCGGAAGATGGAGTGACAGTGAGCCTGGAATAGTTGCTCCGCCGGTTGCATAAGGCAGATCGCCTAGCGCAGCGGCAGCGGATGGAGGCAACATATTCACTAGCTGGTTAGTGCTGGCAGGCAGATCGCTTTTATAAGAGCCGTTATCAAAGTCAACTTTGACCTCTGAGCGATAAGTAAAAGCGTAACGGTTGTCTTTGTTCAGCTCATACAGGATGCCAGCGTTCCAGCCAAAGCCCCACTCATTCCCTTTCAGGTGAGCAATTTTAGTATCGGCAGGAATAGCGCCAACCTGCTGAGCAATTGCCGGCGGTAGCAGACCCGAACCCGCAGCTAACTGCCCTAAATCTCCTGCATAGCGGTCAATCTTGGCACGCGCATAGACAGCGTCGAAGCCCAGGCCGAAGCTCCAGCTTTCGTTCAGCCGGTAGGCACCGCTCAGGTTGAGGTTCATGGTTTCCAGATCGGTGGTACCGCCCATGCTGCCTGCGGCATAGCTATCGGTATATTCGGTAGCCAGGCCGTAGTTAGAGGTGACGGATGCTCCCCAGCCGAACTGGTCGTTAATTGGTGCGACGAAATGCAGGTTAGGAACCCAGGCGGTAGGCGCAATGTTATCTGCATCCAGGCTACGTCCGCTTGGTGAACGCCCGGTAATATCAACGTCCGGGTCAACGAAGATGGCACCGCCAGAGAAAGTAGGGCGGTCAAACATCATGATGGCTGCCGGGTTACGGCTGGCGGAGCCTGCGTTATCGGCGATAGCACCTTCCCCGGAGTAGGCACGGCCTAACCCGGAAGAGGAGAATTCATTTAATTGGAAACCAGCAGACCATGCCTGGGTGGATACGAGTGCCACTGCAACTGCAAGAGTTGACTTAGTAAACAGGGTTTTCTGGCTCATGACCAAAACCTCATAAAATTATTTTTATACAAACATTGTTACGTGCTGTAACAGGAGCGCGAAGTGTAGGGTCTGATATGAGGCTTAGAAATCAGACCAGTGGCGAGAGTATAGGTCTGACCAGCAGATATGTTGCAAGATTGTTTCGTAGATTTTACAGATGTTATTCCTGAAACGGGATCTGTATGGCACTTTCACACTACGTGCGGTTTTACCTGGTGCGCAAAAATTGTTTTAGATCATTTTTTAATGTGATTTCCTTCACTAAATGTTAAAGCCCGAAAACTGGGCTGTGAAGCACATTCACTGGGGAGTAAAATGGCCGCAATGTTTTGATTGCACCAGGTGTGCCTAATACTGAGGAAAGCAATATGAGTAACACTGCTAATGAAACCCCGGTTTGCTGCTGTACAGATATCGGCACCGTTATTGATAACACCGATTGCGTCGCTTCTTACAGCCACGTATTTGCTACCCGCGCTGAAGCCGATGCAATGCTGGAGCAACTGACCGCGAAAGCGCGTGAAGTTGAATCTGAGCCTGCTCAAATCACCCCGCGTTTCACCCAGGAAGCGGACGGTGTGCGTCTGGATATCGACTTTAACTTCGCCTGCCAGGCGGAAACCGTGATTTTCCAGCTCGGCCTGCGTTAATACCTTCAGCCCCTCTTTCCTGAGGGGCTAATCATTCTTTTCGTGTCAGCTCTCCCACTTTTCATTTCTGCCCGTTGGCGCATTGTAAAAAAATAGTTAACACTTAGCTCAGGTCTGACCACTTGGTGGTTTTCTATTTTGACAGAGGAGTGTTATGCGTCAGCCGTCATCTCTGGTTACCCGCAGCGGGGACCGCATCGCTTTTATCAGTGGGTTACGCACCCCGTTTGCCAAACAGGCAACGAATTTGCGTGCGCTGCCTGCTGTAGAGCTTGGAACCCTGGTTGTTACTGAGTTAATGGCCCGCAGTGGTATTCCTCCACAAGAAATCCAGCAACTGGTCTTTGGACAGGTGGTACAAATGCCAGCGGCTCCCAATATTGCCCGCGAAATTGTGCTGGGTAGCGGCATGAGCGTGCATACCGATGCTTATAGCGTTAGCCGCGCCTGCGCAACCAGTTTTCAGGCAGTGGCTAACGTAGCGGAAAGCCTGATGGCGGGTAATATCAGCGCCGGTATTGCCGGAGGTGCCGACTCATCTTCCGTTTTACCCATTGGTGTGAGTAAAAAGCTGGCCGCTACTTTGGTGGATGTTAATAAAGCCCGTACTTTGAGCCAGCGTTTGAAACTATTTTCCAGGCTACGTCCGCGCGACCTGCTGCCGGTACCACCGGCGGTTGCCGAATATTCTACCGGGCTGCGCATGGGCGATACCGCTGAACAGATGGCTAAAAGCCACGCAATTAGTCGCGAGCAGCAGGATGCACTGGCGCTGCGCTCGCATCAGCTGGCGGCGCAGGCCTGGCAGGAAGGAAAACTGGACGATGAGGTGATGTCGGTTTATCTGCCGCCTTATCGTGAAGTCTTTAAGGAAGATAACAACATTCGTAAAAACGCTACTGCCGCAGACTATGCCCGCCTGCGTCCGGCCTTTGACCGGCGGCACGGCACGGTGACTGCTGCCAACAGCACCCCGCTTACCGACGGGGCGGCGGCAGTGATTATGATGTCAGAATCTCGCGCCAAAGCGTTGGGTTTAACGCCATTGGGTTATCTGCGCAGCTATGCCTTCACCGCAATTGATGTCTGGCAGGATATGCTGCTCGGCCCGGCGTGGGCCACGCCTCTGGCCCTTGATCGGGCGGGGATCACCTTAAACGATCTGACATTATTTGATATGCATGAAGCCTTCGCTGCACAGACTCTGAGTAATTTGAAAATGCTTTCCAGCGATCGATTTGCCCGGGAAACGCTTGGCCGGGATAAAGCGGTGGGCGAGATAGATGAAGCGCGCTTTAACGTTTTGGGTGGCTCCATTGCCTATGGACATCCGTTCGCGGCCACCGGTGCGCGCATGATTACGCAGACTTTAAACGAACTGCGTCGGCGTGGCGGCGGGCTGGGGTTGGTGACAGCCTGCGCCGCCGGGGGGCTGGGTGCCGCCATGGTCCTGGAGGCTGAATAATGGAAAATACATCCGCTTTTAATCTGACCTTTCACCCTGACAATGTCGCCATTATTACTATTTCTGTGCCGGGTGAAAAAATGAATACTCTGCGCGCGACTTTCGCGCCAGAAATTCGGGCTATCCTCAGCCAAATTCGCGCCATGAACCATCTTGAAGGCGTGGTGATTATCTCCGGCAAGCCGGATAACTTCATCGCCGGTGCGGATATCAATATGATTGCCAGCTGCCAGACAATCCAGCAGGCAGAAGGGCTGGCGCGCCAGGGGCAGCAACTGATGTCTGAAATAGCCAGCCTGCCGGTGCCGGTGGTGGCGGCTATTCACGGCGCCTGCCTTGGCGGCGGTCTGGAACTGGCTCTGGCCTGCCATCTGCGCGTATGCAGCGATGACGATAAAACCCGATTAGGTTTACCGGAAGTACAGCTTGGCTTACTGCCAGGTTCTGGCGGTACCCAGCGTTTGCCGAGGTTGATTGGGGTAAGCCAGGCGCTGGATATGATTTTGACCGGCAAACAATTACGGGCGCGCCAGGCAAAAAGCCGTGGGCTGGTGGATGATGTGGTACCTAATTCCATTTTGCTGGAGACAGCCGTCGCGATGGCTCGCAAGGGCCGCCTGCCGGGCCGGAAACTGCCGCTGCGCGAGCGGGTGCTGGCCGGGCCGCTCGCCCGATCTTTAGTCTTTCGCATGGCTGAGCGTCAGAGCGAGCAGAAAACTCATGGTAATTATCCTGCAACTGGCAAGATCATCGACACTATTCGCGTTGGATTAGTGGAAGGCGCTTCCAGTGGGTATGGCGCTGAGGCACGCGCTTTTGGTGAACTGGCGATGTCTCCCCAGTCTCAGGCGCTGCGTAGCCTGTTTTTTGCTACGACCGAACTGAAACGCGATCCGGGCAGCAACGCCGAACCGCGAGAGATTCGCCATCCGGGCGTTTTAGGCGGTGGCTTGATGGGCGGCGGCATTGCCTATGTCACTGCCAGCAAGGCTGGTTTACCGGTGCGAATAAAAGATATTAGTAGCGATGGTATTAACCACGCGATGAAATACAGCTGGGATCTGTTGAATGGCAAGGTTAAACGCCGACAGATGACTCCCCAGGCGCGCGATCGCACCCAGCGGTTAATTACCGGCAGCACCCATTACCGTGGGTTCCAGGCCTGCGATATGGTGGTCGAGGCGGTGTTTGAAGACTTGAGACTTAAGCAGCAGATGGTGAGTGAAGTACAGCAGAATGCCGCTTCGGACGTGATATTTGCTTCCAATACCTCATCATTGCCGATTCGGGATATTGCCGCCGGGGCTGCGCATCCCGAGCGGGTTATAGGCCTGCATTATTTTAGCCCGGTCGATAAGATGCCGCTGGCGGAGGTTATCCCTCATGCCGGTACTGACGAGCAGACTATTGCGACTACGCTGTCTCTGGCCCGCCGTCAGGGAAAAACGCCTATCGTCGTGGGTGATTGCGCCGGGTTTTACGTTAACCGCATTCTTGCACCCTACATCAACGAAGCGCTGCACTGCCTGATGGAAGGCGAGCCGGTTGAGCATGTCGATGCAGCACTGGTTAAATTTGGTTTCCCGGTCGGCCCGATTCAACTGCTTGATGAAGTGGGTATCGACGTCGGGACTAAAATCATCCCTATCCTGGAACAGGCATACGGTGAGCGTTTTACCGCTCCGCCGGGTATCGACGTTATTTTGAAAGATTCTCGCAAAGGTAAAAAAAATGGTCGCGGGTTCTACCTTTATCCGGCGGCGAAGAGTAAAGCTAAAAAACGCGTCGACCCATCTATTTATACCTTGCTGGGAGTGACCCCGGCGGTACGTCAGCCGGCTCAGACTCTGGCCCGGCGCTGCGTGCTTATGATGCTAAATGAAGCGGCGCGCTGTATTGACGAACAGGTGATACGCAGCCCGCGTGATGGCGATATTGGCGCGGTATTTGGCATTGGCTTCCCGCCGTTTTTAGGTGGACCATTCCGCTATATGGACAGTCAGGGAGCAAAAGTGCTGGTAGCTGAGCTCAATCAGCTTGCCGGTCGTTATGGCTCCCGCTTCACGCCTTGCCAGCGGTTAATAGCGATGGCGGAAAGCGGGGAGCGGTTTTATCCGCCGACGGAACAAGTTGAGGAATTAGCGGTCTGACCAGAAGAGATGCCATATCATCGGATATGATTTAGCCCTGCTTTTACCTGGGTTGATGTATATTTTGTAACCGCTTATTGACTATACTTACGCCATTGCGGTACAAAACAGCGTTTCTTTCGTTGTATGAATAAGGCAAAATGCCCGGTCGCTGGCGATAACCCAGGTTTCCATTAAGGTTTCCTGGTCTGCTGGCGTTTCTGGTTAACTAAAGCGGTGCAATATGCAAGTTTTCATCATGCGTCACGGTGACGCGGCTCTGGATGCTGCCAGTGATGCGGTTCGTCCTCTTACCCAGGCAGGATGCGATGAATCACAAAGTATGGCTAAGTGGCTTGAAAGCCAGACTGGAGCTATCGAACGTGTGCTGGTAAGCCCTTATTTACGTGCCGAACAGACACGAGATATTGTGTGCAAAGCCTTAAAGCTCTCGGTGCAGATTGATGTGCTGCCGGAGCTCACCCCGGGAGGGGATATTCATCTGGTCGGCGACTATCTGCATGCGCTGGCAGGCGAGGGCGTGAAATCCGTACTGGTCATTTCACATCTGCCGCTGGTGGGGTATCTGGTCTCAGAACTCTGCCCGCAGGAAGCTCCGCCAATGTTCTGCACTTCCGCGATTGCCAGCATTACGCTGGAAGCTGAAGGCGACGGCCAGTTTAACTGGCAGATGAGCCCCTGCAATCTCAAAATGGCTAAGGCCATCTAAGCGTTCCGTCACTGCGGACGCCGCACCTGACCCCAACGCCACGGAGCCGCATTAGCGGCTCTTTTTTTGCCCGTCGCTCAGGGGAGCTGAGGCGGTTGCCACTCTTCCACTTCAATTAACACCACCAGAGCCGCATCGCCGCCGTACTCTTTAGGGGCCTGATGAAATGCCATGACGTGCGGGTGCTGGGCCAGCCACAGCGGGGTCTGCTGTTTCAGGATATGTTTGCCGTGACCGTGCATGACGCAGGCGCAGTAGATATGTTCCCGGCGACAGGCGGCAATTAGCGCTCCCAGCTCCTGTTTGGCCTGTAGCTGTGTCAGACCGTGCAGATCGAGGAATAATTCTGGCGAGTAGTCGCCGCGACGCAGTTTTTTCAACTCAAAATGGCTGACATCGCTGCGCACGTAGCGGGTGGGGCCTTCGGTTGCCAGCAGCGGCTGGAACTCATCAGAAAAATAGTGGCTGGCATCAATCTGATCCTGCAACAGGCGACGCGGTGGCGGAGCTGCCGTGACTTTACGTGCAGGCGGATGCACGACGGTGTCCTGGCGGTACTTGCGGGTGCCTTCCATCAGCGAGCGGAACAGCGCCTTATCTTCAGGCCCAAGGGGGAACTTTTTCTTCATTGTCATCTCACGGCAAGGCAATATCCGGCAGTTTACCGGTTTTGAATATTCACAGCAGGGAAAAAGGTACATTTTAACCTGGCATGTTGCCGGTTGCCTGCTGATTTGTCGCGATGTTCATGGCAAACTAGCTGCCGAATTAAATGCGCGACAGGCCTGTGGAGGGCATAGTGGACAAAATTTTCGTCGATGAAGCAGTCAGTGAGCTGCATACCATTCAGGATTTGCTGCGCTGGGCCGTCAGCCGTTTTAGCGCGGCGAATGTCTGGTACGGCCATGGCACCGACAATCCGTGGGATGAGGCCGTACAGCTGGTTATGCCGACCCTCTATCTGCCGCTGGATATTCCTCCAGAGATGTATAGCGCCCGTCTGACTTCCAGCGAGCGGCACCGCATCGTTGAGCGAGTGATCCGCCGGGTGAATGAGCGTATTCCGGTCGCATACATGACCAACAAAGCCTGGTTCTGCGGCCATGAGTTTTACGTTGATGAACGCGTACTGGTTCCTCGTTCGCCTATTGGCGAGCTTATTAATAACCAGTTCGCCGGTCTTATTGACCACGAGCCGAGCCACATTCTTGATATGTGTACCGGCAGTGGTTGCATCGCCATCGCCTGCGCCTACGCATTCCCGGATGCGGAAGTGGATGCGGTTGATATCTCTGATGATGCGCTGCAAGTCGCAGAGCGTAACATTGAAGAGCATGGCATGCTGAATACCGTTACGCCGATTCGCTCCGACTTGTTCCGTAACCTTCCACAGCTGCGTTATGACCTGATTGTGACCAATCCTCCTTACGTTGATGCCGAAGATATGGGCGATTTACCGGGTGAGTACCGCTTTGAGCCGGAACTTGGCCTGGCGGCGGGCAGCGATGGCCTGAAACTGGCGCGTCGTATTCTGGCCTGTGCGCCTGATTATCTGACCGATGACGGCGTGCTGATTTGCGAAGTGGGTAACAGCATGGTGCATATGATGGCTCAGTATCCGGATGTACCGTTTACCTGGCTGGAATTTGAGCACGGCGGCGATGGCGTATTTATGCTGACCCGCGACCAGATAGTGGCCGCAGCACACCACTTCAGCATCTACAAAGACTAAGCGCGCGCGGGCGAGGCCCGCGCTATAAATCCCGCCCGCGAATGACAAATTTGGTAAGGAGCCGTGATGGCAGGTAACAGCATTGGACAATTTTTTCGCGTCACCACATTTGGTGAATCGCATGGCCCGGCATTGGGCTGTATTATCGACGGCGTACCGCCGGGAATCCCTCTTACAGAAGCCGATTTACAGCACGATCTCGACCGGCGTCGCCCAGGCACTTCGCGCTATACCACCCAGCGTCGCGAACCCGATAGTGTAAAGATTCTCTCCGGCGTATTTGAGGGCGTGACCACAGGTACCAGCATCGGCTTATTGATTGAAAACACCGATCAGCGCTCCCAGGATTATGGGGCAATTAAAGATCTGTTCCGTCCGGGGCATGCCGACCTTACTTATGAACAGAAATATGGCCTGCGCGATTACCGCGGCGGCGGTCGTTCTTCGGCGCGTGAAACCGCGATGCGAGTTGCGGCAGGCGCGGTTGCCAAAAAATATCTGGCCCAGAAGTTTGGCGTGAATATTCGCGCCTGCCTGACTCAGATGGGCGATATCCCGCTGGAGATTAAAGACTGGAACCAGGTTGAGCAGAACCCGTTCTTCTGCCCGGATCCAGACAAGATTGAAGCGCTGGATGAGCTGATGCGCGCCCTTAAAAAAGAGGGTGACTCTATCGGTGCTCGGGTGACGGTAGTCGCTGATAACGTACCGGCGGGCCTTGGAGAGCCGGTGTTTGACCGTCTGGATGCCGATATCGCCCATGCGTTGATGAGCATCAATGCGGTGAAAGGCGTAGAGATTGGCGACGGTTTTGGGGTGGTTGGGCTGCGCGGCAGCCAGAACCGCGATGAGATCGTGCCTGAAGGTTTTGTGAGCAATCACGCGGGCGGCATTCTGGGCGGTATTAGCAGCGGTCAGCAGATTGTAGCCAGCATGGCGCTGAAGCCAACCTCCAGCATTATGGTGCCGGGGCGTACCTTAAATCGCAGCGGCGAGGCGGTAGAAATGGTAACCCGTGGGCGTCACGATCCGTGCGTGGGGATCCGCGCAGTGCCAATCGCTGAAGCGATGGTTGCTATCGTGCTGATGGATCATCTGTTGCGCCAGCGTGCACAAAACGCCGACGTGGTTTCATCTTTACCACAGTGGTAACGTCATGACTAAAACTTTGCTTGCGCTGTTGGCTCTGACCGCCAGTGCCTGCGCCGGGGCGGCGACGCCCTGGCAGACTATTAAAGCCCCGATTCCCGGTTCACCTCAGTCAATCGGCGCTTTTGCTAATGGCTGTATTATCGGCGCTCAGCCGTTACCGTTAGAGTCACCGAATTATCAGGTCATGCGCACCGATCAGCGCCGTTTCTTCGGCCACCCGGATTTGCTGAATTTTATTAACCGGCTCAGCGGCCAGGTTAGCCAGCGCGGAATGGGCACGTTGCTGATTGGCGATATGGGCATGGCGGCCGGAGGGCGTTTCAGTAGCGGCCATGCCAGCCACCAGGTGGGGCTGGATGTCGATATTTTCCTGCAACTGCCGAAGCAGCGCTGGACCAGTGAGCAGCTTCTGCGCCCTCAGGCGCTGGATCTGGTTTCGGCCAGCGGCCGCGAAGTGGTGTCGTCCCGCTGGCAGCCAGAGCTGGACCAGTTAGTAAAACTGGCGGCGACCGATAGCGACGTTACTCGTATTTTCGTCAGCCCGGCTATTAAGCAGCGTCTGTGTGAAGATGCCGGTGCCGACCGCGATTGGCTGCGTAAAGTACGCCCGTGGTTTGGTCATCGGGCTCATATGCACGTGCGCCTGCGTTGTCCGGCCGATAGCTTAGAGTGCCAGGACCAGGCGCCTCCGCCGCCGGGAGATGGCTGTGGTGCTGAGCTACAAAGCTGGTTCGCGCCACCGGCTCCGGGGAGTACGCCGCCGAAGAAACGCACGCCGCCACCGCTGCCACCGTCTTGTCAGGCCTTACTCGATAACCACACTCTTTAAGGAGCGTCGCAATGGATTGGTTTATGGTTACACCGTGGATGTTGGTTATCTTATTTTTCGTGGCGGCTCTGGCCGGGTTTATCGACGCGCTGGCGGGTGGGGGCGGTCTGCTGACCGTACCGGCTTTGCTTGCGGTGGGTATGTCTCCGGCTCAGGCGCTGGCGACCAATAAGCTTCAGGCCTGCGGTGGTTCACTATCGGCCAGTCTCTATTTTATCCGCCGTAAGGTGGTAAACCTTAAAGAGCAGCGGCTTAATATCGCAATGACCTTTATCGGCTCTACGGTAGGGGCGCTGCTGGTGCAGCACGTAAAGTCCGATATTTTGCGCCAGATTTTGCCGCTTCTGGTTATTGGTATCGGTCTCTACTTTTTACTGATGCCGAAGCTTGGCGAAGATGACCGCCAGCGTCGGTTACACGGTCTGCCGTTTGCGTTGGTGGCCGGTGGCTGCGTCGGTTTTTACGACGGTTTTTTTGGGCCGGGAGCCGGTTCATTTTATGCCCTGGCGTTTGTCACGCTTTGCGGCTATAACCTCGCTAAATCTACCGCTCATGCCAAGGTATTGAACGCTACCTCTAACGTTGGCGGCCTGCTGCTATTCATTCTTGGCGGTAAAGTTATTTGGGGCACCGGGTTTGTGATGATGGCCGGGCAGTTTTTAGGCGCCCGCGTGGGGTCGCGCCTGGTGCTCAGTAAAGGGCAGCGTCTTATCCGGCCGATGATTGTTATTGTCTCGGCGGTTATGAGCGCTAAATTATTGTTTGACAGCCATGGGGCAGAAATTATGGCCTGGCTGGGGTTGGCGTAGTCCATGAGTGAACATCACTTTCAGCAGTTAATTGATCTTTTTGATGGCTGCTTTGCCGGGGAGTACAACACCCGGTTAATAAAAGGCGACGATGAGCCTGTCTATCTTCCGGCGGATGCAGAAGCTCCGTATAACCGGATTATTTTTGCGCACGGTTATTATGCCAGCGCTATTCATGAAATTTCTCACTGGTGTATTGCTGGCGCAGAACGCCGCAAGCTGGTGGACTTTGGCTACTGGTATTGCCCGGATGGGCGCGATGCCGAGACTCAGAGTCAGTTTGAAAATGTCGAAGTGAAGCCTCAGGCTCTGGACTGGCTGTTCTGTATGGCAGCTGGATTTCCATTTAACGTAAGCTGCGACAACCTGGAAGGGGATTTCGAGCCAGACCGCATCGCGTTTCAGCGCCGGGTTCACGCCCAGGTGATGCGCTATCTCGATGAAGGTATCCCTGAACGACCAGCGCGCTTTATTCGCGCGCTGCGGGAGTTTTACCAAACGCCACCATTGGCCGCCGGGCAATTCCCGTGGCCGCAGGATTTAAATTAAGGTTTTTTAACCCTGGAGACAGAAGATGATCGCGGATTTTGAAGCACGCATACTGGCATTGATTGACGATATGGTGGAGCACGCCAGTGATGATGAACTTTTTGCCAGCGGTTATCTGCGCGGGCATCTCACCCTGGCGATTGCCGAACTGGAGGCGGGGAACGATCACTCGGCTCAGGCGGTTTATGCCGCGGTCACCCGCAGTCTGGATAAAGCTATTCATGCCGGCGAGCTGGCTCCACGCGATCAGGCTCTGGTAACGGCTATGTGGGATAACCTTTATCACCAGGCGCAGTCTGGCGCTCAGCCATAAGATTTATTGCCGGGCTGGCAGTTAATCTGCTGGCCCGACAATAATGGCCGGTCTGCTATACCGGCCGCCCCTTCAGCAGTTTCCTCACCCAGTAGCGATTCGGATGCAAAGCGGCAAGCGTAGCGGCGTCAAGCGGCTGAGGCTCTCCGTTCATCTGTGCTGCCAGCACCTCTGCGGCCAAAGGTGCACTGCATAGTCCGCGTGAACCTAAAGCTCCCAGGATAAACAGATCCTGATAACCGGCGGCAGGTTCCACGGTTGCCGGGTTGTCCATACGCTGGTGTAGCGTGGCGTATTCGCTAATCAACCGTTGGTAATCCGGCGCATTGCCGACAAAAGGCAGATGGTCGCGGCTGGCGCAGCGTACGCCATTGCGCGCCTGTCCTGCGCTGACGTCGACCGACTGTGTCCAGCTCTGCTCTGGCAGGCAGTCGATTAGTCGCTGGCGATTACTCAACTGATCTTCGTCGCTATAGGTAGTATCGCGTGAGCCCCGATGATAGCTGGCACCGATACAATGCTGGCCGTTGGCGGGATTCATCGGCGTAAGATAGCCGTCGTAACATAGCACCTGACGTAATGGAGCCAGTTCTGGAGTATCGGGAATATGGCTAACCTGGCCGCCAACGGGATAAACCGGCAGGTGTCGGGTCTGCTCAAAATCACCCAGAGCAGCGCCGTTGGCAATAACCACGCTCTGATGATGAGCCGTGCGTCCGTCGCTGAAAGTTATCCGCCAGCCAGAGTCGGCACGGCTTAACTCTTTCACTTCGTTGTGGTAATGCACCACCAGCCCCTGAGTTTCAGCCAGAGCTATCGCCCTTTGGGTCAACTGCTGCGGGCAGAGCCAGCCACCCTGCGGATAAGTGATACCACCGCAGCTCACTGGGAGACCACAGTCAGCGGCTGCCTGTTC
Source organism: Salmonella enterica subsp. enterica serovar Choleraesuis (assembly GCA_022846635.1). Classification (GTDB taxonomy): domain Bacteria; phylum Pseudomonadota; class Gammaproteobacteria; order Enterobacterales; family Enterobacteriaceae. The sequence goes on from AP025685.1 coordinate 1,210,806, forward strand.
AGCCGTGACCGCGCGAGCCAGTTCTGCCGGAGGCGTCAGGCTGAGCATGCGATCAATCTTGCCCAGGCTTTTTTCATCCCAGCCCAGTTGCGTCACGCCGCACCAGTCATGGTCGAAATCTATTCCGAGGTTGTCATAGAGCCGCCGGGCAAACCCAAAAGCGGCCGGAAAGAAACCATCGATGGCCGGATCGTGTGCGCTCAACAACGGGTAGAGCGCTCCCTGGCGATTGCCGGATGCACCGTTAGCGGCCTGCTCATCGGCACAATAAAGAGTAACCTGCCAGCCTCGTCTTAATAGCATTAGCGCCAATAGAGTACTGGCTATTCCGCCGCCGACAATCGCGGCTTCATGCGTTATTGAGACCGGGCGGGCATACCACGGGGTGGCTGCTGATTGGGGCAGGGCCGCCGGAAGCTCCCCAATTAACATTTCACGCTTACGGCCAAAACCTTTGCGTTTTACCGCCTGGTATCCGGCCTCGTTAAGCCCGCGGCGGACAAATCCTGCGGCGGTAAATGTTGCCAGGGTTCCGCCTGCCCGAGACAATCGCGCCATGGCATTAAACAGTACGGGCGTCCACATATCCGGGTTTTTAGACGGGGCAAATCCGTCAAGGAACCAGGCATCTATCTGGCCGTTATGGCTGTCATCAAGCTGTGATACCAGGTGATTAATATCGCCAAACCATAAATCGAGTGTAATCCGCCCGCCGTCCAGCAGCAGGCGGTGGCAACCGGGCCAGGCCATTGGCCATTGGGCGCGTAACGCTTTGGCCCACGGCTCTAGCTCCGGCCAGTGGGCATGCGCCAGCGCGAGGTCGTCGGCGCTGAGGGGAAACTTCTCAAAGCTGATAAAGTGCAGACGCTGCAATGTGGCATCGGGATTTTCTGCCCGAAAGGCGTCAAATGCCTGCCACAGCGTGAGAAAGTTTAGCCCGGTGCCAAAACCGCTTTCGGCAATATAAAGCTCTGGACGCGGATGGCTGGTGAAGCGCTGTGGGAACCCGTTTCCATCAAGGAAGACGTAGCGAGTCTCCTGTAAGCCGTTATCATTAGAAAAGTAGACGTCGTCGAACTCTCGGGAAACAGGTGTACCCTCGGCGTTAAACGTCAGGCTGGCGGTCTGTATTGTGGTCGGTTGCACGTAAATTGCTCGTCTGGCAGGCTGTTGCCTCGATCTTAGCGAGGTGCGATGGCAGGCGCAAATTTACTATTATTATGCTGATCGGACTTGTTCGGCGTACAACTGTACGCTATTGTGCGACTCGAATTCTTAAATATTGTGCAGTGGAAGAGGTATTGAATGAAACGTGCAGTCATTACTGGCCTGGGTATCGTTTCCAGCATCGGTAATAACCAGCAGGAAGTCCTGGCATCCCTGCGGGAAGGTCGTTCAGGGATCACTTTCTCTCAAGAACTGAAAGATTCCGGTATGCGTAGCCATGTCTGGGGTAACGTTAAAGATTTGGACGCTACCGGGTTAATCGACCGCAAAGTCATGCGCTTTATGAGCGATTGCTCTATTTATGCCTATCTCTCCATGCAGGAAGCCGTGGAAGACGCAGGCCTGGCACCAGAGGTGTATCAGAACAACCCGCGCGTTGGTCTGATTGCTGGTTCCGGCGGCGGTTCCGCTCGTTCCTACGTTTATGGCGCTGACGCTATGCGTAGCAAACGTGGTTTGAAAGCGGTAGGGCCTTATCTGGTCACTAAAGCGATGGCATCCGGCGTTTCTGCCTGTCTCGCTACGCCATTCAAAATCCACGGTGTGAACTACTCTATCAGTTCTGCCTGCGCTACCTCTGCACACTGCATCGGCAACGCCGTTGAACAGATTCAGATGGGCAAACAGGACATCGTCTTTGCCGGCGGCGGCGAAGAGCTGAGCTGGGAAGCAGCCTGCGAATTTGACGCAATGGGCGCACTGTCTACCAAATACAACGAAACGCCAGAACGCGCTTCCCGTACCTATGACGCAAACCGCGATGGTTTCGTTATTGCAGGCGGCGGCGGTATGGTTGTTGTAGAAGAGCTGGAGCACGCTCTGGCGCGCGGCGCTCACATCTACGCTGAAGTTGTTGGCTACGGCGCAACTTCCGACGGTGCTGACATGGTTGCTCCATCGGGTGAAGGCGCAGTGCGCTGCATGCAGATGGCAATGGCCGACCTCGATAAGCCAGTTGATTACCTGAACACCCACGGTACTTCTACTCCAATCGGCGACCTGAAAGAACTGGGCGCTATCCGTGAAGTATTCGGTGACAACACGCCAGCGCTGTCTGCGACCAAAGCAATGACCGGCCACTCTCTGGGTGCCGCTGGCGTGCAGGAAGCTATCTACAGCCTGCTGATGCTGGAACACAGCTTTATCGCGCCAAGCATTAACATTGATGAGCTGGACGAAAAAGCCGCAGGGATGAATATCATCACCAAACCTACCGAACGTGAGCTGGACGTTGTGATGTCCAACAGCTTCGGCTTTGGCGGCACCAACGCCACTCTGGTTATGCGTAAATACAAAGCGTAATACCACCGGTAAGCGTTATAAAAGGGAGCTAAGGCTCCCTTTTTTATTACCTGTGATCCGTCCTGAAAGACGTTTTATTACCCGCGTTAAGGCCATGCCCGGCAGGGATTTTAAGCTGATGAGCATTACGCCTGCCTTCTGCTGATAACTGGATAAATACCTGCGATCTCCGGTCGCTCAGAGCACACAGGCGCGTCAGGCCGCATTGACAGCCCTTTTTTGCGCTGGCAAAATTCCTGCTCCCAGTATCTCTGATATTGCGTAAGCGTTTACGTCAACCAACGCACCTTTAACCTGATAAACAGGTGGAGAGGGCGTGGTTATTTCCCGCCTGCTCCGTATTTTTTGGAGTAAGCCAATGTCTGCAGTTACAGACTCTCAAGTTTCACCATCCGGGAATTTTTCCCTGTTTCGCGTCGCGTTCGCGGTTTTTCTTACTTATCTTACGGTCGGCCTGCCTTTGCCGGTCATTCCTCTATTTGTTCACCAGCAGTTAGGCTACGGCAACGTTGTGGTCGGCATTGCGGTGGGAATTCAGTTCCTGGCGACGGTTTTGACCCGTGGTTACGCCGGCAGGCTTGCCGATCAGTTTGGCGCTAAACGCTCTGCTTTGCAGGGGATGCTGGCCTGTGGACTGGCCGGGGGCGCGTGGCTGTTAGCGGGACTACTGCCGGTCGACGCACCGGTTAAGCTGGGGCTGCTGCTGATTGGGCGTCTTATCCTTGGGTTTGGTGAAAGCCAGTTGCTTACCGGTGCGTTAACCTGGGGACTGGGCCTGGTAGGGCCGCGCCGTTCTGGCAAGGTGATGTCGTGGAACGGAATGGCGATTTACGGTGCCCTGGCGGTAGGCGCACCGCTTGGCCTGTGGCTGCATAGCCGCTTCGGATTTACGGTACTGGCGGCGACAACCATGTGCTTACCGCTGCTGGCCTGGGCGGTTAATGGTAGCGTTCGTAAGGTTGCGGCGCTTAAAGGCGAGCGTATGCCGCTATTTAGCGTGATAGGCCTTATCTGGCAACCGGGAATGGGGCTGGCGCTTCAGGGGGTTGGTTTTGCCACGATTGGTACCTTCGTATCGCTCTATTTTGTTAGCCGCGGCTGGGCAATGGCGGGCTTTACGCTCAGCGCTTTTGGCGGCGCTTTTGTTGTTGTCCGAATTTTACTGGGCTGGACACCCGATCGTTTTGGCGGCGTGAAGGTAGCCTACGCTTCTTTCATTGTCGAAAGTTTGGGGCTGTTATTGCTTTGGCAGGCTCCATCAGCGGGCTGGGCGCTTGCCGGTGCGGCTTTAACCGGATGTGGTTGCTCGCTGGTATTCCCGGCGCTTGGTGTCGAAGTGGTTAAGCGGGTACCTGCCCAGGTGCGCGGTACAGCGCTGGGTGGCTATGCGGCATTTCAGGATATCGCTTACGCATTGTCGGGGCCGTTGACGGGAATGCTGGTATCGTTTTGGGGATACTCCTCGGCGTTCCTTGCCGGGGCGGTGGCGGCGCTGCTAGGCCTGATGTTGGTGTTGGTTTCTCTGGGGCGTCAGAAAACGGTTACCAGCCGATAAGCCAGCCAATAGCCAGCGCTATCAAAATACCCGCCAGCAGTAGCATTGCCGGGCGGGTAGATAGTGCCTGGTAGCCGCGCTCGATGGGGGCGATAAACGGACGCCAGATAGGATTAATATGCTGGGGCTGTATAGGTGCGGTCAGAGGCTGGCCGGTACGCAGCAATACTAGTTGACTCAGCAGCTCCTGTACCTGAACCGGCGTCAACAGGCTTTGAGCCGTCAGGTTTTGCCTGTCCTTACCAGCATCGCGTAAGGTCTGCCACTCGCCATCATCCAGCGGTGTTTTCAATGCCTGATTGAACTGGCGTAGCGTAACTTCTTCCAGCGGCGCCAGCGTAAGCTGAGCCTGAAGCCAGGTTGTCAGAGGCGCATAGTGGCGTGCCAGGAGAAGCTCTCCTTCTTTAACTCCCGCCAGCTCAAGCAAAGTATGCCAAATCTGTTTAGCCGGTTCCCCGGTGGCCGCAGCAAGCTTAATGACCGCCTGATTAAGCGTGTTGTGTTCGGCAGGTAACAGCGGCCGGTCGGTTTGCGGCCTTTGTTGCGGCTGGGGAATAGTTAGTTCACCAGAAGTCAGCAGGCGCAAAACTTCGCTGCGTTGCTCGGCGGTAAGCTGGCTTAACGCGGTTTGGTTATAGGTTTGGCGAATATAGTCACATACCGCCTGGCGATTATTGCCCTGGCCCAGCATCGCCGTGAGTTGAGCCAGAGTCTGTCGCTCATTCTGGCGACTCAGTGCTGAGCTGAGACGGGAATTGAGGTTTTGTTCCGCCGCCGGAAAGTGACGCGCCAGCAGTGTGGTATCACGTGCAAGGCCCAGATCGTGGCGCAATGCAGCCCATACTTCAGCCGTCTGCTGTTGTCCCTGGGCCACAATTCGGGTTACCAGACGTTCCAGCACGGTGCGCTGCTGGGTCGAGAGCGGTTGCTCTCCCGCCTGGGAAGTGCCCGGGGGTTCACCAAGAGTGGGGGAGGAAACGCCCTGAATGGGTTGCATTATAATCAATCCTTAGTCTGACGGCGGTAAATGCATAGGTTTACTTCGGCCTGAGTATGCCTGATGGCCAGATTATGGCACACTTAGCGCCCGTAATTGCAGGGTTGACAGCGATTTTCCTCGCGGTTAACCAGCCAGATCGGCGGTATAGCGCCGCTCCTTTCTCCTTGTTGTGACACAGGTACAAAACGTGAAAATTCTCGTTGATGAAAATATGCCGTACGCCCGCGAACTGTTCAGCCGCCTGGGTGAGGTGACTGCGGTTCCTGGACGGCCGATTCCCCTTAATGAGCTGAACGATGCCGATGCGCTGATGGTTCGCTCGGTCACTAAAGTCAATCAGGAACTGCTTGCCGGCACGCCGGTACGCTTTGTTGGTACCGCAACGGCGGGAACCGACCACGTGGATGAAAAGGCTCTGGCCGCTGCTAACATCGGCTTTTCTGCCGCACCCGGCTGCAATGCGATTGCGGTTGTGGAATACGTTTTCTCCTCGTTGCTGCTGCTGGCTGAGCGCGACGGCTTTGCGTTAAGCGACCGCTGCGTGGGTATTGTTGGGGTGGGCAATGTGGGTTCTCGCCTGCAGGCCCGCCTTGAAGCTCTGGGTATCCGCACTTTACTGTGCGATCCGCCGCGTGCCGATAAAGGCGATGCCGGTGACTGGTGCTCGCTGGAAACTATCGTTGAGCAGGCCGATATCGTGACTTTCCACACTCCGCTTTACAAAGAGGGGCAGTATAAAACCCTGCACCTGGCGGATGAGGCACTTATTCGTCGCCTGAAACCCGGCACTATTTTGATTAACGCCTGCCGTGGCGCGGTAGTTGATAACAGCGCGCTGCTGAAATGCCTGACCGAAGGGCAGGAGCTGTCTACGGTGCTGGATGTCTGGGAAAACGAACCAATGCTCTCTCAAGAGCTGCTGGCTCAGGTAGATATCGGCACGCCGCATATTGCTGGTTACACCCTGGAAGGCAAAGCCCGCGGCACCACTCAGGTATTTGAGGCATACAGCCAGTTTATAGGTCAGCCGCAGACGGTGGCGCTTTCTTCGCTGCTGCCTGCTCCGGAGTTTGGCCGCATTACTTTCCACGGTGCGCTGGACCAGGCAACGTTCAAGCGCCTGTCTCATCTGGTGTATGATGTGCGCCGCGATGATGCGCCGCTGCGTAAAGTTGCGGGGATCCCGGGCGAGTTCGATAAGCTGCGTAAATACTACCAGGAGCGTCGCGAATGGTCGTCGCTGACCGTGGTTTGCGATGATGCCGCCAGCGCCGAACTGTTGACTAAACTCGGATTCAATGCGGTTTTTGAAGCCAACGCATAACCCTGTTCTGCCTCGGGGCACTGGCCACGGGGCCTTTTTATCTGGAGTACCATCCTATGTCTGAAGGCTGGAGTATTGCTATTTTGGGCGCAACCGGCGCTGTCGGTGAAGCGCTGCTGGAACTGCTGGAAGAGCGTCAATTCCCGGTTGGCGAACTTGCGCTGCTGGCCCGCAGCGAAAGCGCAGGTGAGACCCGCCGTTTTAACGGCAAAAGCCTGAAAATTCAGGATGCCAGCGACTTTGACTGGACCCAGGCACAACTGGCCTTTTTTGTGGCCGGCGCTGAAGCTAGCGCTCGTTATGCCGAAGAAGCCACCAACGCTGGCTGCCTGGTTATCGACAGCAGCGGCCTGTTTGCCCTGGAGCCGGATGTGCCGCTGGTCGTTCCGGATGTTAATCCGTTCGTGCTGGCCGATTACCGTAACCGTAATCTGGTGGCAACTGCCGACAGCCTTACCAGTCAGCTTCT